>CAYXUT010000018.1:0-5144 GCA_964468005.1 uncultured Magnetovibrio sp. | reverse complement strand
CTTCCCGTAAAGCGTCGCGGTTGGCCGCGCCAAGGAGCTAAGGCGTTTTATCCACAAATGGCCGCTGGGTAAGAAAATCGAAATCGACGCCCTCACCGGCCTGGTTGACAGTATCCATGAATAGTTTCCGATAACCCCGGTCGGCTTTAGTGTGCTCCGGCGGCGACCATCGGGCGCGGCGACGTTCATACTCGTCGACGGAAATATCGAGGGTCAGTTGGCGCTCGGGGACGTTCAGGGTAATTGTATCGCCGTTTTCGACCATCGCCAACGGGCCGCCAACGGCAGCTTCCGGGTCCGCATGAAGCACGATAGTGCCGAACGCCGTGCCGCTCATGCGGCAATCCGAGATTCGGACCATATCCTTGACGCCCTGCTCGGCCAACTTCTTCGGAATCGGAATGTAGCCCGATTCCGGCATGCCCGGCGCGCCTTTCGGTCCGCCGTTGCGCAGCACCAGAACATCACCCTTAGTCACGTCGAGATCAGGGTCGTCGATGCGGCTCGCCAAGTCTTCGAGCGAGTCGAACACAACGGCGCGGCCCGAATGAACCAGTAATTTCGGTGTGCCTGCGGATTGCTTGATGATCGCACCATTGCCGGCGAGGTTGCCCTTCAAATAAGCGATGCTACCGCCAGAGTGAATGGGGTTTGACATGGAACGAACTACATCCTGCGGAAAACGTGGCGGCAGATCTTCTATCTCTTCGCCCAGCGTACGCCCGGTGACGGTCATGCAATCGAGATTCAACAGCGGTTTCAATTCGCGCAGCAGCGCCGCGGTGCCACCAGCTTTGTGCAGATCGTCCATGTAGTAATCGCCATTGGGTTTTAAATCAACCAGCACGGGTGTTTCGGCGCCCATGGCATCGAAAGTCTCGAGGTCAACTTCGATGCCAAGCCTGCCGGCAATCGCTGTCATGTGCACAATGCCGTTGGTCGATCCGCCAATAGCCAGCAGCACCCGAAATGCATTAGCGAATGCCGCGGGCGTCATGATGGCGGATGGCTTGAGGCCTTCCTCAGCTAATTTCATGGCGCGCCCGCCAGCGGCTTCGGCATGGCGCAGGCGGTCGGCGGCGACGGCCGGTATGCTCGCACCCCCCGGCAACATCATGCCCAACGCTTCGGTCATGCAAGCCATGGTCGACGCCGTGCCCATAACGCCGCAAGTGCCGGCGGAGGGAACCAAACGGCCCTCGACCTCGTTAATCTCGTCCTCATCGATGCGCCCACCTCGGTACTCTCCCCAGAACCGACGGCAATCGGTGCAAGCACCTACTCTTTCCTCACGGTGGGTCCCGGAGAGCATCGGACCGGTGACAACCTGGATGGCCGGAACATCGGCGCTCGCAGCCGCCATCAGTTGCGCCGGCACGGTCTTGTCGCAGCCGCCGACCATGATGCAGGCATCCATGGGTAATGCGCGCATCATCTCCTCGGTGTCCATGGACATCAGGTTGCGCAGGTACATGCTGGTCGGGAACGAGAATGATTCGTGCAAGGAGATTGTCGGAAATTCCATCGGCAGGCCGCCGGCCAACATCACGCCGCGTTTAAGCGCCTCGACGATATTGGGCACGTTGGCATGGCACGCATTATAGGCGGAAAAAGTATTGGCGATGCCGACCACCGGACGGGCGAGCGCATCATCAGAGTAGCCCATAGCCTTGATAAAGGCTTTTCTAAGATAAAGTGAGAAGCCTTCGTCGCCGTAGCCCGTCAACCCACGCTGCATGCCCTTTCGTTCGTCGTTCATACCGTCCTCCCTGAATATAGGCCATGGCTACCAGAGGCCAAAGCGCTTGGCAAACTCGCCCATTGCCTCTCGGGCCAAGCCCCGCTATGGATGTCGGGGTCATTTTAGGAGAGAAGCGGACATGACAACATCTGATGTTATGAGCGGCGTGCTGGCGCCCGTTGTCACCCCTTTCAAGGCTGACCTCTCGGCCGACACTGAGCGTTTGATCACACACTGTAAATGGCTGCTGTCGCAGGATTGCGGCCTTGCAGTTTTTGGCACTAATTCGGAAGCCAACTCATTGACCATGGATGAGCGCTTCGAGTTGCTTGATAGCTTGGTCGACGCCGGCCTCGATCCAGCGCGCATGATGCCGGGCACGGGTTGCTGCTCGATATTTGATTCAGTAGCGCTGACGAAGCGCGCTATTCAGCTTGGCTGCGGCGGCGTGTTAATGCTGCCGCCCTTCTATTACAAAGCTGTCAGCGACGAGGGCATCTATCGTAGCTTCGCCCAGATCATTGAGCGCTGCGGCGATGACCGCCTCCGTATCTATCTCTACCATTTTCCGCAAATGTCGGCCGTACCCTTCTCCATCGACTTGATTGGCCGACTTCTGGAAGACTTTCCCGGGATCGTCGTCGGCATGAAGGATTCGTCTGGGGACCAGGCCAACCTGGAAGCCGTGATGAAAGCCTTTCCCGGTTTCGGCATGTTCGCCGGCAACGAGACCCTACTGCTCGCCAATATGCGTTTGGGTGGCGCTGGCTGCATTTCGGCCACGGCCAACGTCAACCCAGCCGGCATCGTCAATCTATTCGATAACTGGGAAGCCGACAACGCTAATGAAGTGCAAGCCGGCCTCGACATCGTGCGCGAGGCGGTGCAGCAGTTCGTACTTATTCCGGCCATGAAGAAGATGATCTCGCATTACGGATCGGACCAAGAGTGGAACCGCGTGCGACCTCCGTTGATCGAGCTTGATAATGCTCAATCCGGCAAGCTGATTGATGATCTTGACGCGCTTGGTTTCGAAATGCCAGGGCTCGCAGGCTGACGCCACGCTCTATGCACCTTCGGAAGACCTTGAGGCTTTAATCTTCGCCGCGTTCCAAACGAATTCAAGATTACTGGCAAACCCTCTGAGTGGGTGGCTATCCAGCGCGGTGGCGCGGACCGATTGCTTCTTGAAAGGGCCCTCCCTCGACCGCCAGGGCTACCTCTATGTTGTAGAACTGGCGCACGGGTTCATTTTTTATTTCTCCTCCGAGGGCAAGGAGTGCGCGATTGCCACCAAATTCGACGGAGAGCTCAAAGGCCTTGTCTTCATCGCCGATTAATAGCGCGGCATCATGATCATGGGACCGAAATCGGGAAAGGTGAAGCCCTATCTAGGGTGCAACGGATTGGGGGGCCATGATTCGTGTTTGCGTCGAACACCGACGCGTGCTTGACGAACCAGGACCTCACCGGCCGGCATGATCCGATCGTAAAACTCGACCGCTATGCTCTTTATCAAGCATTGATCCACGTCTTGAACCAAGATGCCGGGCATCGGCACATGAAAAATAGTCACCAAATTGACCCTCACCGCCGCTGACTGCAACTTTCGCCTCATCCTCAAGTCGATAAAACTTCTTTGCGCCTGGCTCGGAATGTCAAAGCCAGAAAACAACCCTTGAAAATCAGTGCTAATCGCCGCCTGAAATTATGCGGTTTTAGGCCGCTTGCCTTGTATTTCGACCTAACCGTTCATCTATTTTGACGGTGGACTGTAGGATTTGACTACCCCTTGTGCGTTTTTCATCGCCTCAACCGCTTGGTCCATTGTTAGTAACTTAGTAGTCTTACTGCTCGAGGCCGTTCCTACCGCACTAACGGCAAGCGAAACACCGGCCATGGCCTCATCGTCCGGCATATCGGCAATTGCTACTAGATCGTATTCGCCAAATGCCATCCAACAGCCTATCAGTTTGCCACCGTTTGCCTCTACAACAGAACTAACTGCAGCAGTTCGATTTTGCGGGTTTTCAACAAGGGCACTGATTGACTCTCTAGAGTATGTTCCTTGGTACATAAAAAAAGGCATCGGGTTCCTCCATAAAGCCGTTTCTATCTACTTTTTTGTAAGCTATTCATATCGGTTCAAACAATCAAATATTCTTTAGTCATCCTGCCAAGCGCCAGAAAACTTTAATATTCACCATTCACCGAGACACGGTGGGTTAGGATTATAGCTTTTCCCTGAGAGGATAGCATATAGCCGGTTGCCAGCCATTGAACATGGCGGGGAACGTCCAGATCGAACAGAACAACGCCATCCAGGGAGAAGCAGTCCAACACCCGTGAAACCTTCTGAAGTGACTTCATGCCGACACATCCAAATTCCATATTGCAAAATAATGATTATAATTCCTTCCTAATCCCAGAAAAATGGCAGAGTTTCGCATAAAAACATTGAAAATCATCCACAATATGGAATAGGAGCTGTGGTTTGAGTGAATTGAGAGGAATTATAGCACCCTTCACAACGCCCTTTACGGAAAGCGGCGCCGTCGATCTTTCGTTGGTTGCAGGGCAAGTTGAATGGCTCATTGAAAATGGTGTCCACGGTTTGGCTGCGGGCGGCAGCACCGGCGAAGGCCATGCGCTGGACCGGGATGAATACCGCCATCTGATAGAGAAAACTGCCGAAGTCGTCGACAACAGGGTACCACTTGTCGCAGGGATCATCGCAAACTCTACGGCCGATGTCGCGGAGCGGGGAAAGTCAGTGAAAGACCTCGGCGTCGCCGCGCTACAGATTACACCTCCGTCATACCTTTTCAGGCCAGACGACGATGCCATGGTCAGGCACTTTCAGGAAATCTACACCGAATGTGAGGTGCCTATCCTGATCTATAACGTAGTTCCGTGGTGCTATCTTTCGCCAGATTTGCTGTTGCGGATTATGGATGAAGTTCCGGGCGTTCTTGGCGTAAAACAAAGCGCTGGAGATATGAAACTGTTTGCTGATCTGGTTCGGCGAGCAAAACCTGAGAACCTAATTTTCAGTGCCGTCGACGCTTTACTTTATCCGTCCTATCAACTCGGTGCCCCGGGGGCCATCGCAGCCATATTGACCGCCGCACCTGGCCCCTCCGTCAGGTTATGGAATGCTGTTATCGAACATGATCGGGATACGGCGCGTGACCTTCATGAGCGGTTAATGCCGCTTTGGGATGCCATCGGCGTGGATAATATGCCATCACTATGCAAATACGCGCAGCAACTCCAGGGCGTGAAAGCGGGTTATGCAAGAAGGCCGACATCGCCGGCCACCGAAGAACAAAAACTCGAAGTCCGTGCCGCTTTGGCAACCCTCGGCCTCATTGATGGAGAATAAAGGTTGTCCCATCGCCGA
>CAYXUT010000017.1:0-26706 GCA_964468005.1 uncultured Magnetovibrio sp. | reverse complement strand
TTGCACCGCCAGCCTGAAAGACGCAATTGACCTTGTCACCGGCGAAGGGCATTCGAGACTGCCCGTCTATCGCGAAGCCTTGGATGACGCGGTTGGCTTCATTCACGCCAAAGACATGCTGGCTTGGCGCGGCGACGACGACACTTTTTCGCCGGAACAAATTCTCCGTACGGTGTTGTTCGTCGCGCCGTCCATGCAGGTGCTGGAACTGCTTTTAGAAATGCGGGTCAACCGCGCCCACATGGCTTTGGTTGTCGATGAATATGGCGGCGTCGATGGGTTGGTGACGATTGAGGATCTGGTCGAGGAGATCGTCGGCGAAATCGAGGACGAGCACGACCAGAACGATGAACTGCAACTGCATCCGGCCAGCACCGGCATCTACATCGCCGATGCGCGCGTTGAGATAAAAACCCTGGAGAACGCCATCGGCGATTTCGTTGACGAAGACGAGCGCGAGGATATCGATACGTTAGGAGGTTTGGTATTTGCGCTGGCTGGGCGCGTACCGATACGCGGCGAGTTAGTGGTGCATCCATCCGGTATCGAGTTTGAGGTGCTCGACGCCGACCCGCGCCGCATCCGCAGGCTTCGCGTGCGCTCTTCCGGTTCGGCCAAGCCTCCGACCTAAATGGCTTTGGACCCCGCTCGCTGGGCCGAGAGCCTCGGCCGACTGCAATCATGGCGGCGCTGGGCCGTTGCTTTGGTTAGCGGCGTGGTGGCGGCTGCCGCACTGCCGCCCACCGGTCTGGTGTTTCTCTTAGTTCCGGCTTTTTGCACCCTGTTGTGGCTAATCGGCACAAACAATATCCGCGCCGCAGCGGTGGTTGGCTGGTGGTTTGGGCTGGGGTTCTTCGCCGCCAGTTTTTACTGGGTGGCCAGCGCCTTTTTGGTCGAGGCCGAACGTTACGGCTGGCTAGCCCCCTTCGCTGTGTTCGGTTTGGCCGCAGTCATGGCCGTTTATACAGCGCTCGCCACGGCGCTCACCCAATTGATTTCCCAACGCATTCGGCTCAATGATTGGGCCCGCACCCTCACCCTCGCCGGCGTTTGGACCTTCACCGAATGGCTGCGCGGTGAATTGTTGACGGGGTTCCCTTGGAACCTGATCGGCAACATCTGGGTGGTCTCGGATCCTATGCTGCAATCCGCTGCCTGGGTCGGCGTCTTTGGGCTTGGACTGGTAACGGTAGCCGCAGCCTCACTACCCGCGGTCTTGGCCAGCGGGACGAGCCGCCGGCAGTGGGCCATGGCGCTCAGCGGTATCATTGTGCTCGCGCTCATGGCCGGCGGAGGAGTTGTTCGCTTAAATAGCGCGAAAATCGCTGATATTGACGGAGTGCGGCTGCGGCTGGTGCAGCCCAATATACCCCAGCACCTTAAATGGCGCCCGAACAAGCGTCTCGATCACGTACGCAGGCAGTTGACCATGAGCCGCCAGCCGCCGTCCGCCGGCAAACCACCGACGCATGTGATTTGGGCCGAGACGGCGGTACCTTACAATCTCTTCGCCGACCGACAATTGCAGAAATCGATCGGTACCGTGGCACCGAAGGACGGCCTAGTTATCACGGGTGCACCAAGAGGCGAACGCGAGCCGGGTACTGGTCAGAAACTTTGGAATAGCGCGCATGCCATTTCCCCAGCGGGCAACATTGTTGCTACTTACGATAAGAAACACCTAGTGCCTTTCGGCGAATATGTGCCCATGCGGAGTGTATTAAAATTTTCCAAACTTACCGCCGGTAGGCTGGATTTTTCCTCCGGCACTGGACCCAGGGTACTTGATCTGTCAGGCTTGCCGCCGGTAGCAATGCTAATTTGTTATGAGGTGATCTTTCCCGATGAAATTCTCGGTAAAGACCAAAATACGCCGCGCCCCGGTTGGCTATTGAACATTACCAATGATGCTTGGTTCGGTGTCACCACCGGTCCGCACCAGCATTTGGCGGCGGCGAGGCTTCGCGCGGTTGAACACGGATTGCCCTTGGTACGGGTCGCAAATACCGGCATTAGCGCAATCATTGACCCTTACGGTAGAACCAACGTTGCCTTGGCGCTTGGTAAGGCCGGTGTGCTGGATGGAAACTTACCCAAGGCCTTGGACCCCACGATCTTCAGCCGCTTTGGTACGTTAATTACCTGGTTTCTAATTTTCGTGACGATTGCATTACCTGTCACCATCGGGCGCGAAAATTAACAGGTATTTACAAAATGGAGTGGAATAATATTGCATGCATTATAATGTAGCTAGAAGACCTGTGCTGATCTATCAGGAGCCCCATCATAGCCAGTGGACGCACCTCGCACGTAAAAAACGGCTGCGGCTGAATTGCCAGCCCAATTGACATCCATGTCAGCAAACGGCCCAGGATTCGCCGGACCTTGCTTGGGCTGTTCTAGGAACACCTTGCTAACGAGGTTGGACTGACATTCTAGCAAATCCCGAAATATGAGCGCGGTGCCAACCGGCTTTATCAATTCAGCCGCATTCTTGATGTTCCATTCGGCTTTTCCTTTGAGAAAATTGTTGGCGAGATGACGACTAACGAAGACCAAAGGGCTTGGAAAATGAGCGACAAACGTCCGAAACAATTGGCGTCGGATCCAAGTTCGGGTCGCGAAACTCTTGAACTGATGTACGGTATTACCGCATCGCTGATCCCATTATTTGCGGCCGGCTGCTGAAGTTGACCAAGGCGCTTGGCCGCATGTCGGATTGAACAACCTAATATTTTCTACGGCCGGTTTCGCGTTTCCCTTGACGCTTCTGTAAAAGGCTGCAAAAAAGCCCCCTTGCCGCTGTTAAGCGGCAGCGTGGACAACCTTCGGCCAAATGTCACCGCGTAAAAATAGGGCGCCAAGCCAGCACTTCCCGCCGCCGGATGCTTTGTTTCCCGCCCATGATTGACGCAAACCATAAACGGAGGGCTCCGTCTTGAAACAGGGAACATTTTTATTCACCAGCGAATCGGTCTCGGAAGGGCATCCGGACAAAATCAGCGACCGTATTTCTGACGCCATTCTCGACCGCTTCCTGACGGTGGACCCAATCAACTCTCGTCTCGGCTGTGAGACCTTCTGCACCACTAACCGCATCGTCGTCGGCGGAGAAGGTCGCTGCGTTGAACCGTTGGTGGTTAATGGCGAGGTTAATGCCGAGGAAATCGAGGCCATCGCGCGGACCTGTGTCAAGGATATCGGATATGAGCAGGACGGTTTCCACTGGGAAAACTCCAATGTGCACATCTACTTGCACGCCCAGTCCACTGACATCGCGCAAGGCGTCGATGCCGCCGGCAACAAGGACGATGGCGCAGGCGACCAGGGCATTATGTTTGGTTACGCCTGCCGTGAAACCGAAGAGCTGATGCCCGCTCCGATCCATTACTCGCACGCTATTTTACGCTCGCTCGCTGAAGCGCGCCACTCGGGTGCGGAGCCCGGCCTTGGTCCCGATTCCAAAAGTCAGATCACGCTTCTTTACGAAAACAGTAAGCCGGTCAAGGCAACCTCCGTCGTCGTCTCGACCCAGCACTCGGAAGCTCTCTCGCAAGAAGCGGTCCGCGAAATTGTCCGCCCGCATGTCATCAATGTTCTGCCGGATGGCTGGATGTGCGGTGAGGACGAGTTCTACGTCAACCCGACAGGACGGTTCGTGATCGGCGGGCCAGACGGCGACGCCGGCCTAACTGGGCGGAAGATCATCGTCGACACCTATGGCGGTGCCGCCCCGCATGGCGGCGGTGCGTTTTCCGGCAAGGATCCGTCCAAGGTTGACCGCTCCGCCACCTATGCGGCACGCTACCTGGCCAAGAATGTCGTTGCGGCGGAATTAGCCGAACGTTGCGTCATCCAGGTTTCTTATGCCATCGGCGTCTCCAAGCCGCTGTCGGTCTATATCGATACTCAGGGCACCGGCAAGGTTCCCGAAGACCGCCTTTCCGATGTGTTGCAGGAAATGGTTGATCTCAGCCCACGCGGTATCCGCGAGCATCTGGAACTGAACAAGCCTATTTACGCTCGCACTTCCGCCTACGGCCACTTCGGCCGCGCGCCTGAAACTGATGGTGGCTTCTCATGGGAACGCACGAACTTGGTCGACCAATTGAAGTCAGCGTTCTAGGCCGGTTGAGCACCGACAAACCCGAACCGAAACTGGACAAACGCTGGTACGGCCGGCGCCACGGCCGCAAATTGCGGCCAGGCCGCCAGGTCCTTGTCAATGTTTTATTACCGAAGCTGCGTATCGCGCCGCCCGAAGACGGCGACGGGCCGGTTGACCTTGACACTCTATTCCCAATCACGCCCAAGGCGTTTTGGATGGAGATCGGCTTCGGCACTGGAGAGCACCTCGCCGCCATCGCCGCCAACCATCCCGACATCGGATTCATCGGCTGCGAGCCGTTCGTCAACGGTGTCGCCTCGTTGCTTGCCAAAGTCCAAGAACGGGACATCACCAACGTTCGCATCTTTGATGATGACGTCCGTCTATTGATTAAGCATTTACCTGGCTCCTGTCTCGATCGGATTTTCATCCTTTTCGCCGATCCATGGCCCAAATCCCGTCACAAACGCCGGCGCATGACGGTACCGGAGAACCTGGCCGAATTCACGCGCTTGCTCGCCGATGACGGCCATCTTGTGTTCGCCAGCGACCAGCACGACTTCGCCGCCTGGACGCTAGCCAATATCTTACGCGAACCGGCTCTTGAATGGACGGCGCGCCGGCCCAGCGACTGGAAGATGGAACCCGATGACTGGTTCCCAACCCGCTACCAACTGAAGGCTCAGGGAAAAGGTCTTGCGCCAGTGTTTATTGAAGTTCGGCGCCGACCGCGGGATGCAATGTTACCGATGGGTTAAGCTCGGAGAAAAGCTTGATACTCGCGCGCAAAATGTATATATCAGGTGCGCGTCACATTGGTGACGCTCTCGTTAACTCCACTGCTTGGCTAAGGATTTGATGAGGTGGGTGTCTCGCCCGCCTTTTTTTTGTTTTCGGCCTAGCGGTATTTAGGCTTGGAAGGCCATACGGTGAAAATCATCGATAGGATTGAAAAAATCATTGAACCGACGGTCAATAATCTCGGCTTCGATATCGTCCGTGTCCTGCTATCGGGTGATCATAACCCGCGCCTCCAGATCATGGCCGAACCGCTGGACGGGCGGGCCATGAATGTTGACGACTGCGCCGCCATCAGCCGCGCCGTTTCGGCTCTTCTGGACGTGGAAGATCCGGTCTCCAGTTCTTATACCCTGGAGGTTTCGTCGCCTGGGTTGGACCGGCCGTTGGTGCGCCTTCAACACTTCGAGCGATTTGCCGGATACGAAGCACGCATCGAAACCGCCATGGCCATCGACGGACGCAAACGGTTCCGCGGCCGCCTTGGCGGCATCGAAGGTGACAACGTGTTATTACAAGTGGACAAAAACGAATGGGTGTTCCCTTTCCCCGATATCCAAAAGGCTAAACTGATTGTGACCGATGAAATGTTGGCCGAAGCAGAAGGACGGAAATAGAAATGAGTGAAGCTGCCATGAACATCGAAGCCCTGCACGCTAGGCCGGAACTCCTGCAAGTGGCGGAGACCGTGGCCCACGACAAGGGTATCGAGCGCGATGAGGTGCTGGAAGCAATGGAACAAGCGATCCAGAAGGCTGGGCGTTCCAAGTACGGTCAAGAGCACGACATCCGTGCCCGTATTGACCGCGCCTCGGGCGCCATTTCGCTAGCACGCTACACAGAGGTCGTGGCAACGCCCGAGGAGACTGAGAACGAGATTATCCAGATGGATCTGGAAACCGCGCGGTCTAAGAAACCGGATGTTGTTGTCGGTGAGTTCCTGGTTGATCCACTGCCGCCGATTGATTTCGGTCGCATCGCGGCACAAACCGCCAAACAGGTTATTGTCCAGAAAGTCCGTGAAGCGGAGCGCACCCGCCAGTATGGCGAATACAAAGACCGCATCGGCGAAATCGTCAACGGTTTGGTTAAACGCATCGAATACGGCAACGTGATCGTTGATCTAGGCCGTGCCGAAGCACTCTTGCGTCGTGACGAATGCATCCCGCGCGAACATTTCAATAACGGCGACCGTGTCCGAGCTTACGTCATGGACGTGCGCGAAGAAACCCGCGGCCCACAAATTTTTCTATCGCGCACCCATCCGCAGTTCATGGCCAAACTGTTTGCTCAGGAAGTGCCGGAAATCTACGACAGCATTATCGAAATCAAGGCAGTTGCCCGCGACCCCGGATCACGCGCTAAGATTGCCGTGCTTTCGCATGATTCTAGCCTGGATCCGGTCGGACCGTGTATTGGCATGCGCGGCTCACGCGTGCAGGCCGTGGTTGGTGAGCTGCAAGGTGAGAAGATTGATATAATCCAATGGTCGCCGGATGCGGCGTCGTTTATCGTTAACGGTTTAGCGCCAGCGGAAGTCGCCAAGGTGGTCCTCGACGAAGAAAAAAACAAGATCGAAGTCGTCGTTCCCGATGAACAGCTCAGCCTGGCCATCGGCCGGCGCGGCCAGAACGTACGCTTGGCGTCGCAGCTTTCTGGCTGGGATATCGATATCCTCACGGAAGCGGAGGAATCTGAACGCCGCCAGATGGAATTCCAGCAGCGTTCGCAGATGTTTGTCGATGCCTTGGATGTCGACGCCGTGATTGCACACCTTCTGGTGACGGAAGGTTTCTCGTCGGTTGAGGAAGTGGCCTTTGTGCCGATTGGCGATCTGTTGGTCATCGAAGGTTTCGATGAGGACGTGGCCGAGGAGTTGCGTGCCCGCGCACGTCACTACCTTGAACAACGTGATGCGGAGCTCAACAAACGCCGGGTCGAACTCGGTGTAGAAGATGACCTTGCCGGTGTCGAAGGCGTGACCCCCTCTATAATGGTTTTGCTTGGCGAAAAAGGCATCAAGTCGCGTGACGATCTGGCGGATCTGGCAGCCGATGAGCTGCAGGAACTGTTTAAGACTGACGTGCCGACCGACGATGCCGCCAATGGCATTATCATGGCAGCCCGGGCGCATTGGTTTGAGGACGACGAAACGCCTGAGGAAACTGGCGAAGCGGAGGTATCCGGCGAAGCAGGAAACCCTAAGGAAGACGCCGAGGACTGATTGGCAAAACCCGTATAGGGTTGAATAGGACGTGACCAAATGGCAAGTGAAGGTAGCACCTCAAGCAAGACGTACCCAGCAAAGACGGCTGAGAACCTGCGCACCTGCATTGCCAGCGGCCGCCAACAACCCAAGTTCGACATGGTGCGTTTCGTGATCGGCCCCGATCACCGACCGGTCCCCGACCTGGAGGAAAAACTGCCCGGTCGGGGATTGTGGTTGAGTGCCGAGCATCATGTGATACATACTGCTTGTATCAAGAACCTGTTTGCCAAGCGCGCGCGTCAACGAGTTGATATCGATACCGCGATGCCCGATACCTTGGTTCGCTTGTTGGTGCAGCGGTGTGTACGCTGGCTTGAACTGGCGCGCCGCGCTGGTCAGACGGTCATTGGCTTTGATGAGGTCCAGCGTCTATTAGCTGAAAATGGCAGTGGACACCTCCTGTCGGCGCATGACGGTGGTTTGGATGGCCGCAAAAAAATAGCACGCCTTGCTGGCGGACGGTCAGTTCTCGATGCGCTTTCGGCAACCGAAATGGGCGGCGCCTTCGGCCGCGAGCGTGTTGTTCACGCGCTGGTATCGGCGGATGGTTTGGGGAAAAGTCTGGTTCGTGACATGGGCCGGCTGGCCGGTTTGCGTGATACGGGCGCAGCGGCGTAGGTTTACGCTAGCACGCGATGGGTTTGGTGGGAAACAAAAGCGAAATGGCCGATGAGCCTGGAATTGGAACGGTAGTTGATGAGTGAGACCACGGAAGAGACCAAGAAGAGCAAGCTGAGCCTTTCGAAGCCCGGCAAGCTTGAGCTTAAGAAGACTATCGAGAGCGGACAGGTGCGGCAGAACTTTTCGCATGGACGCTCGAAGATGGTTCAGGTCGAACGTCGCACCAAGCGCACCTTCGCGCTCGATTCCGGCGGTCATATGTCCGAGGTCAAGGGCGTGGCCAAGGTGCGCGCCGAAGCCGAATTGCCGATGGCTCCGGCCGAAGAAACCAAGGTCGAGGCGCTGGCCAAAACCCCATCGGCCACCGAAGAAGAACCGGCACGCAAACTGACCGCGGAGGAACAGGCCGCACGTGACCGCGCGCGCGCCGAAGCCGAGCGGTTTGAAGAAGAACGCCGTGATCAGGCCGGTCGCGAAGTCGCCATGCGCGAAAAGCGCCGCGAGGCCGAGAAAACGGAAGAGCTGATAGAGGGGTCAGCTGAAAAGCCAGAGACTGCGCCCGAGATGACAATCTTGGAACCGAAGCAGGCCGAAGCGCCGGCCCCCGTTTCTGGCAAGGGCCGCGATGCCCGTGGCCGTAGCACCGAGCGCGAGAGTGAAGATGCTGGTCGTGCCAAAGGTAAGAAGGCCAGCCGTGGCGAGAAACGACCGAGCCCCTCATCGCGACGCGGCGAACCAAAACGTCGTGCCGGAAAGCTGACCATTTCAGAAGCGCTTGAAGAACGGGAGGAACGCCAAGCCAGCGTGGCACGCTACCGCCGAAAACTCGAACGCGAACGCCAAAAGGGCCAAGAATTGCGCTCCGAAGGCCAACGGGTTATCCGCGAAGTCGTTGTCCCGGAAGTAATTACCGTCCAGGAAGTGGCCAATCGCATGGCGGAACGTGCCGCCGATGTCATCAAGACCTTGATGGGCATGGGTGTCATGGTGACCGCAACACAGACCATTGACGCCGATACCGCCGAACTGGTGATCGAGGAATTCGGCCACCGCATCAAGCGCGTCTCGGAAGCGGATGTGGAAGAGGGCTTGCGCGGTGCTGACGACGATGCCGAGGCCTTGGTGTCACGGGCGCCTGTAGTCACTGTCATGGGCCACGTCGATCACGGCAAAACTTCATTGCTTGATGCTTTGCGCGAAACCGATGTAGTCGCCGGTGAAGCCGGTGGCATCACCCAGCATATTGGCGCCTATCAGTTGGAAATTTCGTCAGGGGACAAGATTTCCTTCATCGATACACCGGGGCACGCGGCCTTTACGGAAATGCGCGCCCGTGGTGCACAAGTGACGGATATCGTAGTACTCTGCGTCGCCGCCGATGATGGTATCATGCCGCAAACGGTAGAAGCCATCCACCACGCCAAGGCCGCGGAAGTGCCGATTATTGTCGCCATCAACAAGATGGACCGGCCCGACGCCGACGCCAACCGAGTCCGCACGGAATTGCTGCAACATGACCTCCAGGTCGAGGAAATGGGCGGTGACATCCTATCGGTGGAAATTTCCGCACTTGAGAAAACCAACCTCGACAAGCTCGAGGAAGCGATCGTGCTACAATCCGAGTTGCTTGATCTTAAAGCGAACCCCGATTGCCCCGGCGAGGGCATTGTGATTGAAGCAAAGATGGAGCAGGGCCGTGGTTCGGTATCCACGGTTCTTATGCAGCGTGGCACGCTGCGGCTCGGTGACATCTTCGTTGCCGGCTCAGAATGGGGCCGGGTGCGAGCCATGGTCAACGCCAGCGGCCAACAGATGGAAGAAGCCGGACCATCGGTGCCGGTCGAGATGCTGGGCCTTAACGGCACGCCGGACGCCGGCGATGAGATCGTAGTGGTCGAAAACGAAGCCCGGGCACGCGAGATTTGCGCGTTCCGCGAGCGGCGCAAGCGAGATGCCAGTGCCGCCGTCATGGGGCGTGGCACGCTTGAGCAGATGTTTGAGCAAATCAAGGAAGGCGAAGCTCAAGCGCTTCCGATCGTTCTTAAAGGTGACGTGCATGGGTCGGTGGAAGCTATTTCCGGTGCGCTCGCCAACCTGGCAACGGACGAGGTTTGTGTCCAGGTATTGCACGCCGCTGTCGGTGGCATCAATGAATCGGACGTCACTCTGGCTCGAGCCTCGGGCGCGCCGATTATCGCGTTCAACGTTCGCGCCAACCCACAGGCACGCGACATGGCCAAGCGCGATGGTGTCGACATCCGCTACTACTCGATCATTTACGACCTAACGGACGACATGAAGAAGGTGCTGTCGGGCATGTTGGCGCCGGAAGTGCGCGAGACCTTCCTGGGGTATGCTGAGGTTAAAGAAGTGTTCGCCGTCTCCAAGGTCGGCAAGGTCGCCGGTTGCCTAGTCACCGAAGGCCAGGTCAAGCGTGGCGCCACTGTCCGCCTGATCCGTGACGAGGTGGTCATTCACCAAGGCGAGTTGAGCCAGCTCAAACGCTTCAAGGACGATGCCCAGGAAGTTCAGTCAGGAACGGAATGCGGCATGGCCTTTGCCAACTACCAGGATATCCAGGTTGGCGACGTAATCGAATGCTTCGACGTTGAGGAAGTATCGCGCGAGCTCTAATGCCGGGCGGTTTCCAGGCGGGTTAACGTACTGATAGATCGATGGGGGCCTAGAATGCCCAAAGGCCAGGCGAAATTGCCCAGCCAGCGCCAATTAAAGGTTGGCGAGGAAGTTCGTCATGCCCTCGCCTGGGCATTGGAGCGCGGTGAGGTTCATGACCCGGCCGTTGCGGCAACGCCACTGACCATAACGGAAGTTTCCGTCAGTCCCGATCTTAAGAATGCCACGGCCTACGTGGTTCCGTTGGGCGGCGAGGTCGGCAACATGGAAGATATCCTTGATGGCTTGCGCCGCGCCGGGCCTTTTCTGCGCCACTGCGTCGCCGGGCGGGTGCGGCTGCGCTACACACCGAGACTTAACTTCTCCCCCGATACATCGTTCGAGAATGCTGGACGCATTGACACATTGCTGCACCGCCCTGAAGTGGCGCGTGACCTAGATGGCAGAACCTCCGACAAGGACGGAGATGGCGCGTAAACGCAAGGGCCTGCCCATCCACGGCTGGTTCAATATCGACAAGCCGGCCGGTATCAGTTCGTCCAATGTGGTCGGTCGGGTGCGCCGCGCCACCGGCGCCGCCAAGGCGGGCCATGGCGGCACACTCGATCCGCTCGCGACCGGTGTGCTTCCAGTCGCACTCGGGGAAGCAACTAAGACAGTCTCGTATGCCATGGACGGCACCAAGGTCTACCGCTTCAATCTGTGTTTTGGTAGCGCCACGGCAACCGATGACACCGAAGGAGAGATAGTCGAAGCCAGCAATGCAAGACCTGGGCGCGACGAGATTGAGGGTGTTCTGGCATCGTTTACCGGAACCATCGAACAGGTGCCGCCAATCTATTCGGCCATCATGGTCGATGGGTGCCGTGCTTACGAACTGGCGCGCCGTGACGAGCCGGTAGAACTTGCGCCGCGCGAGGTCCGAATTGATGCGCTTTCGCTGCTTGAAACGCCGGACCGGGACCACGCTGTGTTTGAAGTCGCGTCCGGCAAGGGCATGTATGTCCGCTCTTTAGCCCGCGATATCGCGCGCGCGCTCGGCACCGTCGGACACATCGCCTGGCTGCGCCGTACGGCGGTTGGCGCATTTAAAGAAAACCTCGCAAATTCGCTGGATAAACTGGAAGCGCTGGGGCATAGTGCCGCCGCTTCGGACCTCCTGCTCCCGGTTGAGACCGTGCTGGCCGACATCCCGGCACTCGCCCTAACCACGCAGGAAGCCAACAGACTCCGACACGGACAAGGCGTAGCTATCCTGCCCGTGGCCTGCCGGTCCTCTTTCAAGGACATAAGCCAAGGTGACATTATTTGTGCCATGGCGGACGGCAAACTGGTGGCGTTGGCCAAAATAGCCGGTGGAGAAATCCGTCCGGTACGCGTGATGAACTTTTGAAAAATAGGAGAATACGATGTCGATAACGCCTGAGCGCAAGCAAGAGCTTGTGAAGGAATACGCGACGAAAGACGGCGACACCGGATCGCCGGAGGTACAAGTAGCGATCCTGACGGAACGGATCACCAACCTCACCGAACACCTGAAAACCCATAAAAAGGATTTTCACTCGCGGCGCGGCCTGCTGATGATGGTCGGCCAACGGCGGCGCCTTCTGGACTACGTAAAACGCAAAGGCAGCACCCGATACGAAGACCTGATCAAAAGATTGGGCCTGAGGCGCTAATTTGCAAACCGGCTTGCCGCAATCCGGCGGCACCGGCATGGGGAAACCCGAAAAGTTCGATTTTCCCCAGCGGAGCGCGGAGGCCGCGTTTCGCTTGACGGCCGCTGTCCCTAACTACGATTTGGACGAGAATTGGCCACGTGCGAGAGGAAGTATGAAATATGTTTCAAGAATATCGTAAAGAAATAGACTGGGGCGGGCGCAAGCTCGTCTTGGAAGCGGGTAAGGTTGCCCGTCAGGCCGATGGCGCGGTAATCGTGACCTACGGCGAAACCAGCGTGCTGTGCACGGTAGTCGGCGAGAATGCACCAAGGCCAGGACTCGATTTTTTCCCGCTTAGCGTCCACTACCAGGAGCGTGCCTATGCCGCCGGCAAAATTCCGGGTGGCTTTTTCAAACGCGAAGCGCGCCCCAGTGAAAAGGAAACCCTAACGTCACGCTTGATTGACCGGCCCATCCGGCCGCTGTTCGTTAAGGGCTTCAAAAACGAAACCCAGGTTATCTTGACGGTGCTTTCGCATGACCAGGAGAATGATCCGGATATTGCGGCCCTGATCGGCGCTTCTACCGCGCTGACAATTTCAGGCCTGCCGTTCCTGGGACCGATTGGCGGTTGCCGCGTTGGCCATATCGATGGCGAATACGTTCTCAACCCCCAGCTCGATGAGATGCCCAACACCGTTTTGGACCTCGTTGTAGCAGGCACTCGTGAGGGCGTTCTTATGGTTGAATCGGAAGCTTCCGAGCTGTCCGAGGAAATCATGTTGGGTGCCGTCTCCTTTGGCCACGAGGCTTTCCAGCCGGTGATCGACGCGATTATTGAACTGGCCCAGGCCTGCGCCAAAGAGCCGCGCGAGTTGCCATCGGTACCGGAAGGCTTTGACAAACTCGCCGCTAAAGTTCGCGAACTGGCCGAAGCCGGGCTGCGTGAGGCTTATACGGAAACCATTAAACTGACCCGCCAAGTCAAGGTCTCGGCGGTCAAAGCCGATGTTACCAAGGCACTCACCAACGACGAAAGCCTGGACCAGGATTTAGTTGATGCGACGCTTGGCGACATCTTCAAATCAGTTGAACAGGATATTGTCCGACGCGGCATTATCGAGACCAAACAGCGTATAGATGGCCGCACCACGTCGGATGTCCGCCCCATTGCCGTGGAAGTGGGCCTTTTACCGCGCGCGCATGGCTCAGCGTTGTTCACACGAGGTGAAACCCAGGCTTTGGTGACCGCTACCCTTGGCACCGGCCAGGACGAGCAGATCATCGATGGCTTGGCCGAGGACTATCGTGAGCACTTCATGCTGCACTACAACTTCCCGCCCTATTCGGTCGGTGAAGCAGGCCGTGTCGGGTTCACCGGGCGGCGCGAAATCGGCCACGGCAAGCTGGCGTGGCGGGCAGTCCATCCGCTAATGCCGACCAAACTGGACTTCCCTTATACCGTCCGGGTGGTTTCCGAGATCACCGAATCGAACGGTTCGTCCTCGATGGCAACGGTCTGCGGTTCGTCACTGGCGATGATGGATGCAGGCGTGCCACTGGGCAAACCGGTTGCCGGTATCGCCATGGGCTTGATCAAGGAAGATGATGGCTTTGCCGTGTTATCCGATATCCTGGGAGATGAAGATCACCTCGGCGATATGGACTTCAAGGTCGCCGGCAGCGCCGATGGCATCACGTCTTTGCAGATGGACATCAAGATCACTTCGATCACCGAGGAGATCATGCGCGTTGCCCTTGGCCAGGCGCGCGACGGCCGGTTGCATATCCTGGACGAGATGGCCAAGGGGATCTCGCAATCACGCGACGTTGTCAGCGCCAATGCGCCGCGAATCGAGACAATCACTATCAACAAGGACAAGATCCGCGACGTCATCGGTCCCGGTGGCAAAATGATCCGTGAGATCTGCGAGACCACCGGCGCCAAGATCGATATCGATGACGACGGCACGGTTAAAGTTGCGGCCGTGGATGAAACCGCCATGCACGCCGCCATCGAATGGATCGAAAGCCTGACCGCCGAGCCGGAACTTAACAAGATCTATACCGGTAAGGTCGTTAAAGTGTTAGATTTTGGCGCATTCGTGAACTTCATGGGCAACCGTGATGGCCTCGTACATATTTCGGAACTCAAACCCGAACGTGTCGGCAAGGTCAACGACGTCGTCAATGAAGGTGATGAGGTAAAGGTCAAGCTCATTGGCATAGACGACCGAGGCAAGGTAAAACTATCCATGCGGGTGGTAGACCAGAAATCGGGCGATGATATCTCCGATCAGGTTAAGCCCAAGGGCCGGCGCGACAGCACCTAGGCGAATACCCGATCAGGTCGTAGTTTCGGCCTTGGTGGTTAGCGGCGGCATCTTAATCTGGTGCCGTCGTTTTTTTTGACCTCGGCTATGTTGACCGGAGGTGCACTGGGTTATAAAAACCAAGGTATAATCGCATGCGCGGGTATGCCGACACGATCGAATGTGAAAGGCAAGCCGATTGGTCAACAAAAAAAACAGTTTTAGCCGGGACGATCTCCTGGCATGCGGGCGCGGCGAATTATTTGGGCTGGGCAATGCCCGGTTGCCGCTGCCTCCGATGTTGATGTTTGACCGAATTACATCCATAGCCGAAACTGGTGGAATCTTTGACAAGGGCTACGTTAAGGCAGAATTTGACATCATTCCCGACCTTTGGTTTTTCGAATGCCATTTCCAGGATGACCCGGTAATGCCGGGCTGTCTTGGATTGGACGCACTGTGGCAACTAGTGGGGTTTTTTCTGGCCTGGGCCGGCGCGCCGGGACGTGGCCGCGCACTCGGCGTCGGCAACGTGAAATTTTCCGGCCAGGTGCAGCCGGAAGCCAAATTGGTGACTTACAAAATCGATATCAAACGCGTGATGAACAGGCAGATTACCTTAGGCATCGCAAATGGTATCATGGAAGTGGACGGAGACACCGCCTATGAGGCCGAGGGGCTCCGGGTGAGTCTTTTCCGCGACAGCGAATAACAATTAGTTAAAAAGGCTTTAATGAGGCACTCATGAAACAGGTGGTTGTAACCGGCATGGGGATCGTGTCTCCGATCGGCAACAATGTGGCCGAAGTCACTGGCAGCCTGCGCGCTGGCAGGTCGGGAATTGCGTTCTGCGAAGAGTATGCCGAACGTGGGTTCCGCTCACACGTTCATGGCGTGCCAAAGATAGATATGGACGGTCTAATCGACCGTAAATTGCGGCGCTTCATGGGTGATGGTGCGGCCTACAACTACATAGCCATGAGCGAGGCCATTGCCGATTCCGGCCTGGAAGAGGCGGATGTGTCCAGTGAACGCACTGGTCTGGTAATGGGATCGGGCGGCCCCTCCACATCAGCCCTGGTCGGTGCCGCCGACACGGCGCGCAGCAAAGGGGCCAAGCGTATCGGCCCCTATGCGGTTCCCAAATCCATGTGCTCGACCAACTCCGCTAATCTGTCGACAGCGTTTCGCATGCGCGGATTGAGCTATTCCATATCCTCCGCTTGCGCCACCAGTGCGCACTGCGTCGGCAACGGTGCCGAGTTGATCCAGTGGGGCAAACAAGACGTTGTCTTTGCCGGCGGCGGCGAAGAAGTGCATTGGACTCTCAGCGTTCTGTTCGATGCCATGGGCGCGCTGTCCTCCAAATACAACGATGCACCGGAACGGGCATCTCGACCGTTTGATGCGGCGCGTGACGGCTTCGTCATTGCCGGCGGTGCCGGGGTCATCGTGCTTGAGGAGTTGGAACATGCCAAAGCGCGAGGTGCTAAAATTTATGGCGAGGTGGTTGGTTATGGCGCAACCTCTGACGGCGTCGACATGGTCGCACCTTCGGGCGAAGGAGGCATACGCTGCATGCGCATGGCGACACAGGGCCTCGGCAATACCGCCGTGGACTATATTAACGCCCATGGCACCTCAACGCCGGTTGGTGACATGATCGAAATTAATTCGATCCAGGAAGTGTTTGCTGCCCATCGACCGAAGATCTCCTCGACCAAATCTTTGACCGGCCATTCGCAAGGCGCGACCGGTGTGCATGAGGCGATCTACTCGCTGATCATGCTCGACAACGACTTCATCGCTGCTTCGGCCAACGTCGAGAACCTCGACCCGGAAGTCGGCAACGCCGACATCGTCACCAAACGTATTGACGATGCCGGCCTTAAATGCGTGCTTTCCAATAGTTTTGGCTTTGGCGGTACAAATGCATCATTGGCATTCTGCCGCGTCGATCCATAGTTGGACGGTACCAGAGAGGAAGAGACATGGTTTCGGAAGCTTCACAAGCAGCCAACCGTAGCGGCGACGCCGAACAGAACGGCGCACGTGATGGTTGGGATTTGCCGGTGCCCGGCGCTCTGATGCAAAGCAAGCGCGGCCTGATCATGGGCGTCGCCAACCGCAACTCTATAGCCTGGGGTATCGCCCGTGCGCTTTCCCAGCATGGCGCAGAACTAGCATTCACTTACCAGGGTGAAGCCTTGGAACGCCGAGTCAGGCCGCTAGCAGAATCGGTTTTTTCGGAGCTTGTCATACCTTGCGATGTCGAAGCCGTCGCCAGCGTCGACGCCGTGTTCGCCAGCCTTCAAGAGGCTTGGGGTGGCCTAGATTTCGTCGTTCACGCCATTGCCTATTCGGACAAGGAAGAATTGAAAGGCCGATATGTGGATACCAGCCGCGACAATTTTCTGAGGACCCTTGATGTGTCCTGTTACTCGTTTACCGCCGTGGCCCAGCGCGCCGCGGCTCTGATGAACAACGGCGGCAGCCTGATCAGTCTCAGTTTCTTCGGAGCGGAGCGGGTGATGCCCAACTACAACGTAATGGGCGTCGCCAAGGCAGCACTTGAGGCCTCGATCCGCTATTTGGCGGTCGATCTCGGCCTCCTGGATATCCGCGTCAACGGCATTTCTGCCGGCCCCATGCGCACGCTTGCAGGCAGCGCCATCGGCGGTGCGCGGGAAATTCTTAGGCGCAGCCAGGAAATAGCACCCTTGGGCCGCACTCTGTGCCAAGAAGATATCGGCGGCGCGGCATTGTATTTACTCTCGGATTTGTCGCGCAGCGTAACCGGTGAGATTCATCACGTCGATAGCGGCTATAATATTGTCGGCATGTCGCTAACTGCGAATGGCGAAGGCAGCGAACAACCTAAATTTTAGCCATCCTAAAAAATCTATTTAAAGTTCTAAACACGATGATTGACGGAACGATAAGGTTTTCTAATTTCCATATAAAGTTTATGGAAATAGAAAAAGCACATGTAATTCGGCTTTTAATATCTATATCGTTTAAGACCCTTTTCTACTGGGAAAATGACTGGAAACAGAATGATGGATGCCAGACCTTACACTGAAGTGATCTGTCAGCTACGTGCTGCCAACCTGCGCCCGACCCGCCAACGCATCGCGCTCGCCAAGCTGCTGTTTGGGGACTGCGACCGACATGTAACGGCGGAAAGCCTGCACGCGGAAGCCACCGGCTCTTCGATCAAAGTCTCACTGGCCACCGTCTACAACACGCTTCACCAGTTCACCAACGCCGGTCTGTTGCGCGAGATCATGGTTGATTCTAACCGCTGTTATTTCGACACCAATGTCTCGGAACATCATCATTTCTTCTATGAAGACTCCAACCGCCTGGAAGACATCCCGAACGACGACATCCTCGTCTCGAGATTACCGTCCGCCCCGGCCGGCGAGACCGTCCGACGCGTTGACGTTGTGGTACGAATCTCAGGTTAAAATTAAAAACAATGCGTTATGGCATTTATTAGAATGCATCAAAGTAACTTGACTCGATTGTCCGGTGGCCGCATATTTGCACCGGTTCGAGACGACACCATTTTGACAATTTCACCCGGGTGGATCACAGGTTCACCAGCCGTATTCTTACAAGACCAAGGGAGTATTAAACATGAGCTTAAAGGGCAGCCAAACCGAACAGAATCTCAAGGACGCTTTCGCCGGTGAGTCCCAGGCCAATCGCCGCTATCTCTATTTCGCGCAAAAGGCCGACATCGAGGGCTACAACGACGTCGCCGCGGTGTTCCGTTCCACCGCCGAAGGTGAAACCGGCCATGCGCACGGACATCTGGAGTTCCTTGAAGAGTGTGGCGACCCGGCCACCGGTCTCGCCATCGGCGGCACCGGTGACAACCTGAAAGCTTCGGTCGCCGGCGAGACCCACGAGTACACGGACATGTACCCGGGCATGATGAAAACTGCCCGTGACGAAGGCTTCGACGAGATCGCCGATTGGTTCGAAACCCTCGCCAAAGCGGAAAAGTCGCACGCCGGCCGTTTCCAAAAAGCCCTAGACACGATGGAATAGTCCTTCGCGCCCTGAGGGAATTTAGACGAATTTCTGTGAAGGGGGGCCGCAAGCCCTCCTTCGTTTTTCCAGAACCCGAGCTGAACGTCGCGAAGGAGAGCGAACATGGGGGAAGGCAGCCTGGGCGCGCCGGTGCGTCATCCGATCGCCTGGAAGGACCCGGATTTCCTCGATGAGGCCAAGCTCGACGAGGAACTGCGCCGTGTCTTCGACATCTGTCACGGCTGCCGGCGCTGCTTTAATCTTTGCGATAGCTTTCCAAGGCTATTCGATTTGGTGGACGGATCGAAAAGCGGTGAGCTTGATACCGTGGACAGTGGCGGGTTCAAGCCGGTCGTCGATGCCTGCACACTTTGCGATATGTGTTTCCTAACCAAATGCCCCTACGTGCCGCCGCACGAATTCAATCTCGATTTTCCGCATTTGATGGTCCGCTACCGTGCCCTGCAGCTGAAGAAGGGTGAGATCTCGGGCATCGAGCAGCGGCTCACCGAAACCGACAAGAACGGCGCGCTCGGTTGCAGTCTGTCCGGCCTTGCGAATTGGGCATCAAAACGCTCCAACGCGCTCACCCGTCCGGTGATGGAAAGCCTGCTCGGCGTTCACCGTGACGCCGCGCTGCCGAAATTCGAAGGCCAGCGGTTCTCGCGCGCCTCCAAGCCGCCCGCCGTCAACGCCGAAGCCCCGGCCCATGGCCGCAAGGTGGTCGTCTACGCCACCTGCTTCGCCGAATACAACAACGCCGAGATCGGTCACGCGGCGCGCGCGGTTCTGGCCAAGAACGGCGTCGAGACGGAGATCGCCTATCCGACCTGCTGCGGCATGCCGCAACTGGAGCATGGCGACTTAGCAAGCGTCTCGGTCAATGCCGAAAAGGCGGCGGCGGAATTGGTGCCGTGGATCGAAAATGGCTATGACGTGGTCGCGCCGGTGCCATCCTGCGCGCTGATGTTGAAGTTCGAATGGCCGCTGATCGCGCCCGACAATGCCGATGTCAAACGCCTCTCCAAGGCGACCTATGATATCTCCGAATACATGGCGGATATCGCCAAAAAAGACGGCCTCGCCGAGGGCTTGGAGCCGCTCGGCCAGGTCACGATCCACATTTCGTGCCATTCGCGCGCCCAGAACATGGGCCAGAAGGGCGCCGAAATGCTGCGCGCCGTGCCGGATACCGAGGTGACGGTGATTGAGCGGTGCTCGGGCCATGGTGGGTCATGGGGGGTGATGAAGGACAACTTCGAGGTCGCCCTCAAGGTCGGCAAACCGGTCGCCCGCCAGGCCGCCAAGGCGCTGGAGAACGGCGGCGGGCACATCGTTTCCGAGTGCCCGCTGGCGCGCGAGCATATCCTTCAAGGCCTCGAGGCCCTGACGGACGGCGTCGCCCCGGAAGTCACCGATGCCCAACACCCCATTCAGCTGCTGGCCAAGGCCTATGGGCTCTGATCGAGCGAGGAAACCGAAATGACCAAGGCAATGCTCACCCGCGACGACATCATGGACATGGACGACTATGCCAAGGTCCGCAAGCAACGCCGCGCCCAGATGACCGAGAAGAAGAAGAACCGCCGGCTCCACTGTGGTCCGCATGCGACCTTCTATTTCGAGAGCTTCGACACCATGTGGCATCAGGTGCACGAAATGCTGTTCATCGAAAAGGGCAGCGAAGAGCAGATCGAGGACGAACTCAGGGCCTACAATCCGCTGATCCCAAAAGGCCGCGAACTTGTCGCCACCCTGATGTTCGAGATCGGCAATCCGGAAGTCCGCGCGCGGTTTCTCGACGGCCTGGGCGGCGTCGAAGAAACCATGTTCTTTGACCTCGACGGAGAGGTCGTCGAGGGCGTGCCGGAAGAGGACGTGGACCGGACAAACGCGGACGGCAAAGCTTCAAGCGTGCAGTTCCTGCACTTCCCGTTTTCGGCGGACCAGATCGACAAGTTCAAGAACCCCGATACGCGGATCATGCTCGGCATCGAGCATGAGAAATACGCCCACGCGGTGATCCTGCCGCCGGAGGTGCGCGACGCCCTGGCGGCCGATTTCGCTGATTAGAGCAAGAGATCAGACGACGGTCTTGAAATAGTCGAAGGTCTTCTCGAGCCCCTGATCGAGGGCGATCGTCGGCTGCCAGCCGAGCAGCGCCTTCGCTGCCGAGATGTCCGGGCAGCGCTGCATGGGGTCATCTTCGGGCAGGTCGCGATAGACGATGTCGGATTTAGCCCCGGTCTTGGCAATTATCTTTTCGGCTAGTTCCTTGATGGTGAACTCCCTCGGATTGCCGAGATTGACCGGTCCGGTAACCTCGTCATCGGAAGCCATTAATCGGATCAGCCCTTCGACGAGGTCGTCGACGTAGCAAAACGACCGTGTTTGCCCGCCATCGCCATAGATGGTGATATCATTTCCTTTCAAGGCCTGGACGATGAAATTTGACACGACGCGGCCATCATTCGGATGCATGTTCGGGCCGTAAGTATTGAAGATGCGCGCCACCTTGATGCCGAGATTGTGCTGGCGGCGATAATCGAAAAACAATGTCTCGGCACAACGCTTGCCCTCGTCATAGCACGAGCGCGGCCCGATCGGGTTGACATTTCCCTTGTAAGTCTCTGGCTGCGGGTGCACCTCCGGGTCTCCGTAGATCTCGCTGGTCGAGGCCTGCAGGATCTTCGCACGCACGCGTTTCGCCAGCCCGAGCATATTGATGGCGCCGTGCACGCTGGTCTTCGTCGTCTGCACCGGGTCATGCTGGTAATGGATCGGCGACGCTGGACAGGCAAGGTTGTAGATTTCGTCGACCTCGACATAGAGCGGGAAGGTGACGTCGTGGCGCATCAGTTCGAAATTCGGGTTGTCAAACAAATCCACAATGTTGTCCTTGTTGCCGGTAAAAAAATTATCGACACAAAGAACGTCGGCACCGTCGGCCAAAAGCCGTGTGCAGAGATGCGAGCCGATGAATCCGGCGCCGCCCGTAACCAAAACCCGTTTTCTCGTATGCATGGTTATGCCGCTCCGTCATTGCGCCCGGAACCTAACATTGGTATGCGGACCATTCAACGCGTCAGGTCGAGATGAAGCGTCGGTCTTCGCCTTCGAGCACCAGACAGGTCAGGCACCCGGTCCGGTAGGCCATGGTGTCGATACCGATGCGGTTGGCGCGCAGCACTGGCGCCGGTCGCGGCGTGTGCCCATGAATGACCATCGGCCCGAAATCGAACTCCGAAAACAGGAACTCGTCGCGGATCCACATCCGGTCTTCGGCGCTTTGCTGCTCCAACGCGACGCCCGGCCGAAGTCCGGCATGGACGAACAGGTAATCCCCTTCGCGGTGATGCAACGCGAGCCCCCTGAAAAAGACGAGGTGGGATTGCGGCAGGCAATCGAGAAACTCGGCCCGAATGTCGTCGAGGCGCCACAAAGCGTCGAAGGTGTCATCGGCGCCGGCGACGCCATAGCTCGCGAGCGTCGCGCCGCCGCCGTTCATTAGCCAACTCTCGCCAAGATCGCCCATGTCGTGAAACCGCACGACGAAATCCTCGTGATTGCCCTTCAGGTTGATGGTCTCGAACCCGGAAAGCGGCCGCTCGATCAAATAGTCGATGACCTGGCGGGACGCCGGGCCGCGGTCGACGTAGTCTCCGAGGTGGACCAGCACGCCGCGCGGCATTGGTTTCTCAGCCATGTCCCGGGTGATATCCTGGTGCAGTTCCTGCAACAGGTCGAGGCGGCCATGAACGTCGCCGATGGCGTAGATTCTCATCCCGTCGGGGGTTTTCGGCTTTCTCACCATGGATCTATTATGACTGTATGCGGACCCATCCGGCTACAGGAAAAAACCCCCGGGAACCGGCCCCGGTAATCGGTTTTTAATGATTCGCGCCTAGGTTTCGTGTCAAATTGAGCAGATCATGATTTGTTGAAATTGTGAGTAATTTGGCATGGCCGAGTGGAATACCGCTACGTCACAAGATAGAGATATCCGACCTACAGAAGAATCGCTACTGCTTGACCACCTAAACCGCATCCGCAGCAGCCGGAGCGAACATTTCGCCATCCACATCCACCTCTCGGCGCTCAGCCCTAATGACAAACAACCGCATCTCATAGATATTGCATCGCGCACCTGTGCCGACCTGATCGACCATAGCGCCACCACTCTCTATTCTCTCAACAACAAGGATCTGGTTCTTGTCTGCCATGGGGTGCCCATCGACCATGTTGATGCAGCTGTTGAGAAAGTGCGTGGCCTGTTCGGCGAGGATCCGCTAACAGGGATTGACGAAACGACAGTCAAGGACCGCTTTTCGACCTGGTTTGACCTTTCTAACGCCGAGGATTTTACCAATTTCTTCAGTTTCGCAACTGCATGGGCTGTCGAGACGGAACAGCAACTACAGAAAATGGAACTGCTTCGCGACCAGGAGGAACAGCAAGGGGAACCACTTCGCGCGGAGAACTTGGCCGATATTAACCGCAAGCTCGCCGGCATGCGGGTCGCTGATACGATCAAGCGCCAAGCTTGCCTTCAAGTTACCGGCGGCGGCTCGTTGGTTTTTTATGAACTGTTAATCTCCATGAACGATGTTCGGGACCGGGTTGCCACCGGCATTAATCTTTTTGCTAGCCCTTGGCTGCTTCAGTATCTGACGGAAACCCTGGACCAGCGCCTGCTTGCCGTACTGCTGGAGAAAAAATTCGACGAACTTTGTGATCCTCTCAGCATCAATCTTAATATCTCGACGGTTCTGTCACAGGATTTTCAGAACCTGGACCAGGCCGTCGACGACAATACCGACAAGGTAATCGTCGAGTTCCAGATTAATGATATCTTTGCGGATTTGAAGAGCTACGCCTATGCGCGTGACTTCTTGAAGGAACGCGGATACCGGATCGTAGCCGACGGGCTAAATCCATTATCTTTACAATACTTTGAACTGGCCATCTTAAAATCCGATTTCATTAAAATCTCTTGCGGGCAAGAATTTACCAGCAATGAAGATGACAGAAGGGGCGAAGAAATACGAGAAGTCATTGCGACAGCCGGCAAGGACTCGATTATCTTTAGCCACGTCCTTTCCGAAAAGACGCTCAAATGGGGTGTTGGGCTTGGCGTCAGCTGCTTTCAAGGCTTTTTTATCGACAAACTGGTTCAAGACATTGGGACCGGCAAACGCGTCCCGACAACTGGATAGCCTTTCAGGAGAGCGAGAGCATGGCGGAAACCGGCAACGGCAAGAAACGGCTCCCGTCACAGGAAAACCTGTTGCTCGACTACGTCCGGCGTCTCGAAAAGCATAAGGCGGGTCGCAAGGTCGTTCACCTGCGTCTCTCCGAGCTTCGTCCGTTCAACCGCCGTGACCAGCACATCCGGATAGCAGCCCGCAACTTCGAACCCTTGATCGCCGACATGTCCGGCCAACTGTTCATTCTCAAGAACTCCGATCTATTCTTTATCTATAAAGGCGATGCCCAGGGGCAGACCGAGGCTATCGTTCAGAAAATTCGTTTTCTATTCGACGACGACCCCCTGGTCGCGGAGGTGGCGAGCCAACCACATCCGTTCGCTACTTGGCAGGATGCCGATGCCGAGTATGAAAATATCCTGTGCATGGTCCAATCGTTTGCCGATGCCGAGGACAACCGCCAATTCGCCGTTAGCGCCCGCATGGACGCCCGCTCCGCACCTAGAACCAAACAGAAACAGAGCGATCCGCTTACGCCGGAAGTATTGGCACGGGTCGAAACAGTGCTTGAGCGTGCCGATGTTTCCAATTTAGTGAGGCGAGAGTTCGTTTGTTTAGTCGACGAAAAAATGGTGCCCAACCCGGTGTTCAGTGACCTATTCATCTCGATCAAGGATTTGCGCGAGACGTTACTTCCCGGTGTCAACTTAGTGGCCAACCGTTGGTTGTTCCAACATCTCAGAGAGACCCTCGATCGTCGCATGCTTTCCATGCTAACCAAGACTGGGACCCTGTCGGTTTCGGGTGAGATCAGCTTCAACCTCAACATCGCGACCCTACAGTCAAAGGACTTCCAGATTTTTGACGACAGTATCACGGCATCCCGCCGGGGCCAGATGATCATCAAATTGCAACAAGAAGATATTTTATCAAACCTATCGTCCTACTTATTTGTTCGCGAGCTCATGCAAGACAAGGGATATCGTGTTTGCCTGGACTGGATGCCATTGGACGCCCTGCATGTGCTGCACCGCGATCGGCTGGGCATAGACATCACTAAGCTGGCCTGGTCGCCTGAACTTATCGATGGCGGCGAAGAGGTCCACCGTATGCTTCGGGGCCTTGTTGAGAAGGAAGGCAAGGAAAAACTGATCCTGATCCAATGCGATACCCGCGAAGCAATTGAATTCGGCCGCTCCATCGGCATACGCAAATTCCAGGGTCGCTTTGTAGAATTTCTAATGACCGAGGATGGTCGCCGGCGCGAACTGCTGCGCCTCAAACACGGTATTGAGCGGAGTTAATCAACTTTTAGATTTTTTCTCACGCGCCGGACGCGCTGGTGTCAATCTTTGTCGCTGACGCCAGCCTCGGCAAAGGTCGCCATGCCCGTGTGACAGGCCTGGGCCGCGCGGATCAATGGTATGGCCAATGCCGCGCCCGAACCCTCGCCGAGCCGCATACCGAAGTCGAGCAAAGCTGTTTTGCCAAGTTTCTCAAGGAGCATTCGATGCGCCGGTTCAGCCGAAACATGCGCCGCCAAGCAATGGTCGAGCGCACCGGGTATAGTCGCATCCAAAGCCGCAGCAGCGGCACTGGCAACGTAGCCGTCGATCAACACCGGAACCCGATCCAAACGCGCCGCGATGATCGCACCGGCCATGGCGGCCATTTCCCGGCCACCAAGACAACGCAGGACCTCCAGCCCGTCGCCGCAGATATCTTGGTGGAGCGCCACCGCCTCACCAACCACGTTCGCCTTGGCATCCAGCGCCGCACCAGTGATCCCAGTGCCGGGACCGGTCCAGTCCTCGGGCGTGCCCCCATAAAGCGCATGGCAGATTGCGGCAGCAGAAGTCGTGTTGCCGATCCCCATCTCGCCGATACACAAGAGATCGCTGTTCGTGGGCAGGCTAGCGACACCGGTATTGAAGGCGGAAACGAAGTCTGCTTCCACCATGGCGGCACCTTTAGTGAAGTCCGCTGTCGGGCGATCGAGGTCAAGTGCCTCAACTTCAAGCTCGGCTCCGGCTGTCTTACACAACTGATTGATCGCCGCGCCACCCACCTCGAAATTGCTAACCATCTGTACCGTAACCTCGGCCGGATAGGCCGAAACCCCCCGCGCCACCACACCGTGGTTGCCAGCAAATACCCGCACACAAAGTCTTTCCAAAAGTGGTGGATGGCGACCCTGCCAACTCGCCAGCCATTCGGAGATCTGCTCGAGCCTCCCGAGCGAGCCAGGCGGTTTCGTCAGTTGTGGCTCGCGCTCACGTGCGGCATCGGCAGCCTTTTCATCCGGGCCTGGCAATGTGACGGTACGTTCTCTCAGATCTTTTAGGCTGAGAAAGGGATCAAATATTGACATGCCACGAGGCTTCGCACTTGACCGAGGAAAGGTCAAGATCTCGTCTAAGTTCTTGCAAAATTAGACAATGAAAACCTGCCTTAAGATATACATGAAATCAGAAGTCTTCCTATCCGCACGAGCCCGCCAAGGAGAAAATCACTATGGCAGGATTTCGGTCAACTCAATTAACCATGGCGTTACATGACAGGCGGATAGAACGACCAGACAGTCTAGCGGATCGTTTGGTCTTTTTGTGAGCTATGGAGTAAGAACGCAAGGTATAGTCCGGAAAATCCCTGACAAAAAAGCGATGATAGACGCCGGGCTCGATCAGATTGATGCTGGGTTTGGCTTTTACGTCGACGATTTAAACGTCGCCGCCTATAACCGTCACGTTCTCGAAACCACCGAGCTGCTCATTGATGGGAGATTACGTCGGTGGTCCTTATGTCTTTTTTCGGATGAGGAAAAGTTTCTTCGAAACACCAGCTTTCTCGTGTAAGCCAACCACCTTGCCTCTCGCAACGAAACGTTGGAGCGCCAGAAAAGCTTTTTTCCAGGTCCGGCATGGAGTGCACGACAAATTGCAGTGACGCCTGCCTGCCGGAACTAGCTTTCTTCCTCATTCGACACATCATCCAAGGTGAAATGAATTTCAAATAGTTTCTTGAGGGAAAAAGCCTGTGGCCAGCCTTTTATTTC
>CAYXUT010000016.1:14537-26750 GCA_964468005.1 uncultured Magnetovibrio sp. | reverse complement strand
AACCATGTTGATGCATAACAATCCAAGGCGCTATGCGGAAGACATCCTGGCGGCTCAGGGTGACGACGCCAATTCGACACCGGCGCTGCATAGCTTTGATGGTTACCAATGCCTAGAGGCTTTTGGTGATGATCTTTCTTTGGAAGACGCGCCGTTGGTCGAGGTGGATGATTTTCTGTTGAGCTAGGTTGATTTGGCTCACGGCAAGAATTGCCTAGAAAAATCGTCACTGTTTCTCGCGTGACTGAGCATCGACGGCCGCCAGCGCACTCATGTTGACTAGGCCACGCGCCGAAACCGAGGATGTTAGGATATGCACCGGTTTTGCCGCCCCCAGCAGCAGCGGCCCAACGCTCAGGCCATCACCGGCCGATTTCAACAGATTGAACGCCCCGTTGGCGGCATCCAGGGACGGAAACACCAGGAAGTTCGCCGGTCCCTGCAAGCAAGAATTCGGGAAAATGAACGAGCGGTAATTTGGATCCAACGCCGCATCGGGGTGCATCTCCCCCTCCACCTCCAATTCTGGCGCCTGATCGCGTAGCATGCCGACAGCCTGGCGCATTTTCATGGCGCTCGACGTATCGGCGTTGCCGAAGTTGGAATGCGATATTAGTGCCACTTTGGGCTCGGCACCGAAGCGCCGGATCGCCTCGGCGCCCAGAAGGGTCATTTCGACAACCTCCTCGACGCTCGGATCAAAGGTAACCTGCGTGTCGCATATGAAGTAGGTGCCCTTATTGACGATCAGCCCGCTCAAGGCCGAGACATCGCACACTCCCTTCGCTTTACCGATAACGTCAAGGACATGCTTCAGATGCCACGAATATTGACCATGGGTGCCGCAGATCATCGCATCTACCTCGCTGCGATGTAGCATCATTGAGGCGATGACGGTGTTATTGGTGCGGATGATGGTGCGCGCCAAGTCCGGTGAGACACCATGGCGCTGCATAATTTCGTGATAGCCGCGCCAGTATTCGTAATATCGAGGATCGCTTTCTGGATCGGTAAGAGAATAGTCTCGGCCCTCCAGGAGGCGCAGGCCAAGGCGTTTGACGCGCGTAGCCACGACATCGGTCCGGCCGATCAAGACAGGGGAAACGATGTCTTCATCGACAACAACTTGTACGGCACGCAACACACGTTCGTCCTCGCCTTCGGCGTAAACCACACAGCGCTTGTCGCGCCGCGCGCGATCGAACACTGGCTTCATCAGCATGCCCGAGCGAAAAACGAACCGGCCGAGCTTTTCTCGGTAAGCCTCGAAGTCCGCTATCGGCTTGGTGGCGACGCCGGAATCCATGGCCGCCTTGGCTACCGCCGGTGCGATCTTGACAATGAGCCGAAGATCAAACGGTTTCGGGATCAAATAGTCGGGGCCGAACTTTAGGTCCTCGCCCTGGTAGGCATTGGCGACAACCTCGGAGGTTTCTACCATGGCCAGATCGGCGATGGCTTTGACGGCGGCCAGTTTCATTTCCTCATTGATGGTCGTCGCGCCAACATCCAGGGCGCCCCGAAAGATGAACGGAAAACAAAGTACGTTATTGACCTGGTTCGGATAGTCTGAACGCCCGGTGGCGATAACCGCGTCGGGCTGTACCGTCTTGGCCGCATCGGGCGTGATTTCCGGGTCCGGATTGGCAAGTGCCAGGATCAACGGCATCGCGGCCATGGTCTCGACCATGTCGGTGCTCAGGATACCGCCGGCTGACAGCCCCAAAAAAGCATCGGCATTTGGGATCACTTCGGCCAGCGTACGTGCCTCGGTGGCCTGCGCGAAGGCAGCCTTGTGAGAATTCATTTCCTCTTCACGGCCCTCAAAGATGACGCCGATATGGTCCACTAGCCATATGTTTTCACGCTTAGCGCCCATGGAAACGAGTAGGTTGAGGCACGCGATGCCGGCGGCACCCCCGCCCGTTGAAACCAGCTTGATATCAGAGAGTTCCTTGCCGACGATGCGTAGCCCGTTCAGGAACGCCGCGGCGGTGACGATCGCAGTGCCGTGTTGGTCGTCGTGGAAGACGGGGATATTCATGCGCTCGCGGCATTTTTGCTCGATGATGAAACACTCTGGTGCCTTAATGTCCTCGAGGTTGATAGCGCCGAAGGTCGGCTCCAGCGCGCAAACGATATCGACGATTTTGTCAGCGTCGGTTTCATCAAGTTCGATGTCAAAGACATCGATAGAGGCAAATTTCTTGAACAACACCGCCTTGCCTTCCATTACGGGCTTCGAGGCTAGTGGTCCGATGGCGCCGAGGCCCAGCACGGCGGTGCCGTTGGTAATCACGGCAACCAGGTTCTGACGCGCCGTTAGGCTCGCGGCCTCGGCGGGATCGGCGGCAATGGCGTCGCAGGCCGCCGCCACACCAGGCGAGTAAGCGAGCGCCAGGTCGCGTTGGTTGCCGAGCAGTTTGGTCGGCTGGATGGCGAGCTTTCCGGGAACAGGATTGCGATGATACTCCAGCGCCATGCTCTTGAGATCTTTGTCGCTCATCGTCTCCCCAGTGCCAAATCGGAAAGTGCAGGGAACAGGGTGATGCTTTATAATAAATGGCGCAACTGGTTTTGCGAGTGAGATGAAAGCTAACATGGCCGACGCCGTGGTTCCGAAGATCATTGGCCACCGGGGTGCCGCTGGGCACGCGCCGGAAAATACTCTGGTTTCGGTTCAACGGGCCTATGACCTCGGTGTCAGATGGATTGAGGTCGATGTGAAATTGAGTTCCGACGACGTGCCCGTGCTGTTTCACGATGACAAGCTTGAGCGTACGACGAACGGCAAGGGTCCCATTACCCGAAAACGGTTGAATGAGTTGAAGGACCTCGACGCCGGCGGTTGGTTCGAATCCTCATTTGCCGGAGAGCGGATACCGACCTTGGTGGAACTTGTTGCAACTTCGGCAAGGCTCGGCCTGGGGTTGAACCTGGAATTGAAACCGAGTCCCGGCGAAGAGGAAAAAACCGGACGGGTCGTGGCTGAGGTGTTGCAGGTAATTTGGCCGGCCGAGCTGCCGGCGCCAATTATCTCAAGCTTCAAGCCAGAAGCGCTCGCGGCTTTCTCTGGCGTTGCGCCTGACATGGAGTGTGCACTGCTATTTCACAAATTGCCGAAGGAATGGCTCTTGCAGGCCCGCGCGCTCGGCGTTTCGGCGCTTCATTGCAAGGCTCGCCACCTGAAGCGTGATCACGTGGATGCTATCCGCGATAGCGGATTGGCCGTACGGTGCTTCACAGTCAACGAAGACGAAGACGCCCAGCGGTTATTTCGCTGGGGCGTGGGGTCTGTATTCACTGATTTTCCTGATCGGCTTTCTTGATTCCGCGGTTTTATGTGTACGAGATTCCCACCACTTCAATCTCTTCTAAGCCATTGGGCGTGCGAACCTTGACAACATCCCCCTCCCAAGCTGTTAGCAGTGCGCGTGCGATGGGTGATACCCAACTCACCTCGCTAAGCTCCAGACGCGCCTCATCGACGCCGACGATACGGATGGTTTTCTCGTCCCCGACTTGATTGGCGTATGTGACGGTAGCGCCGAAGAACACCTGGTCGTGGTTCTTCTGTTGCGACTGATCGACCACTTCGGCGATCTTGAGTCGTTTCAATAAGAACCACATGCGACGGTCGATTTCGCGCAGACGCTTCTTGCCATATATGTAATCGCCGTTCTCGGAGCGGTCGCCGTTGCCGGCGGCCCAGGCGACGGTCTCAACCACCTTGGGGCGCTCGACCGAGCGCAGGTGTTTCAGTTCGGCCTGAAGTCGGGAAAGGCCGCTCGGCGTGATGTAGTTCTTGAAGCCGGCCGGTAGACTGTCGGCCTCCTCAATCTCAAGGTCTTCCGGTTCTGTTTCCTTGGAAAAAGCCTTACTCATGATGGTTGACGATAAAGTAATTCAACGGTTTCCGCGAGAGCCCAAAAATAAAGTTATGTGAATAATTAACGAAGTACGATAAGAAAATTTTGTTATTTGACAATTAACTCCTGAAAAGCACCCTATAGCCATGGCCAATCAACTGACTAATGCGCCCGGACATCCCAATATCGAGCGGTCTCCAGTCAGCGTGCCTTTGGTTCGGGTGTCCCGGTTGCTTGAAAGCGTGCTTGCGGCGTCGGCGCCGATCAGAATCTCGGATTTGGCCGATCGCTTTGAAATCCCCAAACCGACCCTGCCCCGTTTTGTCGCCAAAATGATTGCCGAAGGCTTGCCGCGCACCGATACCATCAGTCGTGGTTTGGCGCCGGGTGCGCGAACCATGGACATGATGAGCTTGGCGCGGTTGGCTAGTTGGCCCGCTGGCCCCTTGCGCGCTGTTATAGAAAGCTTGGTGGCCGAAGTCGGCGAGAGCTGTAATTTGGGTGTGCTTGATCGTGATGCGGCACTCTATATAGAACGGGTTGAGTGCGATAGGCCGATCCGCGTGCAACTCGGTGCTGGTAGCCGCGTACCTTTGCATGCCAGCGCTATAGGCAAACTGTTGATGGCACATTTGCCAGCCCAAGCCCGCCAGCCCCTTCTGGATACCGTGCCCAGGCCAGCATTGACCGCCCAGACGATTACCGACGCCGGTGCACTGGAGCAGCAATTTAAGGAAATCCGGCGCCAGGGGAACGTCCTAAATCGGTTGGAAAACGTCGATGGCCTAGTTGGGCTGGAGGTTCCGGTCCATCTGTCAGGTGACAGTGCCGGGCGCGTTATTGCGGGATTGTCATTACACGCACCGAACTCTCGACTGGGGATTTATGGCGCTCTGGCGTTGTTGCCGGCCATCAAGGCAGCGGCTTCGGAGGTCGGTAATTATATCTATTCGGGAGCGGGCGATGGGTGACCTTTACGTGGTCGAAAATCTCGTACTGCGCCGCCTGCGTTCTCCGTTGACGGTGCCATATAAGCTCGCTTTCGGTCCGGTCGAGGCCTTTGATACGGTTTTAGTCGAAGTACGTCTTGTCGATGGGCGCACGGGCTGGGGCGAGGCCACGTTGCTGGCCGGCTACACGGAAGAGACTATCGAGCAGGCTTGGAGGCGTGCCACCATGGTTGCCGAAAAATTGAGCAGCGTCGACGTTGCCGAAGCGAAAACCTTGGCAATGCGCCACCTTCTCGAATCGCCGTTTACGACAACGGCATTCGTCACGGCGTTGGAGATGGCCGAAGGTCACGAACTGTTGGCCAACGAGAAAGATCGGCGCGCGCAGCTCTTGGCCATCGTCAATGCGACGGAACACGACGCCATATCGCAGGAGATCGAGGGCCGACTATCGGAGGGCTATGTGACGCTCAAGGTCAAGGTCGGGTTTGATCTGTTCGCTGACAGACAACGCCTGGCTCTGATCCAGGAGTTAGTGGCTGGGCGCGCGGTGCTCAGGGTCGATGCTAATCAGGGTTATAGTCAGGCCGACGGAGTGGCATTCGTCAGCGGCATCGATCCCACTGGTATCGAACTGGTTGAGCAGACTTGCTCCGCCGGCGACTGGCCGGCTGCCAAGGCGGTTGCCGAGGCCGCGCGTGCAAATGGCGTAACTGTAATGCTCGACGAATCGATCTACGGTCTCAGTGATGTGGACTGTGCCGCGGATCTTGCCTGCGCCGATGTCATCAAGCTAAAGCTGATGAAGATGGGTGGGCTAAATGCCTTGGTGGCGGGGCTCAGGCATGTCCGGGCACGCGGCATGCGCTTGGTCCTTGGTAACGGCGTGGCTGGCGATATTGGATGTTGGATGGAGGCCTGCGTTGCGGCAACTCATCTAGATAACGCCGGAGAGATGAACGGGTTTTTGAAACCGGTAACGCAGCTGTTTGATCTGCCCATGCACATAGATGGTGGAGATTTGATTTTGACGGGCGAGGGAGAGGTCGCTCCCAATTGGCCGGCCATAGAGGACTACACCCTGGAAAAGAGAGAGTGCTGCTGAGATGACCAATTCGGTCAGGGGTACGCTGATCACTGGCGTCATCGGTTCCGACACGCATATCGTCGGCAACCGGATTCTTAGCCGTGCGCTCGAGGAGGCTGGGTTCACGGTTGTGGCATTGGGTGCGCTGACACCGGCCAGTGAGTTTGTTGATGCCGCTATCGAGACCGACGCCAATGCGATCCTGGTTTCTTCGTTATACGGCCAAGGTGAACTCGATTGCCGTGGGTTCCGCGATCTCTGTACGGAAGCTGGTCTCGGAGACATCCTGCTATACGTCGGTGGATATCTTATGGTTGGAGATCAGCCCTGGGACAGTGTCGAGAAACGTTTTTTGGAGATGGGTTTCGATCGGGTGTTTCCGCCAGGCACGCGGCCAACAGACGTCGCCGGACCGTTGTCTGATGATATCGAGCGCAGGCGTGCAGAGCGTATGGGGGTCTGATCAGGTGCCTCATGCGCTGCTTATCGACTTTGGCTCGACTTATACCAAGCTTCGGGTCGTCGACCTTGATGCGGCGAAAATCGTTGGCACTGCACAAGGCCGCTCGACTGTATTGACGGATGTAAATGTTGGTCTTGATGCGGCGCTCGCTGATCTTGAGCAGACCATGGGCGGCTTGCCCGACTTCGCTTACCGCCTGGCATCGAGTAGTGCCGCCGGTGGCCTACGCATGGTTACCGTCGGCTTGGTTCCCGACCTAACGGCCAAGGCGGCGCGCTTGGCGGCTTTGGGGGCAGGCGCCAAGCTGGTCGGAACCTATGCGTTTGAACTGACTAAGAGCGATATTAGCACAATCACGACCGACGCGCCGGACATGCTGTTGCTTTGCGGTGGCACGGACGGTGGCAATACGAAAGTAATAGAACACAATGCCGGCGTGCTGGCCCGGAGCGGCGTGGTCTGCCCCATTGTCGTTGCTGGCAACAGAAGCGCCGTTGACGGCGCCGCTGCAACTTTGGTAGCCGCCGGTAAGATGGTAATAGTTACCGCAAACGTCATGCCGAAGCATCTGGAACTCAACATCGAGCCGGCACGTGAAGCCATTCGCCAGCTTTTCATCAAACACATTGTTCATGCCAAGGGCATTGATAGGGCCGGTGAGCGCATGGATGCTGTCCTGATGCCTACGCCCGCCGCGGTGCTCAAGGGCGCGCAACTTCTGGCCGATGGTGTTGGCGGCGAGCCTGGTCTGGGGCCACTTTTGGTCATTGATATTGGCGGTGCGACGACTGATGTGCATTCCATTTGTGACGGTGCGCCCACTCAGGACGGCGTGATCTACCATGGCTTGCCAGAGCCCTATGGCAAACGCACGGTGGAGGGGGACCTCGGCATGCGGTTGTCGGCCCGCCACTTGATTAATGAAGCTGGAATTGACTTGATTGCCGCCGAGAGTGGTCTTGCTGAGGAAGCGCTCGAGCGGTTATTGTTCCGGACAGAAACCGATGTTGAGTGGTTGCCGGAAGAAGAGGCGGAGAGAGCGTTCGATCTTGCACTGGCGCGCGCAGCGACAAGGCTTTCGGTGATTCGTCATGCCGGCACAGTGGAAACCGTCTATGGGGCGACGGGTCCCGTTACCATGCAGCATGGAAAGGATCTCGCTGAAATCGGGCTGATCATAGGCACCGGGGGTGTGCTGGTTCATGCCAAAGATCCTGCCGCCGTGCTTGGTGCTGCCGCGACTGGCGATGATGCGCCGTTTGCTTTGCGCCCCCACGATGCGCGGCTTGCTCTTGATGCTGGCTATGGTTTGTACGCAAGTGGGCTGTTGGCGGGTCTATTACCGGATGTGGCATTGCGGCTCGTTAAAAATGGGCTCCGCAAGCTTGGTGGGACAATTTCTCGGAGGGACGATCATGGCGCAACCGCCGCTCACTGAGGCGCGGATCGATGATGAAGAGTTCGACGCTATGCGCGCCGCCAACCTGGCCCGGTGGCCGACCGGCGCCGATGTTGACTTGGCAGAGGCTGTGGAATACCTCAATGCGTTGCCCAACCACAAAAACCTTGCCTGGGTGACAAGAAAGGCCGTTGCGGAAGGCCTCTGTCTGACACAGCCGCGTGGTGGTTTTGGCACGTTCGAGATGCATAAGAAGCTGCTGGTTACGCTTGATCGCGACGGGCTCGCGGACGTGGTGCCGACTACCACGGATAGTTATACCCGCAACGAACGTTTTGCCGAGGCGCAGAAGGGGGCCGACGAATCGGAACAATGCGGTCGTTCCATGCTTAATGGGTTTCCCGTGGTCAATGCCGGCGTTGGCAAGCTCCGGGAACTGACAGCGGCTGTGGAAAAGCCGATTATCGCGCTGACCGGCACTTCATTCCCCAGGCTGACGGGCGAGATTTGCTATGCCGGCGGCTTCACCGGTTATCTCGGTTCGGGCATTGCCTATACGACGTCCTATACGAAAGAGACCTCGGTCGCCGAGGGAATCAGAAATTATCAATACCTAGACCGGTTAGTGGCGCGCTATGGCGAGATGGGCGTTGATTTGCATCGGCGCCAGCCGGGGTTCCTGACTGGCACCAATATCCCACCCTGCATTGCCATCGCCATTTGCATCGCCGATGCGCTGTTAGCGGCGGCACAGGGGGTCAAACAATACGGTCTGGAATTGGGACAATGCCTGCACCTGGTTCAGGATTCGGTGGCAATCGAGGTGTGCCAGGAGTTGGTGCAGGACTATCTAACTGCCAAGGGATACGATGATGTCGTCACGACGGTCACCTCTTTGCATTGGATGGGCGCATGGCCGACGGACCCGGCGCAATCTTTCGGCTTGATGGTATATGGCGGATTTGCGGGCGCAGTCGGTGGCGCGCTGAGCGTAACAACCAAAAGCGTAGCGGAAGCCATGGGCATTCCGACGCCTGAGGAGAATGCGCAAGGCTTGCGCGCTACGCGGATGGGGATTTATCTAGCGCGAAACGTGAACTTGCGCGAATTGCCAGAATACCAACGCGAGAAGGAGGTTCTTGAGGCGGAGACCCGCTCGATCATGGATAAATTGCTCGAGGTTGGTGATGGCGATGTAGCCGTCGGCGCTATGCGCGCTTTGGAGGCAGGCCTGCTCGACGTGCCTTGGTCTCCCAACCGCGATTGCAAAAGCGCATTGATGCCGGCACGCGACGCCAACGGCTATCTCCGGCTTGTCGATACGGGTAATCTGCCACTTCCAGACCAGATCAAGACCTACCACCGTGAACGCCTGGAGGCGGCGGCGAAAGCCGATGGAAAGACTTACGGTCCGGACCTCGCCATCGATAGCGTGTATGAGCTGTCTGAGGATATCGGCAGATTGCTGCCGAATATCTTCCCTGTTTAACGACGGAGCGCTTGCTGATTTTTGTATGTCGACTGGGATATATCGGATCGTCAAGGTTCTGATAAAATGCTCTGAAAAAGGCTACGAATGAACGTTAGGCGACGTGTGATCCGGTTGATGAATTTTTGGCAAAGTCACGAAGCCTGGAAACATTCGCGATACGGACCCGCTGGCCACGGTTGGCCTCGCCTTCTTTCTCCGAGACCAGCCCAAGCAAGAAGTCCGCAAGCCCACAGGCATTGATCAATATTAAGCCGTGTCAGCTCTATTCGTGGCATGAACTGTTTGGCGTTTGGGCCTTGGCTAAGGGGAAATTAGTGGAAGCACTTTACGTCGTCGTCGGCATTGTGCTCTATTTTGGTGCGGATAAGATATTTGATGTGCTCGAATGCAGGCGCGGCGCGGGCTTTGAGCATCGCTCGATCATCTTTTCTCCAATCTTCTTGGCCTAGCGCTGGCGGTATCCCCAATAATCCAGCGAATGGCTGGATAGCGCGGATCTTGGATCAGCGGTTAACTTAAATTTCCATTCTAAATATAAAGAAACCGCCCGCACCCTCGCGGGCCGGGCGGTACCTCGAAACTAGTGGCTTGGTTGCTTGATCAGCCGCCGTTGGCTTTTAGATAAGCAATTAAGTCGGCGCGCTGCTTTTCCTTCTTCAATCCGGAAAAAGCCATCTTGGTCTTTTTCATCATCTTCTTCGGCTTTGTCAGGAACTTATCGAGCGTCGCCTCGTCCCAGGTGACGTCGGATGCCTTCATTGCCTTGGAGTATTTGTAGCCCTTAACCTGAGCCGCCTTTTGGCCAACTATGCCGTACAGGTTGGGGCCGACCTTATTCTTGCCGCCTTCCTTGATGGTGTGGCAGGCCTTGCACTTTTTGAAAACCTTTGCGCCTTTCTTCGCGTCGCCGGCTTCGGCTGACCCAACGGTTATCATCACCGCGAGCGCGGCCGAGAAAAACGTTGCGATACGGCATTTCATGGCAGTTTGCTCCTCGTAAATATGTCCGGACGAATCGTGCCGGATTTGAACCTCCGGATCCCGGTCCGAGCATCTCCACTGCCGGGTCCTATTTAGACGCTGCAACGCTCTATAGAGACGATGCCACAAAGTCAAGAGAGTCCGGGTTTTTATGTCATTTTGCACAGCCGATCCAAATAAAACCGGAAACGCTCTAGAGATCAGGCCGCCTGTTTGATTTCTAGGCGGTTCCAGACGTCGATCAGGGCGTTCACCAGATTGTTCATCAACTCGTCCGTGTGCAGCGGCGTCGGAGTGATGCGCAGACGCTCGGTGCCTTTCGGCACGGTCGGGTAATTGATCGGCTGAATATAGATGTTGTAGTCCTCTAGCAATCTGTCGGTGGCCTGTTTGCAGAGCACCGGATCGCCAACTAGCACCGGCACCACGTGGGTGACCGAGCCTTCCATCAACGGTAGACCGGCGTCGCGGATCATCTGCTTGAGCTTGTTGGAGCGTTCCTGGTGGCGGATGCGAAGCTCGTTGTGGCTGCGCACATAACGTACCGACGCGATGGCCGCGCCAACGATCGGCGGCGCCATGGTGGTTGAGAAAATGAAACCGGGTGCATTGGAACGCACGGCGTCGATCAGGGCTGCCGAGCCGGCAATGTAGCCGCCGCAAAGGCCAAAGCCCTTAGCCAGCGTGCCTTCGATCACCGTCAGCCGGTCTGATAGGCCTTCGCGGTCGGTAATACCACCGCCTGTTTCGCCATATAGGCCAACCGCGTGAACCTCGTCGATGTAGGTCATGGCGTTGTATTTGTCGGAGAGATCGCAGAGTTCCTTGATCGGAGAGACATCGCCGTCCATAGAATAGATGGACTCGAATACCAGAAGTTTCGGACGGTCTATATCCACTCCCTTGAGCATGCTTTCTAGGTGTTCGAGATCGCAGTGGTTATAGATCTTTTTCTCACAGCCGGAATTGCGTACTCCGGCGATCATCGAGGCGTGGTTCCATGCGTCCGAGAAGATGATGCAATCGGGCATCAACTGGGCGATCGTCGAGATGCCGGCATCGTTGGAAACGAAGCCCGAAGTGAACAGCAGCGCCGCTTCCTTGCCATGTAATTTGGCCAGTTCTTCTTCCAACAGCACATGCAAATGGGTGGTGCCGGCGATGTTCCGGGTGCCGCCGGAGCCGCAGCCGTAAGTCTTGGCGGCTTCAATCAGGGCATCACGAACAATGGGATTTTGGCCCATGCCGAGATAATCATTGGAGCACCAAACCACCACTTCCTCTGTAGCATTGGGGCGCCGGTTGGTGGCATGTGGGTAGTCGCCGGCATGCCGCTCCAGGTCCGCGAAAACGCGATAGCGTCCTTCCGCCTTGATTTGGTCCACGGATTTCTTGAAAAAAGCTTCGTAATCCACCATTCGCTCTCTTTGCTGCCCCATCACCCATAGACAATAATCATTCATGCCGGACGGCTCATTCGAGCGGGGAAGATAAACTAACGAGAAACCCCGTCGGACACAATGAACACTGAATTGACGCACCTTTCCTTGATACATGTCAAAAGGGCTTGTTTGATTCAAATCAATGAAAATGTTGTGCGATGGCTTACATTTAAAATCACTGCAAGAAACCGAAAGTCAAAGACAGCTACCATAAGCGCCGGCAAATAGGCCGAGAATAAAATCGCCATGCGTCTCGCCAGCCAAAAGCTAAACAGCAGCATCAACGTGCCGCCGCCGACCGGCTTGGCATTGGTCCAATTAGGGACGGCGGTCAGGGAAAATCCGGCGATGGCGGCGAGTGCGTAGCCGAACTGCATTTCATGCGCGTGCCATTCATGCGGCGGCACGACGATGGCCGGGCGAAGAACCTGCGCTTTCATGGCATGCAGACCAACCCACGCCAGCCATGCGGTCATAGAAAACGCAGCAAAAAGATAGGCAAACAGAAAAAACGGCCGAAAGCCATAAGA
>CAYXUT010000016.1:0-14437 GCA_964468005.1 uncultured Magnetovibrio sp. | reverse complement strand
CGAAAGCCATAAGAAAAGAAATTTTCGATGGAGAACCGCGGATCACTCATTTGACGACCTTAACGAACCTCTCTTAACCCTTCCAAGTGGGCTCGGATGCTTTGCGCCTCGATAAAGACGCGTTTGACTTCCGGGTATGAGTCCTTGATGTCTCGCTCCAGTTGGGAGATCGCCGCTTCCACGGTTTCCGATCGGATGCCGTCTGCAAAGTCGAGGCTCAGGTTGACCAAGATGTCTTCCGGGCCCAGGTGCATGGTCAAAAGCTCATTCACAGCCTTGACCCCGTCCATGGCCTCGGTGATGGCGTGGATGCCGTTGACGACGCTCTTGTCGGCGGCCTCGCCGATCAAAAGCCCTTTGCATTCATAGGCCAGAAACATGGCGACAATTGCCAGAATGACACCGATGACCACCGAAGCTACGCCGTCGAAAACCGGCATGTTCAGGTATTGTGCCAGCGCGATGCCGATCATGGCGGCGATCAGGCCGATCATGGCGGCGCTGTCCTCGAACAACACGGTAAAGACCGCCGCGTCCTTGGAACGTCTGACCGCGTCCCAATAGCCTAGGTGTCCTTTCCGGGCGCGGAATTCCTTGAGCGCAATAAACCAGGCCCAGCCCTCGAAGGCCATTGCCGAACCAAGTACGATGTAGTTGATGTAGGCGTTGCCGACGGGATGGGGATGGCGGATCTTTTCGATGCCCTCGACGATGGAGACGCCTGCGCCGATGGCGAATATCAGAATGGCGACTACGAAGGTCCAAAAATAGAGCTCCATGCCGTAGCCGAAGGGGTGTGTTTCATCGGCCTGCCTTGTGGCGCGCTTCAGGCCATAGAGGATCAGCGCCTGGTTGCATGTATCGACGAGCGAATGGACTGCCTCACTGAGCATCGCTGATGACCCTGTGTATGCGGCGGCGGCAAATTTGGTGACGGCAATCATGCTGTTGCCCAAAAGCGCGGCAATAACGACTTTTTTCGAACCGCTGGCGGCCATGCGAGATTTCCTTCCGAGTGAACTGGCGGCTTGAGTTTTACTTCCTGGTTTAGACGGCGGCAAGGATAGCGGCGCGGAGGGTAATTTTTTTGGTGGAGACTTGAAGCTGAGTTTCTTTGGGCTACATAGTTTCACAAATACATCTGGAGGGAATGGGCCTAGCCAGAAGCTGGCCGATGGTTCAATGCCGAGCTTTTTTTCGCAACTGAGGGAGTAAAGTGGGAGATCGCGCTGGATAGCTTCAAACAGTTTGCAAACGGCCGAAAATTGTCCAATTTTTATCACCTGGTGACGCGACAGAGACGAAGGGTCTTGACACCCGTGCTTGAGCGGGTATGTCCATGCCTGCCCGCCGCTGTATGGGTAAAAACTGGGAACAATCAATCAAATGACAGACTGGGTAGTTTGAGATCATGACAGTGATGATCGAATTGCAAGACTTGAGTAAGCACTTCGGTGAATTAGTGGCAGTGGATGGCATCAGCCTAAACGTCGCTAAGGGTGAGGTGCTTGGATTCCTGGGGCCGAACGGCGCCGGCAAATCGACGACCATGAAGATGGTCGCAGGATTTTTTGAACCCACCGGCGGTTTCGCCAAGGTATGCGGTTTTGATGTTGTCGACGATCCGGTCACGGTCAAGGGACGCATTGGATATCTGCCTGAAGGCGCGCCGACCTATGGCGACATGACGCCAAGGCGGTTTTTGAATTTTATTGCCGAAGTCAGGGGGTTCGATGGCGTCGAACGCCAGCGCCGTATCGATGAAGTGGTCGAAAAGGTCATCCTCCAAAGTGTTCTGGACCAGCCGATCGAGACGCTTTCTAAAGGTTTCAGACGTCGCGTCGGCCTGGCGCAGGCGATTTTGCACGACCCGGAAGTGCTGATCCTTGATGAGCCGACCGATGGTCTGGATCCCAACCAGAAACATCACGTGCGCGGGCTGATCAAAGACATGGCCGCCGACAAGGCTATCGTCGTCTCCACCCATATCCTTGAAGAGGTCGAAGCCGTCTGCTCACGCGCCATTATCATTTCGCACGGAAAGTTGCTTGCCGACGGCACGCCGGATGAACTGATGGCCAAGGCCCCCTATCACAATGCGGTGATCATTTCCGTCAGCACGGATGCCGCCGGCAAGTTTGCCGATACGGCAAACCGTGTTTCGGGTGTCAAGGGTGTTGACCACATTGAAAAGGTTGACGGCATGGAGCGTTTCCGGGTGTTGCCGCAGCCGGGGAAGACCATCGTGCAACCGGTCAGCGAGGCACTACGTGAAGTTAATGTCGATGTCCACGAGCTCTACGTGGAACGCGGCTCCCTGGATGACGTGTTCCGCCAAATTACCGTTATGGCTGCTGAGACAGGGGAGGCCGGTCATGCGTAATGTTATGACCATCTTTAAGCGTGAGCTGATGAGCTATTTCTCAACCCCCGTGGCTTACGTGTTCATCGTTATTTTTCTCGCCCTTATGGGGGCCTTGGCCTTCTACGTGGGCGGTTTTTTTACCTCCGGCCAGGCGACGCTCCTGACCTTCTTCTTCTATCATCCGTGGCTCTATCTATTGCTCATTCCGGCCATATCCATGCGGCTCTGGGCGGAGGAGCGCAAGACCGGCACTATAGAGCTTTTGATGACGCTTCCGGTTTCAACCATGCAGGCCGTGCTTGGCAAATTCCTAGCAGCGTGGGCTTTCTCCGGTATCGCGCTGGCACTGACGTTTCCCATGTGGATCAGCGTCAACGTCCTGGGAGACCCGGACAATGGTGTCATCGCCGCGAGCTACATCGGCAGCTTCGTCATGGCTGGCGCATTTCTGGCCATAGGGTCATGCATTTCGGCGCTGACCAAGAACCAGGTGATTGCTTTCATCGTTGCCGCCGCGGTCTGCTTCTTGTTTACCATGAGCGGGTTGGAGCTGGTGCTCAATTTCTTCCGGCTTTGGGCACCCGACGTGTTGATCGACACCATCGCGTCAATGAGCTTTCTTAGCCATTTTCGAGCCATCACCCAGGGTGTCATTGATTTTCGCGATGTCGTTTACTTTGCGTCACTGATCACGTTCTTCCTGTTTGCTAATGTCGTTGCCATCGACGCCAAGAAGGGGACATGAGGAGATGACCATGAACGCTTCCAACGTCGCGGGCAGGGGCAAGTTGACTATCGTCGGTGTGGTGCTGGCCACGGTCCTGTTTTTCGCCGTCAACATATTCTCCAACAACTCCTTCCGCGCTATTCAGGTGGACCTGACCGAAGGCAGCCTGTTCACCTTGTCGGACGGCACCCGAGAAGTGCTCAAGCAGGTCGATGAGCCGATCACGGCGCGCCTCTACTTCAGCCCTATCCTAGGCGAGCAGAGCCCGCCCCATGCGCGGTATTTTGAGCGCGTGCGAGAGCTCCTGGAGCGATACGCCATCCTGACGGATGGAAGCCTGCGCTTGCAGTTATTCAACCCGGAGCCCTTTTCCGACGACGAGGACAGTGCCGTCGCCCATGGCCTTTCCGGCGTCCCCATCAACGAGGTCGGTGATCTCGGCTATTTCGGGTTGGCCGCGACCAACAGCACCGACGACAAGGAAGTGGTGCCGTTTTTCACGCCGGAGCGCGAGGCCTTCTTGGAATATGATCTGACCAAGTTGGTGCTGTCGCTGGCGACGCCCCAAAAGAAGACCGTCGGCGTGTTGAGTTCACTGCCGATCAATGGCGGTTTCCTGCCAGGTGCGGGCAACCGCCCCCGGTGGTCTGTAATCGAACAGATCAACGAATTTTTTGCTATCCAGCCGATTGCGCTCGACGAGCCGGAAATTCCCGATGAAGTGGGCGTTCTCATGGTCGTCCATCCGAAGCGCCTGAAGCCCGAGACGAAATACGCCATCGATCAATTCGTGCTGCGCGGCGGGAAGGCTTTGGTGTTTGTCGACCCGGCTGCCGAAGTCGACATGCCGCCGACGACTTACGTGCCCGGTAAATCGGAGTTCGAAGATATCCTCAAGGCCTGGGGCGTAAAGCTGCGTGAAGGCATGGTGGCTGGCGACTTGGATACTGCGCGCCGCGTCAATGTGCGTTCCGGCGTCCAGATGGCGATTGCCGATTATGTGGCTTGGCTGTCGCTGCGGCCCGGCAACTTCGATCGCAACGATGCGGCCATGGCAGATCTCAAGATGCTCAACATGAGTACGGCCGGTATCCTCGATCCGGTCAAGGAAGCTGGCACCACCATGATGCCGTTGATCCGCACCGGCATGCGCTCCATGCCGATCGATGCGTCGAAATTCGGCGGCCAGGTGGATGTCATCGGTATGTTCCGGGCGTTCAAGCCGGCCGGCGAGCAGTTGACCCTGGCGGCACGGATTTCTGGCAAGCCAAAAACCGCATTTCCGGACGGGCCGCCCAAGGTTGATGAAGAAAAGAAGAAAAAGGGCGCCCTAAAAAAGAAGTTGAAGGGTGAGAAGGAAGCTCCTCAGCACGCGCACTTGGCTGAAGCCAAAGAAGACATCCAGGTGATCGTCGTTGCCGATGTCGACATGCTGCATGACAACCTCTGGGTTGATGCGCGCGACATGATGGGCAAGCGTTTGCTGATGCCTTTCGCCAACAATGCTGACTTCATCATCAGCGCCATCGAGAACCTGTTGGGTGGCGCATCATTAAACGAGTTGCGCGGCCGCACTATCTCCAACCGACCATTCCATCTAGTGCGTGAAATCCGCCAGGCGGCGGAGCGGCGCTTCCGCTCAAAAGAGGAAGAACTGCAAAAGGAACTCGAGACCGTGCGTGGTGAGATAAACAAGATGATTCGTCGCGAGGATATCCAGACTGGTGGCGAGTTGATTCTGAAACCGGAAGACCGCGCCAAGATTAGCAAGGCGCGTGAGCGCATGGTCGCCATCCGCAAGGAACTCAGGGGCGTACAACACGAGCTACGCAAGGATATCGATCGGCTTGATAGCTGGCTCAAGTTTTTCAACATCGCTGCCATTCCGTTGATTTTGGCTCTGGGTACACTGTTGTTCACCTTGACGCGCCGGCTCAGACGCCGGAGCGGCGTCGTGGAAACCGGTTGAGGCGGGAGGAAACAAGCATGACCCTGAAAAGTATTTCGATTTTGGGCGCGTTGACTGTCGTTGCTGTTGGCGCAGCCGGCTACTCTCTGAATGCCAACCGGGCAGGGCCCGGTGTTGAGATGTCGGGTGCAGTGTTTCCGGGGTTGATCGAAAGCATCAATACCATCGACAAAGTCGTCGTTGAGCACCGTAACAAGACGCTCACGATGGTTCGTAGTCCCAAGGGCGCGTGGACCATGGACGAAAGCGATGGCTATGCAGTGTCGGCGAAGAACGCCGAGAAGGTTGTAGTGCAGCTGGCTGATCTCAATTTCTACGAAACGAAAACCAAGAAACCTGACCTCTATAGCCGTCTACATGTCGAAGACCCCAAGAAAAAGAAATCAGAGGCGCGCCACATCCGCTTGTTCGACAAGGATGGAAAAGTGCTGGTCGATCTGGTCGCAGGACGCAAGCGCCATAATCTGGTCGGCGCGCGCAAGGAAGGCGTCTACATTCGAAAGCCCGGCAATGCACAGACTTGGCTTGCCGCCGGAGAGCTCAGTGTCGAGGTGAAGTCAAGCGACTGGCTGGAGCGCAAGATCGTCGACATCAAGGAGAAGGATGTGCTCAGTGTGACCCTTCGCCATTCCGATGGCGAGGTCATCAAGGTGTCGAAAGAAGACGCCAAGGCACGCAACTTTGCCCTGCATGGCATACCCGATGGCAAGACGCTGGAATACGATACGGACCCCAACAACATTGCCGCCGTCATTGATCAGCTCGAATTGGACGACGTGCGCAAGGCTGGCTATATCGCTTTCGATGGCGGCAAGACTACCACGGCTGAGTTTATCACCCGTGACGGGCTCAAGCTGGAATTCCGCATGGTTGATAAGGATCGTACCCAGTGGGTAGAGCTTAAAGCCTCTGCAATTGATGGTGCGCCAGCACCGAAAGAAGGTAAGAGCGCGGCAGAACGCGCGAACGAAATCAATGTTCGCGTCAAGGGCTGGGTTTATGCCTTGCCCAGCTTTAAAGGCTCGCGTCTCAAACGCCACATGGCGGATATGCTCAAGGATAAAAAGCCGGCTTCGTAATCGCGTCGGCGTTGCGTGCCAATCCGATCACGACGTTATGGCTCGGGTGCGATACAAAGCCTGTTGTATCGTTATGTCTTTTCTGAATATAGTGCTGTGGCATACCACATACCATACAGATATGCTTTAAGCAGGTGGACACAAGAAGCCGCCATGTCAAAGGCTTTTCCATTAGTTTACGCCGAGGCCGCACCGGCGGTGATGGCGCAATAGGGAGATTAAAATGAAAAAACTCAGTGCATCGTTGTTATCTACCGCCATTGTCGCAAGCATGACTTTGGTAGGCGCCGTGGTGTCGGCTCCGGCCGATGCAGCATGGGCACCGAAAAAGCCCGTCGAATTCGTCATCATGGCCGGTAAGGGTGGTGGTGCCGACCGTTTGGCGCGCTTCATCCAGGGCATCGTTGAAAAGAACAAGCTCTCGCCAAGGCCTTTCATGCCTATTAATAAGGGTGGTGGTTCCGGCGCCGAGGCATTGCAGTACCTGAAATCTAAGGATGGCGATGGCCACATCATCATGGCGACGCTCAACAGCTATTACACTACGCCGATCCGCCAGCCGGGCCTTGGCATCGATATTTCCACCTTCACGCCGATCGCTCGCATGGCCGAGGACACCTTTCAACTTTGGGTCCATGTCGATACCGGCATCAAGAGCGTTGAAGACTACGTTGCCGCTGTGAAGAAGGCCGGCAAGAAATGGAAAATGGGCGGCACTGGCAAAGGGCAGGAAGACTCGCTCGTCACTTCCATGCTTGAGAAGAAGTTCGGTCTCGACGTCACTTACGTCCCCTATAAGGGTGGCGGAAAGGTGGCCAAGGAACTAATCGGCAAGCATATCAATTCGACCGTCAACAACCCGTCCGAACAGGTTGGTTTCTGGAATGCCGGTAAGTCGCGTCCACTTGCCAGCTTCACGCCGAAGGGCAAACTTCAGGGCAAGTGGGGCGAAATCCCGACCTTCGAGGAACTGGGTCACGGTTCGGACATGGTTTACTACATGCAGCGTTCGATTGTGGCGCCTCCCGGCATCAGTGCCGAAGCCCAGGCGTTTTACGTCGGCGTATTCGAGAAGGTTTACCAGTCTCAGGAATGGCAAGACTACCTCGCCAAGAAAGGCTTGATCCCCGGTTGGTTAACTGGCGATGAATTGCAAAGCTACTTCGTGGCTGAGCGTGCCAAGCATGCCAAGCTGCTGGGTAAGTAAGCAGATAAACGAAAACCTGATTGTCGAATAGAGGGGAGGGGCGCCATGCGTAAGGCCGAAATGTCGATGGCTGTCTTCATGGCACTCTTCTCTATTTATCTGATGTGGAAGAGCGCCGAGTTGCCGATTGGCTGGATACCTGAAGAAGGCCCAGGCGGTGGTGCGTTTTCTTTTTGGCTGTCGGCGGGCATGCTGATTTGCTGCATCGCCATAATAGTTCGGTGGATACGTCGAACCAGCCCACCCAGCCAATCGGACGAGCCGTTCATGGACCGCGAGACTTTTACCTTATTCCTGACAGTGGCCAGCTCGTTGGCGGTGATGATCGGCCTTATTCACGTCATCGGCGTTTATTTCTCACTGCCATTGTTCATGGTTTTCTACATGCGTTATCTCGGTCGCCATACCTGGAAACTGATCGTTCCGATGGCCGTTGCCACGCCGATTGTGACTTTTATGTTCTTCGAGATGGCGCTCCGCAAGACATTGCCCAAGGGCTTCACAGAGCCCGTATTCTATCCAATCTACGATCTAATTTATTGAGGATTGTGGTGTTCGCGCGTTCGCAATGGCACGCTAAATGATTTCTTGGTATAAAGTATACCAAGAATACAAAGCGTCGATCTAAGGGGCAGGGAAAACGCTCAATCATGGAAATCCTCAATCATCTTTTCGACGGTTTTCTGATCTCTTTCGAGCCCTTAAACTTGGCGTTGGTGATATTCGGCGCCGGGGTCGGATTGTTCATCGGCGCCATGCCGGGCTTGGGATCGGTTAACGGCGTAGCAATCTTGCTTCCGATGACTTTTTTGGTGCCGCCTACTTCGGCTGTGATTTTCTTGGGCGCCATCTACTACGGTGCCATGTACGGCGGTGCTATCAGCTCGATCATGCTGGGTATCCCTGGCGCATCGACCGCCGTTGCCACGACCTTCGACGGCCGCCCGATGGCCATGAAAGGCCAGGCCGATAAGGCGCTGGTTGCCGCCGCCACGGCGTCATTTGTTGGCGGCACCATTTCCGTCATTCTGTTCACCGCCTTTGCGCCGCCCCTGGCCGAGGTGGCGCTAGCCTTCGGCCCGCCCGAGGAATTTGCCCTGATGATGCTGGCTTTTGCCACCTTCATTGGGCTTGGCAGCGACGACATACCGAAAACCATGTTTTCGATCCTAATCGGCCTTGTGTTAAGCGCTGTCGGTCTCGATATCGTCAGCGGGGAACCTCGATTAATTTTTATGGATTTGCCGGGGTTCATGCATGGCATCAACTTCTTGGTGCTCGCCATCGGTATCTACGGCATCGGCGAGATGCTGTGGACTGTCGAGCTTTCAAAGGGCGAGGTGATGATTTCGCAGGCCACCGTTTCGGTGCGCCGCGTTTTTGATGCCTTGAAAGAGTTGCTCGGCACTTGGAAGACCATGCTGATGGGATCGTTCCTGGGCTATTTCGTCGGTATCCTGCCGGCCGCCGGAGCGACGCCGGGCTCGTTGATGGCCTATGGCGTCGCCAAGACAGTGGCCAAGGATCCGGGATCATATGGCAAGGGCAATATTGCCGGGGTCGTCGCGCCGGAATCGGCAAACAACGCGGCTTCCACAGGTTCTATGTTGCCGATGCTCACCCTCGGTATTCCGGGCTCACCGACAACCGCCATCCTGCTTGGCGGCATGGTGATCTGGGGTCTGGAGCCTGGGCCGTTGCTGTTCGTCGATCATACGGAATTCGTCTGGGGGCTGATCGCTAGCCTCTATTCCGCCAACTTGTTCTCTTTGTTGATTAACATTGCTTTCATACCTGCCTTCATCTGGGTATTAAAACTGCCGTTTACGGTCTTGGCGCCTGTGATCTTCGCGCTTTGCGTTGTTGGCGGTTACGTTCCGACCATGGACATGCACGATGTCTGGTTGATGTTCGTGTTCGGCGTTGTTGGCTATTTGATGCGAAAGCTCGACTATCCGCTGGCGCCGGCGGTGTTGGCCATTGTGCTCGGGCCGCTTGCCGAACGTTCGGTCAGGCAGTCGCTGATTGGCTCGCAAGGCGAGGTGATGGTGTTCTTTGAGCGTCCTATATCGGGCACCATATTGATTGTTGCCATCTTGCTGTTCGTGCTGCCGGCGATCAAGGCCATGCGCCGACGCATGGTAAAAGGGAAAGCATTATGAGGGCGCAATCTTACGGGCGGAGGTTTCGATGGCTGTAAAGCGGCGCATCGCAGCGACGGAGTTGCCAGTCGAGCCCATTGACGCGAATTTTAGCCTTAAGGGTCGCATTTACTCCTCGCTCAAGGATGCCATAACTGGCGTCGATATCTATGCCGACGATGCCGAACTGCGCCTTGACGAACGCAGGCTTTCTGAACAACTCAATATTTCTCGTACGCCGGTGCGCGAGGCCCTGGCTCGGCTCGAACAAGAGGGCCTAGTAGAGATCGTGCCACGCCGTGGAATCTATATCGTGCGCAAATCGAAGACTGAGGTTCTTGAGATGATTACTGTCTGGGCGGCCTTGGAAGGTATGGCGGCTAGGCTCATCACGGAAGTAGCCACGGACAAGGAAATCGCGTCACTGAGTGAACTGTTTGCCACCTTCGAGGGCGATGCAGTGCGCGCTAATATTGATGAGTATTCGGACCGCAACATCAAGTTCCATCAGGCTTTGCTTGATTTGAGCCGCTGCTCGTTGCTGCGCGAGACGGCGGACAATCTGTTCATTCACATGCGTTCGATCCGCGCACGCACCATCGGTGAGACCGACCGTGCCGACAAGTCGATCATCGATCACATGCACATCATTGATGCGCTGGAAGCACGTGATACGGAGCTAGCCGAGAGATTGGCGCGTGAGCATACGCTGAACCTCGCCCGGCACGTGAAAAAATACGTCGACTATCTGGATTGAGCCGTGAGTTGACGCGCTTAGTTCAAACAAAAGTGGAGGGCTTCATGGCAGGTGTTGTAACCGAAACACAAGGGACCGAGGAAGAGCCCGGCGAACTGACCGATGGTTTCCATCTTGTCATTGATGCGCTGAAGCTCAACGACATCAATACTATTTACAATGTTCCTGGTATTCCCATTACTGATCTTGCGCGAATGATGCAGGCCGAAGGCATGCGCGTGCTTTCCTTTCGCCATGAACAGAACGCCGGTTACGCCGCCGCCATTGCCGGCTATCTGACGAAAAAGCCGGGTGTCTGTATGACCGTCTCGGCGCCGGGGTTCCTCAATGGCCTGACGGCCCTGGCTCATGCGACAACGAACTGTTTTCCGATGATCCTGATGTCCGGCTCGTCCGAGCGCGAGATCATTGATCTCATGCAGGGCGACTACGAAGAGATGGATCAATTGGCCATCGCCAAGCCGCTTTGTAAAGCCGCCTATCGCATCTTGCATGCTGAGGATATTGGCATTGGGGTGGCGCGCGCCATCCGCGCGGCGGTCTCGGGACGTCCGGGCGGCATCTATCTAGATATTCCCGGCGCGCTTTTGGGCCAGACCATGGATGCCGTGGCCGGCCGAAACTCTCTAGTCAAGGTCATCGACGCGGCGCCGGAGCAGATTCCGGCGCCCGATGCGGTGGCTCGGGCTCTAGCCGTCTTGAAAAGCGCTAAGCGCCCGCTGATCATCCTTGGCAAGGGTGCGGCCTATGCGCAGGCTGACGACGCGATCCGCGCTCTGGTCGAGAAAAGTGGCATTCCGTATCTGCCAATGAGCATGGCCAAGGGCTTGCTGCCTGATACCCATCCGCTGTCTGCCCATCCGGCCCGTTCGCTAGTGCTCAAGGAATCGGACGTGGTGATGTTAATTGGCGCGCGCCTAAATTGGCTCCTGTCGCACGGCAAGGGCAAGCAGTGGGGCACAGAACCGAAGAAATTCGTGCAGATCGACATTGAGCCCAAGGAAATGGACAGTAACGTCGAAATCGCGGCGCCCGTGGTTGGTGATATAGGATCTTGCGTTCAGGCGCTGCTCAATGGCATGGGCGAGAATTGGACCGGACCACCGGGCGAGTGGGTCGCCAAGGTCAAGGATAAGAAAGACACGAACATCGAGCGTATGGCGCCTCGGTTGCAAAACAATAACGTGCCGATGGATTACCATGGTGCTCTGGGTGCGCTGCGTGCTGTCATCAACGACAACCCAGATACGATCCTGGTCAATGAAGGTGCCAACACTCTCGATTTCGCACGCTCCATTATCGATATACACAAGCCACGTAAGCGTCTCGATGTCGGCACCTGGGGCGTCATGGGTATCGGCATGGGCCAGGCCATCGCGGCCGCAGTGGAGACGGGTTTGTCGGTAGTCGCGGTCGAAGGCGATAGCGCCTTTGGCTTCTCTGGCATGGAGGTCGAAACTATTTGCCGTTACAACCTGCCGGTCTGTGTCGTCGTCTTCAACAATGGCGGCATCTACAGAGGAACTGACGTCAATCCGTCGGGTGGTGCCGATGCGGCGACGACGGTTTTCGTCAGGGGTGCGCGCTATGACCAGATGATGGAAGCTTTCGGTGGCGTCGGCGTCAACGCGACCTCACCCGATGAGTTGAAACGCGCCGTTGAGGAGGCCATCAAGTCTGCAAAGCCAACCCTGGTCAACGCTGTGATCGATGAAGCTGCTGGCACCGAAAGCGGGCGCATCGGTAACCTCAATCCGCAAAGCGTTGTTTCCAAGAAATAACCGAACTGTATCGAGCCCATTCTCGCCAATAGGAAAGAACGATGAAAGCTCTAGAAGGCATCAAAATTCTGGATTTTACTCACGTCCAATCCGGCCCCACCTGCACGCAATTGCTGGCTTGGTTCGGCGCCGACGTGATCAAGATAGAACGCCCCGGCGTCGGCGATGCGACGCGTGGCCAGCTGCGCGATATCCCGGATGTCGACAGCCTGTACTTCACCATGCTGAACCACAACAAACGCTCGGTGACGCTCAATTCCAAGTCCGATAAGGGCAAGGAAATCCTCACTACGCTGATCGAAGAATGCGACGTCATGGTTGAGAACTTCGCGCCGGGCGCCGTGGATCGCATGGGTTTCCCGTGGGAGCGTATACAGGAAATCAACCCGCGCATGATCTACGCCTCGATCAAAGGCTTCGGGCCCGGCCCCTATGAGGACTGCAAGGTTTACGAGAACGTCGCGCAATGTGCCGGCGGGGCAGCTTCGACGACGGGGATGCTCGGTGGCGTGCCGATCGTCACCGGTGCGCAAATTGGCGACAGTGGGACCGGATTGCACTTGGCTTTTGGCATCGTCACGGCGCTTTATCACCGCGAACACTCGGGCCGTGGCCAGCGGGTCACGGCGGCGATGCAGGATGGCGTGCTCAATCTATGCCGGGTTAAGCTGCGCGATCAACAACGCTTGGCACATGGGCCGTTGGAGGAATATTCACAGTTCGGCGAAGGCGTGCCCTTTGGTCATGCGACGCCAAGAGCTGGCAACGATTCCGGCGGTGGCCAACCTGGTCGTATCCTCAAGTGCAAGGGCTGGGAGACCGATCCCGACGCCTACACCTACTTCATCACCCAGGCTGCCGTTTGGAAAAACATCTGTGACGTGATTGACAAGCCGGAATGGAAAGAAGATCCGAAATTCGCGACGCCACCGGCACGCTTGCCGCACTTAAACGAGGTGTTTGGTGCGATTGAGGATTGGACCATGACCAAGACCAAATTCGAAGTCATGGAAATTTGTAATCCGTTGAATATTCCTGTTGGACCGATCCTGTCGATGAAGGAGATTTCCGAAGAGCAGAGCCTGCGCGAGACCGGCACCGTGGTCGAAGTCGATCATCCCGAACGTGGACCATACCTGAGTGTCGGCAATCCCGTGAAGCTTTCGGGGTCGCCGTCGGAGGTTGTGCGTTCGCCGCTTTTGGGCGAGCACACGGAAGAGATTATGCGTGATGTCGTCGGTCTCAGTGACAAAGAGATTGCCGAGGCCAAGGAGGACGGTGTTATTTAATGCTGCCAATAACATGTCAGTGACATATTAGAAAAAGGATGTCGTAAATCCGTTGTGGAGGATATGAAGATGCGTTTAATCGTCATGGGTCAGCAGGCCTTCGGTAAATCAGCGCTCGAGACGATTCTCGATGCCGGCAAGGACGAAGTTGTCGCGGTTTACTGCGCGCCGGATAAGGGCGAACGCCGAGATCCAATCAAGGAGTTCGCCCTCGAAAATGGCCTGACCGTAATGCAGCCGGATAACTTCGAAGACAGGGCTGTGCTAGACGAGATGCGCACCTTTGGGGCGGACCTTTGTGTCATGGCCTATGTCATCATTTTTGTGCCCGCGGAAGCGCGCGACATCCCCACACACGGCTCCATTTGCTTTCATCCAAGCTTGCTGCCACTGCACCGGGGCCCCAGTTCTATCAACTGGCCGATAATCTGGGGAGCAACCAAGGGCGGGCTGTCGTATTTTTGGCCCGATGACGGCCTAGATGAAGGAGAGATCCTTCTGCAAAAAGAAGTCGCGATCGGCCCCGACGATACGATCGGTTCAGTCTACTTCGACAAGGTCTTCCCACTTGGGCTTGAAGCAACGTTGGAAGCCATCGACCTGGTGCGTGCAGGCAATCCGCCGAAGATCGTCCAGGATCATTCTAAGGCCACCTATGAGGGCTGGTGCAACAAGATGGTCGCCGAAATCGACTGGAACCGATCGGTGGGCGAGCTCTACAACTTAATCCGCGGCTGCAACCCCCAGCCGGGTGCCTGGACCATCTACAACGGCGAAGTGCTGCAGATTTTCGACTGTACAAAGACCGATCATGCTTGTGGCCGCACTGGCCGTGTGTCAGCCATTACCGACGATGGCATCACGATCACGGCGGGACGCGGCTCGATCATCGCCAAACGGGTGCGTTACGCCGGCGGTAAGAAAGTCACGGCGGCAGAGTTTGCGATCGAGGTTGGCCTGGAGGAGGGTACCAAACTGGCGACCTAAACCAAGAGATACCCCCATGCGCCAAAGGGGAATTGCGGCCCCGGCGGTGGGTGACTAGCGTGAATATAAACGGCCATTATGGAAAGCACGGAGGCGTTGAATGCCTAAGAGTGATATTGAGATTGCCCGCGCAGC
>CAYXUT010000015.1:0-27113 GCA_964468005.1 uncultured Magnetovibrio sp. | reverse complement strand
GGGCCAATATGCAGCACGCAATCTTGTTCGTTGCGAAACTGCGTAATGCCGACATGGCCATTGTTAACCTGATCGAGACCAATCTCGAAGTCAGTGAATTGATGAGTGCTGATCTGCCATCGCCAACTTTGAGAGCGTCAGCCTCATGGGTGTCGACCTCTCCGGCACAAAGCCTAGCTCCCCCAACTAACGCGGTGTTGATTTGGCGGGTGCGGAAGGCGTTGGGACGACTATCTCGCTGCCAATCTGAATCCGCGCGTTTTCATGGGGCGGGTTTGCCGATGCGTCGATTTCCAACGTGGTCAAGTTTCAGACCGAACTCTGCGAAACCACCATGGCGAACGGTATAAAAGGCGAGTGCAAGGACAAACAAACCCATTCAGATGTCCAAGTTCGCGACCTTTAGCGCGTTCTGCTGGATGAAATCGCGTCTTGGCTCGACCACGTCACCCATAAGCGTTGAGAACACATCTTCGGCATCATCGGTATGGCTGACCTTGACTTGCAGCAAGGTGCGCGCGTTGGGGTCCAGCGTCGTCTCCCAGAGTTGGTCTGGGTTCATTTCGCCCAGGCCTTTGTAGCGCTGCATGGCGACGCCCTTGCGGCCAAAATCCATGATCTCGCCAACCAGCGACATGGGCCCGGTGATGGGAGTTTCCTTTCCCTTGACGGAAAGTAGGCCGTGTTTGGCATAGAGCTTTTGCAGCTTGCCGGCACGCTCGTTGAGCCGCTGCGCATCCTGCGATCGGACTAGCGCGCCATCAATGGCATGGTACTCCGTCACGCCCCGCAGTGTCCTTGTGAATGCCAAGCCGCCGTCATTGAGGCTGGCGCCTTCCCATCCGCGTTCAAGCGGCTGGACTAATGCGTCAAGGCGCTTGGCGATGAAGTTCGCCACTTCGGTTGCCTGGCCCGTATCCGACAGCAGGGCTCTATCGAGGGCGCTCAAGATTGCCGCTTGTTCGACGACAGTGGCCGGGACATGCCGCGCCACGCTCATGACTTCTTTCTTGGTGGCGCGGGCTTGATCCAGCACCTGCGCGAGATCGGCACCAGCGATCTGTGTGCCGTCGAATGTCGTGAACACGGCGCCTTCGTCGATGGCGGCATTGAAAAGATAGTTCTCAAGTGCGTCGTCGTCCTTGAGATAGACCTCAGAGTTGCCCCGCTTGGCGCGGTAGAGCGGCGGTTGCGCGATATACAGATAGCCCCGCTCGACCACATCCGGCATTTGCCGGAAAAAGAAGGTCAGCAATAGCGTCCGGATGTGGCTACCATCCACATCGGCGTCAGTCATGATGATGATTTTGTGGTAACGGCATTTTTTGATATTGAAATCCTCGCGCCCAATGCCGGTGCCGAGCGCCGCGATCAAAGTGCCGATTTCGCTTGAAGACAGCATCTTATCGAAGCGCGCCCGTTCGACATTGAGGATCTTGCCGCGCAATGGCAAAATTGCCTGATCCGCACGGTTGCGGCCTTGCTTGGCTGAGCCGCCGGCGGAATCACCCTCAACGATGAACAATTCCGATTTGGCGGGGTCACGTTCTTGGCAGTCGGCTAGCTTGCCGGGCAGCGATGAGATATCAAGCGCACCTTTGCGGCGGGTCAGTTCGCGTGCCTTGCGTGCCGCTTCGCGTGCCGCGGCGGCGTCGACGATCTTGGTTATCACCTTTTTGGCCTCGGCCGGATGCTCCTCGAACCATTGATCTAGGCCTTCGCCGATCAGGCTTTCGACCGCGGGGCGCACTTCTGACGACACCAACTTTTCCTTAGTCTGTGACGAGAACTTGGGATCGGGAACCTTGATCGACAGCACGCAGGTCATGCCTTCGCGCGCGTCATCACCGGTGATCGAGACCTTGGCCTTTGACGCTGTTCCAGAGCTCGCGGCATAGCTGTTGATGGTCCGGGTCAGGGCACCACGGAAGCCGGCCAAGTGTGTGCCACCATCGCGCTGCGGAATGTTGTTGGTGAAGCAAAGCGTCGTCTCGTGGTAGCTATCGTTCCATTGCATGGCTAATTCAACTGCGATGCTATCTTTCTCACCAGTGATAATAATGGCATTTTCATGCATGGCCGATTTAGAGCGGTCCAGATAATCGACGAAAGCGTGCAGCCCGCCTTCGTAGTGTAGATTGATGGTGACCGAATCGACCGGCCGGTTGTCGGTCAATTCGAGAGCCACACCGGAGTTGAGAAACGCCAGCTCACGCAGCCGGTGCTCAAGCGTGCCGAGATTAAACTCGGTCATCGTGAAGGTGGTAGGGGACGGCATGAAGGTAATCTCACTGCCGGTTAGAGGTTCGCTGGTTTCCGTATCCTGTGCTTCACCGACTGTTTCCAGGGGTGCTGTTGCCTCGCCGTCTTCGAACCGCACGAAGTGTTTCTTGCCATCGCGCCAGATACGTAGTTCCAGCCAGTCTGAAAGTGCGTTCACAACGGAAACGCCGACGCCGTGTAGTCCGCCCGAAACCTTGTAGGAGTTCTGGTCGAACTTTCCTCCGGCATGAAGCTGGGTCATGATCACCTCGGCGGCCGAGACGCCTTCTTCTTCGTGGATATCGACCGGAATGCCGCGCCCATTGTCACGCACGGTCACTGAACCGTCACCGTTGAGCGTGACGAACACGGTGTCGCAATAGCCCGCCAGCGCCTCATCAATGGCGTTGTCGACCACTTCATAGACCATGTGGTGCAGGCCGGAACCGTCGTCGGTGTCCCCGATATACATGCCGGGCCGTTTGCGCACCGCTTCCAGGCCGCGCAGGACTTTTATAGATTCCGCGCTGTAGCCCTCGGCCTCGCCATTAGCGTTGGTTCTCTGATCTTTGGGTGTTTCTTCGCTCATGGTATTCCTAACCTGTGCATTCGACGCTGCCGGCGTCAACGGTGAAAAAATCAGCGCGGCCGCGCAACGGCTCAAACAAAATTGCATCGGTGCCGGTGAGCCAGGCCTGGCAACCGAGATCGAACAAAGCATCGAATAAAGCCGTGCGGCGTTCTTCATCGAGGTGCGCCGCCACTTCATCCAGTAAAAGCACCGGCACTCCGCCTTCCTCTGCGGCGCGGGTTCGCGCATTGGCCAGCACGAGCCCTGTTAACAGCGCCTTTTGCTCTCCGGTGGAGCATAGCGCCGCATCAAGTTCCTTCGGTCGGTGCTTGACGATAAGATCGCTACGTTGCGGGCCTGATCGGGTGCGTCCCGAGCGCCTATCTCCGGCCCTGTTAGCCTCCAACGAGGCGCGAAACTTGTCCTCTGCCACCAATGCCGGTCCTTCGGCTAGCCAGCCCTCCAGATCACCCTGAACGGCGACATCGACACCGGGGAAGGGACCCCAGCCATCCTTTGCCGCGCGCGAGAGTCTTGCCGCCACGTCCAGCCTGGCGACGGCGACGGCGATGCCTTTTAACGCCATGGTTTCCTCGAGCGCGCTAAGCCAGGCGCTGTCCGACGAGCGGCCGTCGCGCAGTAGTTTCATGCGTTGACGCATGGCCTGCTCGTAGGCCGTAACGCGTCCGGCATGGGCAGAATCCCAACCAAACACCATGCGATCGAGAAACCGCCGGCGTGCCGACGATCCCTCTTGGAACAAGCGATCCATCTGCGGGGTCAGCCAATGCGCGCTCATGCTGCCGCTCAGGGCTGACTGGCTGCGCTGGGTCTCGCCGTCAATCTTGACAGCGCGGCGTTCTCCGCTGTTACCGCCGGTATCGCCGCCAGCTTGTAATTCGAGCCCGGTCCCGACATCACAAGGTCCCTTAGGTGTTTCTAATCGCGCCGTGACGGCCCATGCGTTGCCACCGGTTTTGCCCTCGCGCCAGGCAATATCCGAGAGTTTCGGGCGGCGTAATCCGCGCCCCGGCACTAAAAATGATACCGCTTCCAACAGGTTGGTCTTTCCAACGCCATTGTCGCCTGTGAACACTAGCATGCCCGCCGGCGTGTCCAATCGAAGGTTTCGGTAATTGCGGAAATCGGTGAGCGTCAGGCGTTTGACGGCAAAGCGATGAACAGCCGCTTCCGCATGCGACATTCGTTGTGTCACTCGTTCTTGGTTCGCCAGTTCACTGGTACCAAACAGTTCTTGAACTCCCGCTCCTGGGCACGTGGTCGTGCGCGCCTCATCTTCGGCTCTAGACACGCATCGGCATCAGTACGTAAAGCGCGCTGGCGTCGTTTACTTCCTGCATAATGGCGGGCGATGCCGAATCAGCCATGGAAAACTGCGCCGTGTCGCCTTCAATCTGGCGGGTGATGTCGAGAAGGTAGGCCGAATTGAAACCGATTTCCAGCGCATCGCCCTGGTAATCGACCTCAAGTTCCTCGGTGGCACTGCCGTGTTCGGGGCTGGATGCAGACAGCACCAGAAGCCCGCTTGAAAGCGCTAGTTTGATGGCCCGAGACTTCTCACTGGAAATTGCAGAAACGCGATCAACAGCCTCGGCGAAAATCTTACAATGGACCTGCATGGTCTTGTCGTTGCCGTTTGGGATAACCCGTTCGTAATCGGGGAATGTGCCATCGATCAGCTTCGAGGTCAGCACCGCATCGTCGAAGGCAAACCGGATCTTAGATTCGGAAAGCGAGACCCGCACTTCATCACCAGACTCGTCGATCAGCTTACGCAATTCGGCGACCACCTTTCTGGGTGCGATGACGCCGGGCATGTCTTCGGCGCCGGATGGCATGGGTGCTTCGACATTGGCCAAGCGGTGGCCATCAGTGGCGACAGCGCGCAGCACCGCGGTGCCGTCGCGCTCGGCCTTATGCAGATAGATGCCGTTCAGGTAGTAGCGGGTTTCTTCAGTCGAGATGGCAAATCTTGAACGATCGATTAGCGCGCGCAACTCGACCGCTGTCAGCGAAAAGGCATGTGGCAGCTCACCGCCGGAAAGTACCGGAAATTCGTCCGTCGGCAGGCATTGCAGAGTGAACCGTGAGCGCCCGGCACTAAGTACCAACTTGTCGCCGCCAGCGGCATTGAGATCAACCTGGGCGCCGCCAGGGAGTTTGCGGACGATGTCATAAAGCGTATGCGCCGGTACCGTGGTTGCGCCCGGCGTCGATACCTGCGCGGATGCCGCCTCGACAATATCTAGATCCATATCGGTAGCATTCAGCCTCACCACGCCGTCGCCGGCCTCAATCTTCACATTGGACAGAATCGGTATCGTATTGCGGCGCTCAACCACGCTCTGCACATGTCCAAGGGACTTTAGCAGGTCGGTCCGTTCAATCGTCAGTTTCATGGTTGAATTTCAAATCTTTACGGTTGTTTTAATCAAAATACTAAACGGACAAATGGTGCCCGTTCGAATACAAAAATGAGGGCATTAAATGACCCCGAGGAGCGTCCGCCATTATAGCAAAACGCTTTGCTTTCCAAAGCCTTTTCCAGTTTTTTTTGAATGCTGTGACAAGGATTATTCACCGCCTAAATTGGGCTCGGGGGTTACCCTTCAAGCATTCGGCGCAGCAACTCCACATCCTCGTCAAAGGTGGTGTCGTGTCCGCGCAACTCTTCCACTTTGCGTACTGCGTGCATAACCGTCGTGTGGTCGCGTCCGCCAAACTTTCGGCCGATCTCAGGTAATGAGCGTGACGTCAATTGCTTGGCTAGATACATAGCGACTTGGCGCGGCCTTGCCACCGAGCGCGCGCGACGAGCCGAATGCATGTCCGAAATCCGCACATTGAAGTGTGATGCCACTTGTTTTTGGATTTCCTCGATAGTGACACGGCGGTCATTGGCGCGTAGTAGATCACGCAGCACGTCTTGCGAGGTTTCCAGCGTTATATTACGTCCTACCAGCTGTGAGTGGGCAACGACGCGGTTAAGCGCGCCTTCGAGTTCACGAACATTAGCGGTGATCTTATGGGCTAGGAACTCCAAAACCTTTGTTGGTACTTCGGCGCCCATTTTGTGGGCCTTGGACTGCAGGATGCCAAGGCGGAGCTCGTAGGTGGTGGCGTGAATGTCGGCAACGAGCCCGCAATTAAGCCGCGAGACCAGACGTTCTTCCATACCTTCCAAATCCGAGGGTGATTTGTCGGCGGAAATGACGATCTGCCGGCCCTGATCGACGAGCGCGTTGAAAGTGTGGAAGAACTCTTCCTGGGTCGAATCCTTGCCGGCGATGAACTGCACGTCATCAATCATCAAGACGTCGACGGAACGGAACTGCGATTTGAAGTCCACCGTGTTTTTCTCACGAAGCGCTGAAATGAACCGGTACATGAACTTCTCGGCCGAAAGATAGATCACTGTGCGTTCTGGCTGGCTCTGGCGAATATGCCAAGCAATGGCATGCATCAAATGGGTTTTGCCCAGGCCGACTCCGCCGTACAGGAACAGCGGATTGAACAGCACGCTATCGGCCTCGGCAACGCGTCTAGCGGCGGCGTAGGCGAACTCGTTGGGCTTGCCGACAACGAACTGATCAAAGGTGAAGCGTCCGTCTAGCGGGGCGCAGAGGTCCTCGTTTAGCTTTGGGTTTTGGGCTGCATATAGATTTTCCTGCGCCGCGCGCTTTGGCTGATTATCCAGGGTGTCGGAGCCGGGCGCGGTGTGGACCACCACCTCAATCCTTTGCAGCGCGGCGTTTTCTGCCCGCCACAGTTCGGTCAGGCGGTCCTGGTAATGGGCCGCGGCCCAGTCGCGCATAAAGCGGGTCGGCACCGAAATTGTAATGACGCCGTCCGTCAGACCGCGTACCGTCATCGGCCTTAACCAACTCTGGTAAGGGGCCTCACCGATTTCAGCACGTAGGTTGCCGGAAACGGTTTCCCATTGTTTTTTCAGGCTTTCTTGAGCTCTGTCGTCGACTTGCAGATTGCCGGATATTTCGCGCATCGATCCCATTTTATTGCTCCCTCGAAAGGCCGCGTTGTCGTTGTAAATTTGGTCGTCTCAAAGATTTTCAATCTCAAGAACTACGGCCCTGAGCAGATTCCGATGGTATCGGCCACAAAAACCTATCCATCTGTTCTTCGGTTTTTCTAACAAACTATGACAAATTATGTATTTAACCTCCGGGAATGGCCTCCTTTAAGAAAAACGAACAGTTGTTCATAATGGTCGAACCACCGAGCCTAAAACTCTCTCTTCGAAATTTCATTGTTCATAGGATTCAGCAAAAACTTCGCAAGTCCACATCAGTTTCTTTTACTTTGTTTTATTTGCTACGCAACATTGTAAAAAGGCTTAATTTCATGGCTGCTCTTAAGTAATAGTCTCACCATTAGATACAGAATGCATTATAAATATGAGAACGTTATTTGATCTCAACATTTACCTTCCAATTACCGATCCATGAATATTACGGGGCAATCAGTGCACTTTCAATAAGATTGAAAGGGAGAATTCGAAAATAATCTTCTTGACTCTGGTTTGAGTTTGAGTCCGCCTCCACGATGTGCAGGGCTGGGCCGTGGACATATTTGATCGTAGCCAAATCCATATGGCAGTGAGTTTCAGCATGGCGGGGAGATTTGCGCCGAGTTTTTCCTAACGCGTGACGGCGCGACGGATATGTTTAATTTTGTTGCGTGCCTTGCTGAAGCAGAGCCTTCTTTTTCGATTGGATTTGTCAGAAACGTTCGGCGCGGCCTCCACGTGGGCGAGTTTCTTGGTGCTCAAACGTTCGCGTGAACGGCCTATGCAACGGTTTCTACCCCCTTTTTTGCCCTCGTCGCATGTTGATGAATCCGAACAATCTAATTGTCGCTCATCTGGATGCCGCCATCGTAAGTTGCTGAAATCGAGTCCATTAACTGGTTTTCCTTCTCCCGTCTTGCGCCAACGGTTGAAGCGATTGCAAACCGTCGTGTAGGTCCATATCGTTTCAGGCTCGAGAGACCTGTCGGCAATATCGGCGCTATCGCAGACCATTCAAAACCCGTAAGATCGTAACGTACCAATTCAAGCTCCCACTGTTTCTGAGTTTGAATCACATCCCAGTTAAACGGGCGTTAATTGAGTGTAGGACCAAAACATGCGAGCAAAAAAAACGCCGCAATCCTGTCCGCGGCGCTCGATCCGAAAGGCTAGGGCATAACTAGGCAACCATCGCCTTAATCCGTTTTGACAGGCGCGACAGCTTGCGCGCCACGGTGTTCTTGTGCAGCACGCCCTTGTCGATACCAATCATCAGTGCCGGCTGTGCTCTCTTAAACGCCGACTGAGCGGCGCCCTTGTCACCGCTTTCAATCGCCTCTTCCACCGCGCGCAACTCGGTGCGGATGGAACCGCGGCGCGCGCGGTTACCGGCCGTGCGACGCTTGATCTGGCGAATACGTTTCTTAGCCGAGGCGTGGTTAGCCATGGTTCAGCTTCCTTCGTGTCGAAAATCACATCACCGTGGCGAGGCGGCCGACGGCCGGCGGTTTATATAGGCGCCACGGCGCTCCGTCAAGTCTCTGAGGGCTTATTTTTAGGCCTTTGGCCGCGTCCGACGCCTATGGTTCAACGTGCGGCTAGGAGCCTCCGGGCTTGACCCGAAAACTAACAGTTACCATGCTCCCGGTGGCCGGGATTATCTCAAGACCAAGCCTTTCATCGCCACGCACGTAGCCGCCGTCCGTCTGCTTTTCCCAACCCAGTTGAGGCAAAGCCTTAGCATAAAACGCCTCGACCAAGCTGGCACCAATGGCGCCAGTGGCGCGGGCCTCAACGATCCGGCCGGCCGCGCTATCAAAGGCCATGGCGGCGTCCGTATCCTCGGCGAGGCCCGGCATCAGCGGCAGGTCCTCAATCACGCTAACAAATTGGGCCTGAGTGGATTGCGCTGGTACGGCGGTACCTATAATCAGGGCCAAAGCGGCTGCGATTAGTGAAATCACGAATGGGCGGAACAAGTTCATGGCTTCCTTTATATCATCAGCGCTGGCAATGCGGACAATAGAAAGTAGAACGACCTGATTGTATAAGACGTTTCACTGGATGCGCGGAGCCGCATCTTTTGCAGGCCTTGTCTTCGCGCCCATAGATCCTAAACGCGTGTTGGAAATAACCAAGCTCGCCATTGGTCTGGCGGTGATCCTTGAGCGACGAGCCGCCGGACGAGATTGCATGTGTCAGCACCGTCTTGATGGCATCAACCAGGGCGTCGGCGCGCGCTGGCCCTACCGTGTGGGCTTTGCGCTTCGGCGAAAGGCCGGACATGTGCAGAGCTTCGCAAACGTAAATATTGCCGAGCCCGGCAACGACGCGCTGGTCCAATAGAGCCGCTTTCAAGGGAGCGGCCTTGCCCTTCAACCGCTCGGCCAGAACTTCTGGCGTGAAGGCGCTGTCGAGAGGTTCTGGCCCGAGATTGGCAAGAAACTTGTTTCCTGCTAGGCCAGGACGGTCCGTCAGGTCCAGAAAGCCAAAGCGGCGCGGATCGTTATAGCGGATCACGGCGCCCGCATCGGTCTTGAAGATAACATGGTCGTGCGCGTCTTCCGGCGGCGGATTGTCCTCGTAAACGCGGAAACGACCCGACATACCGAGATGGCCAATCATCACATCGGCATTATCTAACTCCACAAGCATAAACTTGGCGCGACGCCGGACGGCTTCTATCCGCCGGCCCGTCAGGCGCTGGCCGAAACCATCAGGCAGTGGAAATCGAAGATCAGGCCGCCGTGCCACCACGCGCACAAACTTGCGGCCTTCCAGTACCGGCGCTAGGCCACGGCACACGGTCTCCACCTCGGGCAGTTCAGGCATTAAGAACGTCTCCGAATTCCTTACTCTGTTTTGGTATGGCGCGTGACCACCCGTTTGTCCATCTCCTTGTACGGGACCGTGGGTGCTGGTTTCGCCCCCAGCGTTGGGTTATGTTTCGCCGATGATTAACGAGTCTTCTAAAGACAAGTTCGAGGGCACCACTACGAACTTCGGCTATCGCCGTGTACCGAAAGAGAAAAAAGCGAACTTGGTGCGCGATGTCTTCGACAGCGTTGCCGATAAGTACGATCTGATGAACGATCTAATGAGCATGGGCGTGCACCGGCTCTGGAAGAACGCCATGATCAACTGGCTGGCGCCGCGCGACGGCATGACGCTGGTCGATGTCGGGGGCGGTACTGGCGATATTGCGTTCCGCTTTCTCCGACGTGGTGGCGGCTCAGCGACAGTGGTCGATATCAATGTCGAGATGCTGTCCCACGGCCGTGACCGCGCCTTGGATAGGGGCATCCTGGACGGTATCAACTGGCTCAATGGCGATGCGGAGGATCTGCCGCTTGAAGACATGACGGTTGATGCATTCACTATCGCTTTTTGCATTCGCAACACCACCCACATTGAACGCGCCCTTGAAGAGGCGAGACGGGTCTTGAAACCGGGCGGACGGTTCCTGTGTTTGGAGTTTTCGCACGTCTCTGAACCACTTTTGGCCAAGCTCTACGATAGTTATTCCTTCAAAGTTTTACCTTTGTTGGGTGAGTGTGTCGTTGGAGACCGCGCAGCTTATCAATACCTAGCCGAAAGCATCCGAAAATTTCCTGACCAGCATCTTTTTGCCGCCATGATTGAGCAGGCGGGCTTAAGCAACGTTAAGGTACGCAATCTTTCTGGCGGCATTGCGGCGCTGCATTCCGCTTGGCGGGTGTAAACCATGATCAGAACTATTGAGAACGCCGGGCGGTTGCTGCGGGTTGCTAGGATACTCGCCCGTCACGACGCTCTATTCCCGCTTGAGGTGTTTGGCGTGGCGCCGGTGATCGTTTTACTGACAAATATGGTCTCGACTAAGAATGCGGAAGGCCGCCCGGGCCAGCGTTTGGCTAGGGCATTGAATGAGGCTGGTCCAAGCTTCATCAAGATGGGCCAAGTGCTGGCGACACGGTCCGATCTTTTGGGGGAGGAATTGGCCGAGGATCTCTCCGATCTACAAGATAAGCTGCCGCCTTTTTCCGGTGCCGAGGCGCGGGCTGCTATCGAAGGCGAATTAGGTATCGGCATGGACGAACTGTTTACTGATTTCGACGATGTTTCGGTTGCCGCCGCCTCCATCGCGCAGGTGCATTTCGCGGTCACCACCGATGGCCGGGAGGTTGCCGTCAAGGTGCTTAGACCCGGCATCGAAGAGGCTTTCCGGCGTGATATTGATCTTCTCAGATGGGTTGCCGGCCTAATCGAGACGGCGAGGCCCAATCTGCAGCGCCTGAAACCGCTTGAGGCGATCGAAACTCTGGCTGAGACGGTGGAAATGGAGATGGACCTTCGCTTCGAGGCGGCTGCCGCCAGCGAGTTGGCCGAAAACTTCAAGGGCGATACCGATTTTATCGTACCCCAGGTCGATTGGGGTCGCACCGGAAAGCGGGTGCTGGTGACAGAACGGCTGCACGGCACGCCGCTTGATGATCGTGACGCTTTGGTTGATGCCGGGCTCGATCCCGGCGACACCCTGACCAAGGCGGCCAACGCGACGTTCCGCCAAGTGTTCCGCGACGGCTTCTTTCATGCCGATGTGCATCCCGGCAACCTTTTTGTTACTGCCGCGGGCGCCATTGGTGCCGTCGATTTTGGTATTATGGGCAGGATCGATCTCAAGACTCGGCGAATTTTGGCGGAGATGCTGCTCGCCTTTCTGACCCGCGATTACCGGCGTGCCGCCGAATTGCATTTCGAGGCTGGCTGGGTGCCCGCACACCGCTCCGTTGATACCTTTACCCAGGCTTGTCGCTCCATTGCCGAACCGATCCTCGACAAGCCGCAGAATGAGATATCCATTGCGCGGCTCTTGGGCCAACTCTTCCAGATCACAGAAACCTTCGAGATGGAAACGCAGCCGCAGTTGCTATTGCTGCAGAAAACCATGCTGGTGGCAGAGGGAACGGCGCGCCGGCTCAACCCGGAAGCCAACATGTGGATGCTAGCGCGGCCGCTGATCGAGGAGTGGATGCACGCCAACCTCGGTCCCGAGGTCCAGGTTCGCGACGCCGTGGAGAGTGTCACAGAGGTCTTGACCCGGTTGCCAAGAATTATCGACGGCATCGATGAAAGTTCGAGCATGATCTTAGGTGGCCCAGTCAGGTTACACCCCGACACTATCGGTTCACTGAAGCAGGGTAACGGCGGTCCGAGCCTGATAGTCATAGGGGCATGGCTGATCGTTGTCGTTTTGATGATCATCCTGATTATCTCGTGATCGCGCGGTGCGCTTGCACCAACCGATGCAAAACACTAATATATCACACCAATTTTTCGTGAAATTAGGAAAACCACCTGTGCTAAGTGGGAAAAGAATTCTGTTGATCGTCACCGGCGGCATTGCCGCCTACAAATGCCCGGAAATGGTGCGTCAACTGCGTGAACGCGGCGCCAACGTCCGGTGCGTCATGACCGAGGCCGCCAAGCAGTTCGTAACGCCCATGGCTCTGGGCGCGGTCAGCGAAGACAAGGTCTTTGACGATCTGTTTTCCCTCACGGACGAACACGAAATGAGCCACATCCAACTCAGTCGAGATGCCGATGTACTGTTGGTGGCGCCGGCAACCGCCGACATGCTGGCCAAGATGGTGCAGGGTCGCGCCGATGACCTGGCTAGCACCGTTCTTCTCGCTACCGACAAGCCTGTCCTCGCGGCCTCGGCGATGAATGTGCGGATGTGGGAGCACGTTGCGACCCGAGCTAATGTTAACACGCTTCGCCAACGTGGCGTCACTATGATCGGTCCAGTCGAAGGCGATATGGCTTGTGGAGAATACGGCATGGGCCGCATGTCAGACCCGCTTGAGATCGCCGCCGCTTTGGAAGATTTTTTTGGTGCTGAAAAGCCTTTGGCTGGCCGCCATGCGCTTGTCACCAGCGGGCCTACCTATGAACCCATCGATCCGGTGCGTTACATCGCCAACCGCTCGTCAGGAAAACAGGGCCATGCCATTGCGACGGCCCTGTCGGCGCTCGGTGCGAGAACAACATTGGTCGCCGGTCCGACGCGGCTTGATGATCCGCTTGGGATCGAGGTGATGCACGTAGAAACGGCCGCCGACATGCTGGCTGCCTGCGAAGCTGCTTTACCCGCCGACGTAGCGGTCTTCGCCGCAGCCGTCTGCGATTGGCGGGTTGCTCAACCGGCGCCGAAGAAACTTAAGAAAACCCCCGGTGATGCGCCGCCGACGCTGCAGTTTGCGGAAAACCCGGATATCCTCACGTGTCTTTCAGGCTCAGGCTCAGGCGCTGAGCGCCCGGAATTGATCGTTGGTTTTGCCGCCGAGACAGAGAACGTTATCGACAATGCCAAGGCTAAATTGGCACGCAAGGGCTGCGATTGGATCGTCGCCAATGATGTGTCGTTGGGAACTGGAACCTTTGCCGGCGATAAAAACACTGTACATTTAATTATGGGTGACGGCAGAGAGGAGTGGCCGACGCTCAGCAAAACCGACGTCGGAACGCGGCTCGCGCAGCGGATCGCCGAAGCCCTTGGTGATGGAACGGGGAGCCCCGATGCCACCAAGTAGAGAGCCGAGCGAGGTGAGCATTGACGTGCAGCGCCTGGCCCATGGTGCTGATTTGCCGTTGCCGTCTTACGCAACTCCCGGCAGTGCTGGTATCGATCTGATGGCTGCCGTCGATGAGCCGGTGGTCATCGAGCCCGGAGCTCGTGCCCTGGTTCCGACTGGCATCGCCATCGGTATTCCTTTCGGCTTCGAGGCGCAGGTACGGCCGCGCTCCGGTCTCGCTATAAAGCACGGCATCACCGGCCTCAACAGCCCGGGCACCATTGATGCCGACTACCGGGGCGAGGTTGGCGTTATCCTAATTAACCACGGCACCGAGCCGTTTCTGATTGAACGCGGCATGCGCATCGCGCAGTTGGTGGCGGCACCGGTGACGCGCGCCCAATGGCGCGAGGCCGAGGTGCTGGATGCAACGCAGCGGGGCGCGGGTGGCTTCGGCTCCACTGGCACCGGTAGCTTGACCGCCGAACCCCAGACATCGGAGAAGGATTGAGGAGAGGTATCCATGTTTCGGCTTTCCAAAAAGGCGCTCTACGCCATCGAGGCGGTACTGGATATAGCCTATCACGCCAGCGCCAAACCGGTGCAGAGCCGAGAGATCACACGCCGCCAGGGGATCCCGAGACGCTATCTCGAACAGGCCCTGCAGCAGTTGGTGCGCGAAGGTATTCTAGTTGGCGTACGCGGGCCGCGCGGCGGTTATCGCCTGGCGCGCGAGCGTCGGCGCATTAGCGTCGGCGATATTGCGCGGGTTGTGCGTTCGGTGGAGACGATCGATAACTCAGGCGCGCCGCTCCCCGGTTCAGAACTTGGCCAGAAAGTGGTGCTGCCGCTTTGGGATAATCTGCAAGATAAAATAATGCGCGACCTCGACGACACCAATATCGATGATCTTTGTGACGCAGCGCGGGCCGAAGGCATTGAGAGCGAGGGACGGAAAACCCTCGACTTCACCATTTAAGAGACGACAGGGCGTAAACCGCAGTGCTGAAAGATACGAAGCATGACGAGAATAAATGGTGGTAGGAGAATGGAGCCGAGGGGAAGGGTCTACGATAGTATTGTCGAAACCATCGGCTCTACTCCGCTGATCCGCTTGGGCCGGCTCGCGAAAGATGCTGGCGTAGAGGCAGATATTTTAGGCAAGTGCGAGTTTTTCAATCCGTTGGCCTCGGTTAAGGACCGCATCGGATTGGCAATGATTGAAGCCGCCGAACAGGATGGCCAGATCTCGGAGAAAACACTATTGGTTGAGCCGACGTCGGGCAATACCGGTATCGCGCTCGCCTTCGTCTGTGCCGCCAAGGGGTATCGGTTAGTGCTGACCATGCCAGACAGCATGTCCCTGGAGCGACGGAAAATGCTGATGCTGCTAGGCGCCAAGATCGAGCTAACGCCCGTGGCGCAGGGTATGCAGGGCGCCATCGACCGGGCCCAGGAGATTGTCGATACCTCGCCGGGGGCAACAATGCTGCAGCAATTCGTCAATCCGGCCAATCCGAAAATCCACCGCTATACAACCGCAGAGGAGCTTTGGACCGATACTGGTGGCAAAATCGATGTTCTGGTCAGCGGCGTTGGCACCGGCGGCACATTGACCGGCATTGCCGAGGTATTGCGCGAGCGAAATTCGGACTTCTACACCATCGCCGTCGAGCCCGAGAACAGCCCGGTGCTTTCCGGCGGTGCGCCGGGTCCGCATACCATACAGGGTATCGGTGCTGGGTTCGTGCCGGAAACCTTGAATACGGACGTGATCGACGAAATCCTCAAGATCGGCAACGAGAGCTCCTTTGCCATGGCGAGAAAGGCGGCCAAACTGGAAGGGCTGCCGGTGGGCATCTCTTCCGGTGCCGCCATCGCCGCCGCGCTTGAAATCGGTGAGCGCCCTGAAATGGCCGGCAAGACTATCGTTGCCATACTGCCGTCCTTTGCTGAACGCTATCTCTCTACGCCGCTGTTTGAAGGCCTGGAATAGGAGCCCAAAGTGGATTTTACCGAAGAGCAAGTCAACCGCTACGCCCGACATATCCTGCTGCCCGAGGTCGGCGGTGTCGGCCAGGCGAAGCTATTGCAATCGAAGGTGTTGGTGATTGGTGTGGGCGGTCTCGGCTCCCCCTTAATCCTCTATCTGGCCGCTGCTGGTGTTGGCATCATCGGCGTTATTGATGATGACGAGGTGGATCTTTCTAACCTGCAGCGCCAAGTGCTCCACCACACTACAGATGTCGGTAAACCTAAGGTCGACAGCGCCGCCGAGGCCGTGGCTTCGATTAACCCCGATATCAAAATTGAAAAGCACCCGATGCGTATCGATGTCTCGAACGCAGCGGAACTGATATCCCGTTATGACCTGGTGGCTGATGGCTCCGATAATTTTTCAACGCGTTTTCTCATTAACGATGCTTGTTATCTCGCCAAGAAGCCCTTGGTCTCGGGGGCCATTCTTCGTTTCGATGCGCAGCTTGCCACTTATCGTCCTTTCTTTGGCCCCGACGGGGAGGAACCGGGCCCATGCTATCGATGTGTGTTTCGTGAACCGCCACCAGCTGGGCAAATTCCGACCTGTGCGGAGGTGGGAGTGCTCGGCGCCATGTGCGGTATGACTGGTTCCTTCCAGGCAACGGAAGTAATCAAGGAACTTCTGGGGATCGGCGAAAGCCTTGCTGGCTCGCTCTTGATTTTTGATGGGCTCAGCGCCGAGATCCGCAAGATTAAGGTCAACCGGGATCCGGGGTGTCCGCTTTGCGGCGACAATCCGACGATCACGGACCTCTCTATCCATGAGTGAGCGCACTAGCCCTGATAAGCTCTCGTTGGTTGTCTTCGATGCCCACTTCGACAAGGTTCACTACGCCCTGGTGATAGCATCCGGAGCGGCGGCCATTGGCCGTGAGGCGACACTGTTTTTCACCATGTCGGCAAGTCGAGCGCTTCTGAAGGATGACGGCCAGGGCCGGCCTGGCTGGGCGTCCATGCCGCTTTTCGATAGTGGAGGGGATGGTGCCAGACGTGACGCTCAGTATGGCGAGCACAAGGTTGCCACCTTTGAGGAACTGTTGGAGGCCTGTGTCTCCATGAAGGTCCGTTTTCTAGTCTGTGAGATGGGGTTGCGCGCACTAGATATCGACCGGAGCGATTTGCGCGACGACGTGCCGGTCGAGGAGGGCGGCATCGTCACTTTTCTGACCGATGCATCGAGTGACGGCGCCGTGATTTTTATTTGAGCTCTATCCCCTTGGAGCGCAGAAAATTCGTGAAATGCGGGCGTTCCGGCAATGATAGCTGCCGCGCCACGTTCTCCGACCAGGTGCATTTTTCCAACACGCCATAGCGGTCTGTGTGACGCTGGGCTGACGGCTTGATCTGCTTTAAGTCATGGGAGCGGGTGTCGTAGGCGTCGATATCGGTATCGAGCGAGGCATCGTCATAGGTCTCGCGGTGCACGACAGTGGATTGCGGCAGACGGTAGGTCACCATGCCTTCCCAGTCGGGCCAGCCAAGCGTTAGGCCGGCAACTGGAAAGACGCCGTTCGGCAGTTTAAGCAAATCCGCGAACTCATTGATGCGGTTGCGAACCATAGATATGGGGCAGGTGCCGAGCCCGGTGCTCTCCGCCGCGACGATAAAATTCTGCATGGCCAGGGCAGCATCGACGGCTGCGTTCATGAAGGTATCTGCGTTGTTGTTGGCATAATCGTGGCCGCGCTTTTCGGCCAAACTGCGGATGCGCCTGACATCCCCCAGGAAACAAAGGAACAGCGGAGCGTTTTCGAACCAGGGCGACAGGTTCGGCATCAGTTTCACGAGCCTCGCCTGGGTCACCTCATTGCGCACCACCACGATGGAATATTGCTGCAGGTTCGACTTAGTTGGTGCTGACTGAGCACAGGCCAAGAGTAGGTCCAGAATATCGTCGGCGACCGCTTTGTCGGTGTAGGAGCGACAACTTCGGTGCCCAAGAATGCCTTCCATTGCCGGGTTGAGGGAAAGGGAGCTAGGCATATCAAGCCCGTAGCGACCCCGTAATAGCGCCGTCGTATCCGTCATGGCTGATTTCCTTCTGTCGGATCGGCCGGGCTGGTCCCGGCCAGGTCTCAGATAATGTCGCCGATTACCCGGTCCGGCGGTGCGTGGCCATCGACAAAGGTCTTGATGTTGATCAGCACTTTCTCGCCCATATTGATGCGGCCCTCATGCGTGGCCGATCCCATATGTGGTAGCAAGACAACGTTATCGAGCGCCAGCAGCTTCGAGTTAACGGCGGGTTCATGCTCGAATACATCGAGCCCGGCGCCGGCTATTTCATTGGCAACCAGCATGCGTGTGAGCGCGTTCTCATCAATGACCTCGCCGCGCGATGTGTTGACCACGACGGCATGCGGTTGCAACAGCTTGAGGCGCCTAGCAGATAACAGGTGATAGGTGGCCGGCGTGTGCGGGCAGTTCACAGAGATCATGTCCATGCGCGCCAGCATCTGATCCAGGCTTTCCCAATAGGTAGCTTCCAGCTCTTGTTCGGTTTCCTCGTGCACGCGGTGGCGGTTGTGGTAGTGGATGGAAATACCGAAGCCTTTGGCGCGGCGGGCGACGGCGCTGCCGATACGCCCCATACCGATGATGCCGAGGCGCTTTCCGTAAATGCGGTGTCCCAGCATCGACGTCGGCGACCAGCCCTGCCATTCACCGGCACGCAGGCGGCGCTCGCCCTCGGTGAGGCGCCTCGGCACGGCCAAAAGCATGGCCATGGTCATGTCGGCAGTGTCTTCGGTCAGCACGTCCGGCGTATTGGTGACCGTAAGGCCGCGTTCGCGCGAGGAAGCTAGGTCGATATGGTCGATGCCGGTGCCATAGTTGGCGACCAATCTTAGATTCTCGCCGGACTGGGACAAGAGCCCGGAATCGATTCGGTCGGTGACCGTGCAAACCAGAACGTCAGCGGTTTTCACGGCCTCAATCAGTTCAGCCTTGGACATGGGATGATCGTCCAGGTTCAACTGGACATCAAACAATTCCATCATCCTCGTTTCAATGGCATCTGGTAGCTTCCGGGTTACCACCACCTGCGGCCGATCCTGCGCCATGCGGTCCTCCCTGTTTTTGGTTTCATGCTCGGGGCGCGCATTCAGGCGTAGCAATCCGCCACGGTCTTGTCCAGCATCCGTTGGCTCTCGGGCTCGGAGGCAGTATAGTATTCGCGAATCGATCACTAGCTCGTAAGGCCAATCCCGCCCATGCGTTTTCTGTTTTTGGTCTTTATCACCTTCCTACTGGCGCCTGCGATCGGCAGCGCTAAGCTGGCCTTCGCCCAGACCAATGGTTCCGGCTTGCCTTTGCCGCGTTTCGTCAGCCTCCGTGCTGACGAGGTCAACATGCGCGCCGGGCCCGGCGTGCAGTATCCGATAGAATGGGTTTACCGCCGCCAAGCACTGCCAATGGAGGTGGTTGCTGAATACGGTACCTGGCGCAAGGTCCGTGATTGGCAAGGCACGCAAGGCTGGGCCCACCAAAGCATGCTGAGCAACAGCCGAGCCTTGATCGTCACAGGCAAGGTTCGCACGATCCGGTCGCAGCAATCAACTAAGGCCGCTGTCGTTGCACGTGCCGAGCCCGGCGCCATCGGTGCGCTTTTGGAATGCCCGCAAGAAAGGGTTTGGTGTCGTGTTGAGATTGAGGGCCACGAAGGCTGGCTCCGGAGTGTCGAGTTCTGGGGCGTTTACCGGGGAGAGGCTTTGGAATAGGAGGGCCAAGCTACTTTTAGCGGTGTGGCATCTTTGCAGCACGGGAAGCTCTTCCGCCAATCGCGCGCAATCGCGACAAAAGTACCGGGAGACGATGGGAAGACTTCATGACGGGCGGCGTTGACGGACATAGATTATTCCGTTCAGTCGCGGTAAGCACCGCGCAGATTGAAGATAATGCCGGTGCAAATCAAGACGGCGCCGATGCCGACCCAAAATTCGATGCTTTCGTCATAAAACACATAGCCGATGGCGGCGATCACCGGCAGGCGTAGGAATTCCATCGGCACTACCACGGCGGCCTCGGCTAGCTCAAAGGCGCGCGTCCGCGCGTAGTGAGAGCTCATGGCAGTCAAGCCAACCAGTACGATCCAGTGCCAGTCTTCGGTGATCGGCCATTTCCAATCGTAGAGCGATGGGAAGACGGCCATGGGGAGTAGCATTTGGGCCATAAAAGAACAGAATGCAAAGCGGCGTGTCGCGTTGCGCAAGAAAGCGGGTTGCCGTGTGTGCGGTGGCGTAGCCGAAAGCACCGCCAAGTGCGGCAATGGATCCTATGCTAATAATCGAGAGTCCGGGGCGAAGAATGATCAAAATGCCGCAAAACCCGAAGGCAATGGCCATGACCCTTCCGAAGGTGAGCCGTTCTCCCAGGAATACTGACGCCACGACAGCGGTCCATATGGGAATGGTGAACTCCATGGCGAAGACCTCGACAAGTGGGATCATAGCAATGGCGAAGAACCATCCGAATTGGCCGCCGAAGTGAGCCAAATTGCGTAGTGTGTGGATGCGCAAAGCACTGGTGCGGACTTGGCCCCACCCGAAGTAGGTTAGCAAAGAGAAGATAAAAACCAGGCTGACCATGGAGCGCCAGAACAAAATCTGGAAGGTGTTGAGGCCATCTGCTAGCTCGCGCCCGCAGATGGCCATGACGCTAAAGGACGCCAAGGCGCCGATCATCCAGACACTGGCTATGGCGACATCGCTCACGACGCTGCCTTGGCCGTATCGGCGATAAGTTGTTGCAGAAGATCACGCGTATCATTGCGCCGAGATCTCCAAAGCTCGCGGTCCTGGGCTTCCAGGAGCCGTGCGGACATCTCGGCCAGCGCAGCGGGATTGTGATCGGCGAGGAACTGGCGGACTTGCTCGTCGTCCAGATAGGCATCAAACAGGGCATCGAAATGATGGTCCCTGACACAATGTGCAGTGGCCGCAAAGGCGAACAGGTAATCCACCGTGGCGGCCATCTCGAAAGCGCCCTTGTAGCCGTGGCGCATGACGCCCTCGATCCATTTTGGATTGACGACGCGAGCGCGCACAACCCGCGCCACCTCTTCGTCGAGAGTTCGTGCACGCGGGGTCTCGGGCCGTGAATGGTCCATGTGGTACGCGGCAGGCTGCACGCCGGAGAGATGCCGGACGGCGGCGTTCATGCCACCCTCGAACTGGTAGTAATCGTCTGAATCCAAGATATCGTGCTCGCGGTTGTCCTGGTTTTGGATCACCGCTTCGACCGATTTGAGCCGTGTCTCGAATAATCCATGTGCTGCCTGACCCTCAGAACCCGCGCCATACGCATAGCCGCCCCAGGCGACATAGGCGCGCGCCAGATCGGCATCGCTCTCCCAACCCTTTTCGTCAATCAACGCCTGCAGGCCGGCGCCATAGGCACCGGGCATGGAACCGAATACCCGAAAACCGGCCTGTTTGGCGGCGTCGTCGGCATCCATGCCTTGGGCTTTGAGTGCCTCGATTTCGGCGCGGTTGCGCTCGGCTGCCGGGTTGACTTCATCGGGCTCATCAATGGCGGTGACGGCACGCGCGGCTGAATCGAACAAATCGATCAGACCCGGGAAGGCGTCACGGAAGAAACCCGATATTCTGAGTGTAACATCGACGCGCGGCCGGTCGAGGACACTTGCTGGCATCACTTCAAAGCCGGTAACGCGCCTCGATACCTTATCCCAGGTCGGCTGCACGCCCATAAGTGCCAAGGCCTGGGCGACGTCGTCGCCGCCGGTCCGCATGTTCGAAGTTCCCCAGGCACTGAGCGCGATGCTTTTCGGCCAGGCGCCGTGCTCCTGCATGTGGCGCTCAATCAGTAAACTGGCCGATTTCCAGCCCAACTGCCAGGCCGCTGGTGTTGGTACCGTGCGGGTATCGACTGAATAGAAGTTGCGGCCGGTGGGTAATACGTCAAGCCTGCCGCGCGTCGGCGCACCGGATGTGCCGGGTTCCAGGAATTTACCGGAAAGTGCGGTCGTGATGCCGGCAATCTCCGCCTCGCCCGAAGCCTCGACGGCGGGGCGGATTTCCCGGTTCAATGTTCTAAGAACAGCAGCGGTTCCTTCCCATTTCGGTTTTGGCGGGATCTCATTCGAAACCAATTGACTGGCCAGAATCTCCAGCCGCTCGACAGTGTCGCCGTTGCTGCGCCAAGGGTCCGCGCTGAGTGACTGTAGGACCTCTGGTTTAGGGCCGCGCCATACCGTGCTCATTTTGCATTCGAGTGGATCAAAGCCAAGTCCTAGGTCGTCGGCCAGAGCGCGGTGCAGGGATGCATCACCGTCGTTGCCCGCTGCCCGCGGCACGCGCACCAATGCGACCAGGAGATCATTGAGGAGCCTGTCTTCGGGTGCTTTACCGAATACATGTAGGCCGTCGCGAATCTGCATTTCCTTCAATTCGCAAAGGTAGTTGTCGAGCTTACCGAGTGCCGTATCTTTCTCGTCGGCATCCTCAATGCCGCAATCGGCATCGAGCCCCGTGGCCCGGCAGAGATCCAGAATATCTCGACTCAAGATCAGAAGTCGCCGCGGGTCGACGCCCGATGCCTCGTAGTATTCGTCGACCAGTTGCTCCAGGTCCTTCAAGGGACCATAGCTTTCGGCGCGGGTCAGGGGCGGTGTCAGATGATCGACGATGACGGCACTTGTACGTCGTTTCGCCTGCGTGCCCTCGCCGGGATCGTTGACGATAAACGGATAGATGTTGGGAAGCGGACCCAAGGCGGCTTCCGGTAAACAGTTCTCAGACAAGGCCAAAGCCTTCCCTGGGAGCCATTCTAGATTTCCGTGCTTGCCAAAGTGCACGACGGCATGAGCTCTAAACTGGTTTCTGAGCCAGGCATGAAAAGCCAGGTAGTTGTGCGGCGGCACCAAATCCGGGTCGTGGTAGGTCTTCTTAGGGTCTATATTGTAGCCGCGTGCCGGTTGCAGCGCGACGGCGATATTGCCGAGCCGGAAAGCCGGAATCGCAAAACGTCCGCAATCAACCTCGCCGCCCATGTAGAAAGGGTCGGTCTCCGGTGCACCCCAACGCTCGGTTACGGCATCGACGACTGCATCGGGGAGTTCGCCCAGAAACATCTGGTATTCGGGTATAGATAAGGTTTCGGAGATATCGCGCGTACCAAGGGTGTGAAAATCATTGGTTGGGCCTGCTAACATTCGTACGATTAGGGCATCGCCGTCTTCGGGAATATCGGTGACCTGGTAGCCGGCACCCTTTAAAGCGCGCAAAACCTCAACAGTTCCGGCTGGCGTATCGAGGCCAACGCCATTGCCGAGCCGGCCGTCGCGGTTGGGATAGTTAGCGAGCACCAGCGCAACACAGCGTTCGGGCTCCGGTGTTCGCTCAAGCACTGCCCAGGCCCGCGCGAGCTTGGCGACGAATTCAATCCGGTCTGCGACGGGCTCATAACGAACGATATCGGTCTCCGTCAAGGGGTCGCGCCTCGCCAAACCTTTGAACGAAACGGCGCGGGTCAGCACCCGGCCATCGACTTCGGGCAGGGCTACATTCATGGCGATGTCACGAGCCGAAAGGCCGCGCGTGCTGTCATGCCAACCGTCCACGTTGCCACCCGAGAAAACGATCTGTAATACAGGCGGGCCGGCCTCGGCATCCGGTGCGCAATCGAACGGACCTCGAACCCGGGTCTGGCCGGGCGGTGAGAAAGCGAACCCGGTGGCGTTGAGGATCACGTCCGGCGATGCGTCGGCAAGGAGCGTTTCGAGCGTCGCCGCCGCGACCTGGTCCTTGAGGCTCGCGACGAAGACCGGGAGCGGGTTGAGCCCAGCATCAGCCAACGCCTCGATCATCGCCTCGACGGCCCAAATATTGCCGGCCTGCACCAGAGCGCGGTAGAATACTAACGCTACCACCGGCTGGTTGTTTTTCCAGTTGCGTTGCACCTGGGCGAGGCTCGTATTGGTGGTGCCGGGCCAGTGCAGGCCGGCGCGAACCAGGGGGCGGGGTTCTTGCCACTCGGCCGGATATCCGATCAGCGTGGCCGCATAGTTCAGAAGCTCGAGCGCGTTCTCCGGCCCGCCATGCACACAGTATTGCCAAAGCCGGTGCTGCGCCTCCGGTGGCAAGGTCGAAAGCGCTGCCAGTTCAGCGTCCGGCTGATCGTCGCCGGGCAGAAATGCGAGGGAAATATTGGTTTTGCGGCACGCTTCGCCGATCTGCTCGACGCCATAGGGCCAGTATCCACGCCCGCCTAAAAGCCGCACGATCACCAATTTAGCCTTGGCGATGACATCCTCGGCGTAGAGGTCCACCGACATGTTGTGTCCAAGCTGCATGAGATTAGCGAGGCGAAGCGAAGGGAAGTCGGCATACGGCAATTTGGCGCGCGCACTGGCCAGCATGGCGAGCTCGGTGTCCGCCGCCGACAAAACGACGATATTGCCGGGCGTCTGACCGAGATCGACAGCCTCCGACCCGTCGGCAATGGCTCCAGGCTGGACGGCGAGGAGGTGCAATTCAGCCTTTCGGGATCAACACGCGGGTGATAGCACCGCGGTCGATACCGGTTTTGCCGATGACCACCAGTTCGGTGCGGCGCGGTTCATCCGCATGCCAGGGGCGGTCGTAATAGCGTTGCAGGCGCGAACCGACGGCTTGCACGATATGGCGCATTTTCTTGTCTCGCACATGGACGAAGCCTTTAATGCGCAGAATGTCGTAATCCGTGATGGCAACCTTAATGCGGTGTTCGAGGTCTTCCGGATCGGTGACGGAACCGAAGCTAACAACAAAGCTCTCAAAGTCGTCGTGGTCATGCTCATCTTCGTCATCGTGGTGCGAGCGCCGGCTTTCGATGACATCCTCTACGACGGCGCCGATGCCGAGTAGGACCGAAGGATCGATAGCGCCATGGCGAGTATGGATCATTCTCACCGCCGGGCCGATGTTCTTTGAAACCTCACGGCGAGTGTATTCAAGACCATCGCCATCGACCAAATCGAATTTGTTTAATAGCACCATATCGGCGGAAAGCAACTGGTCTTCGAACACCTCTTCCAAGGGCGAATCGTGATCCAGCATCTCATCGGCTTCGCGTTGGGTCTGGACAGCGTCGGGGTCATGAGCAAAGCGGCCCTCGGTGACGGCCGGTGCGTCGACCACGGTAACGATGCCATCGACGGTGACGCGAGAGCGGATTTCCGGCCAGTTAAAGGCGCGAACCAGTGGTTTTGGCAAGGCCAGACCCGAGGTCTCGATAACGATGTGTTCCGGCGGTTCTGGCCGATCTAGCAGCGCCTCCATGGTTGGCAGGAAATCATCCGCCACCGTGCAACAGATGCAACCGTTGGTCAGTTCCATGACACTGTCGTCATCACAACCTTCAATGCCGCAGCCGGTGACTAATCCACGGTCGAAGCCGAGATCACCGAACTCATTGATGATTAGGGCAATGCGCTTGCCGTTCGCGTTTTCCAACAGGTGGCGGATTACTGTCGTCTTTCCGGCACCTAGGAACCCGGTGATTATGGTTGCAGGGATTTTCATGCACTCTCACTCCTTTGATCTTTCATTACTAGCGGCAGGCCGGCGGTAACGAATATTACTCGATCACTCGCCTGGGCCGCGACTTGGTTGACGTTGCCTTGCAAGTCGACAAACAACCTGGACAGATCGTTCTCAGGCATCACACCGAGGCCGATCTCGTTGCTGACCATGACTACGGGACCGGATGTCTTGTTCAACGCTTCAAACAGCAGTGTCACCTCCTGGTCGCCATCGCGGCCTGTGGAGACGAAATTCATCGCCCAAAGTGTTAGGCAATCGATCAATAGGGGACGGCCTTTGTCTCCCTCGGCTGCTATGACATCGACGATATTGAGCGGCTCCTCTATGGTTAGCCATCCCGTTGCCCGGCGTGCGCGGTGGGCGTTGATGCGGGCTTTCATCTCGTTGTCGCCGGCAACGGCGGTCGCGAGATAGACCTTTTCATCAAAGGGTTCCAACAGTTTTTCCGCGAACTGGCTTTTGCCAGAACGGGCTCCGCCCAAAATCAATGTTGCGCGTGGTAAATTGGTCATCGCATCACGCCTCCAGGCAGGCCAAAATTTGATGGATGATTAACGGCCAAGAGCCGCCAGTTCGCACCCTTACCGCGCAGCAGGCCGCCTTCAATATTGTCGATACGGGTTAGGGACAATGTGTCAACGACCACCGCCATACCCGCCTCAGGCGTTAGCCCCATAGTGTGGGCGAGTGCGCCGCGAATTGAACCGCCGTGGCAAACGGCGACGATGTCTCGACCAGCGTGGGCCTTGGTATATTGTTCGATCACTCTGGCGGTTCGGGCGACGACGTCGGTAAAACTTTCACCACCTGGAGGTGCGTTACGGGCTGGCGCCTTCCAGAATTCGGCGTAGTCGTCAGGGGCATGACTTTCCATCTCATCCCACGAGAGCTGCTGCCATTCGCCAAAGTCCTGTTCGCGAATATCGGGCTCGATTATCGGTTCCGGCGCGTCCAACCCAGCGTCTCGGATGGCCGCCGCCGTCTCCTGCGTGCGGGTCAGATGGCTGGCGACCCAGAGCGCATCGGCCGGCAACTTGCCTGCCAGGCTGGCAAAAGCGTCTTTGTCGGAGGTATCGCAAGCGACATCGGACGAACCGTAAAGGCGGCCTTGCATGCCAGGGACCGGCGCATGGCGCACGAACCACCAACGGGTCACGGTTGTCACGGTAATATGGCTCCCACGGCACAAAGAATGAAAATCTCGGCGACTTGCTGGACCGCGCCGAGAACATCGCCCGTATACCCACCAAACCGCGCGTGCGCAAGCCAAGCAGTCAACCCCATAGCTAACAGCGAGCCGGTGACGGCGGCCAACCCCATGGCCGAGCCAAGAATGGCAATTGCCGCTACGCCGCCAAGAACAAGGCTTTGAAACACGCAGGAGACATCCGGGCGGCCCGCACCATGGCCGAGGCCATCGGCGCGGGCCGGGGAAATCAGCACCATGCATGGCGCCATGACGGCGCGCGATAGGGCTGCCGCCACGATCATTGTGCTCCAGGTGACACCGGGCCCCGGCAAACCAGCTAAAATCGATGCCTTGAGCCCGATAGTGAGGATCAATGCCATCACGCCATAGGTGCCAATGCGTGGGTCGCGCATGATCTCCAACCGCCGGACTTTGTCTCGCTCGCCCATGCCATCAGCGACATCGGCGAGACCATCTTCATGAAGTGCGCCGGTGATCCAGGCGCTGATGATGAGGCCAATGAATGCACAGACCAACGGAGGCAAGTTGGTTTGCGCGGCAGTCCACAAGGCACCGCCTGCGAAGCCCCCAATCAAAAGGCCGACCAGCGGGAAAGCGCGCATGGCACGGCTCAGATCAGCAGCCTGTACGTTGCCACCTGGTCGGAAGGGCAGGCGCGTTAGGAACGCACCCGAGAGGGCAATATCATGTAGCCAGCCACTAAACAGGCGTGTCATCGCTGCGGTGTTCCCAATCCGTTGAAGGATATCAAGTTATACGGAATACGGTCGTCTAAGGGAAATAAAAGGCTGGCCACAGCCTTTTTACCTCAAGAAACGAGCTGAAATAGATGTCGCCTTGGATGATGTGTCGAATGAGGAAGAAAGCTGGTCCCCCAAGC
>CAYXUT010000014.1:0-27756 GCA_964468005.1 uncultured Magnetovibrio sp. | reverse complement strand
AATCGGTATTGGGTCCAAAGACTCCCACCAGCCAACCTCAGGTCTTTTACCCTCCGCTCATCCGGGTTAGAACTTGGGGTATGAACGATGATGCTTTCCGTTATGATCTTTGGATCGAAGAGGCGCTACGTCAGGTAATTTTGCGCGCGCTTCGCGTGACCGCAACAGAAGCGCTGCCCGGAGATCACCATTTCTACATCACCTTCCGCACCGGTGGCGAAGGAGTTGAGATGCCTTCCTATTTACGCGCCCAGCATCCGGACGAGATGACCATTGTCTTGCAGCATCAGTTCGAGGAGTTGAACGTCGATGAGGAGGGCTTCTCCGTCGTGTTGCGTTTCAACGGTAAACCCGAAAAATTAGTAATTCCATTCGATACCGTGACATCGTTTGCGGATCCAAGTGTCAATTTCGGCCTGCAACTCAAGACTGTTGATCTCGATGATGAAGATTTCGACGAATTGAGCTTGGATCCGGTCAACTCCATCGAAGACCTGGCCGCGACGCCGAGCATGTACCAAAGTGAAGATGCGCCCAAAGAAGACGGCGTCGGAAACAAACCGAAAACAGGTGAAGTCATCGCACTCGATTCTTTCCGAAAAAAATAGGCCCCAGTTCTTCCCCTTCCTTCCTCCCCAACGCCTCGTGAGGACACTATGAAAGAGACCGTTCATCATCCCCTGTTTCCTTTGGGTGACGACGATACGCCTTACCGTAAGATTTCAGATGACGGCATCGGCGTGGCGAACTTCGAGGGGCAAGAAGTCATGACCGTAAAACCTGAGGTCCTGACACGTCTTGCCGCGGAAGCCTACAAGGACGTGTCGCATTTGCTGCGCCCAGCACACCTCAAACAGTTGGCCTCGATCCTGGATGATGCCGAGGCCTCCGATAACGATCGATTCGTTGCGCTCGACCTCCTGAAAAACGCCAACATCTCGGCCGGCGGCGTCCTGCCCATGTGCCAGGATACCGGCAACGTCATCATCATGGCCAAAAAAGGTCAGAAAGTCTGGACCGGCGGAGACGATGAAGCGGCGCTCGCCGCTGGCGCGTGCCAAGCCTATGCGGAGAACAACTTTCGCTATTCCATGGTGGCACCCATGGATATGTTTCATGAGGTCAATACCGGCGACAATATGCCGGCCCAGATTGATCTCTACGCCACCGAAGGCGACAGCTACTCCTTCCTGTTCATCTCCAAGGGTGGCGGCTCGGCTAACAAGACCTTCCTCTACCAGCAAACCAAGGCACTTTTGAACGAGGGTAGCCTGATCAAGTTTGTGGACGAGAAACTACGCACTCTGGGTACGGCTGCCTGTCCGCCCTACCACCTTGCCCTGGTCGTTGGCGGCACATCAGCAGAAATGAACCTGAAAACCACCAAATTGGCGTCTTGCAAATATCTCGACACGCTACCGATACGCGGCAATGAATACGGCCAGGCCTTCCGCGATCTAGAATGGGAGAAGCGCATCTTAGATATGACGCGCAATCTCGGCATCGGTGCGCAGTTCGGCGGCAAGTATTTCTGCCACGATGTGCGTGTTATTCGGCTGCCGCGCCACGGCGCGTCGTGCCCGGTGGGCATTGGTGTGTCGTGCTCAGCCGACCGCCAGATCAAGGGAAAAATCACCCGCGACGGGGTATTCCTTGAGCAACTTGAGACCAACCCTGCGCAATTCATGCCAGAAGTTACCACCGATAAGCTCGATGCAGACGTAGTCAAGATTGACTTAACCCGTCCTATGCCGAAAGTCTTAGCCGAGCTTTCGAAATACCCGGTGAAGACGCGCCTCAGCCTAACCGGCTCGTTGATCGTAGCGCGCGACATCGCACACGCCAAACTTAAGGTTCAGCTCGATTCTGGCCAGGGCTTACCGCAGTACTTCAAGGACCACGGCGTCTATTACGCCGGGCCAGCCAAGACACCTGAGGGCTTCGTGTCCGGTTCTTTTGGTCCGACGACGGCGGCGCGTATGGATCCCTACGTCGATCAGTTCCAAGCCGCGGGTGGTTCAATGATTATGCTGGCCAAGGGCAATCGCTCGCAAGTGGTTGCCGATGCTTGCAAGGCACACGGCGGTTTCTATCTCGGCTCCATCGGCGGGCCGGCTGCACGCCTGGCGCAGGACTGCATCAAAAAGGTTGAACTTGTTGAATACGAGGAACTCGGCATGGAAGCCATCTGGAAGATCGAGATTGAGGACTTCCCAGCCTTCATCGTCGTCGATGATAAGGGCAACGATTTCTTTCAGGAGTTCATGGCATGAGTAAAGTCACCGTCGTCACCGGCGCCTCACGCGGTATCGGCGCTGCCACTGCCAGAGCCTGCGCCAAGGCCGGCCACAAAGTCGCGGTCAATTACGTTGTCAGCGAAGATGCGGCGGGTGCGGTGGTTGCCCAGATCAAAGGAGCCGGTGGCGAAGCCATGGCGGTTAGGGCGAACACGGCTGTCGAGGCGGAAGTTATCGCAATGTTCGAGACCGTGGAGGCGGAGCTTGGCCCGGTCACGGCATTGGTCAATAACGCCGGCATCCACGGACCACGCGTGCGCCTCGATGAGCTCGCTGATAACGATATCGAAGAGGTTCTCGATATCAACGTGCGCGGCTGTTTCCTATGCGCCAAGGAAGCGGTGAAACGCATGTCGACCAAACATGGCGGCCAAGGTGGCGCTATTGTTAATGTTTCCTCGGGTTCGGCGAAACTTGGCAATCCGGGTGCCGGGGTCATCTACGCCGCGTCCAAGGGCGCAGTGAACTCACTAACCATCGGGCTTAGCCAGGAAGTCGCCAGCGAGGGCATCCGCGTCAACGCCGTAGCGCCCGGTCTGACCGAAACCGACATGCCGCCCGCCGACAAACTCGCCGCCGGGGCCAAAGTCATCCCCATGGGCCGCACCGGACAACCGGAAGAAATCGCCGCCGCCATCCTGTGGCTCTTGTCTGACGAATCTGGGTACGTCGCAGGCGCCAACATTCGGGTTGCGGGCGGGCGAATTTGAGCCTCCCTGACATCCTCATCAACGGGCCAGACAACGCTCCTTATACCATCTGCCTAGCGCATGGCGCTGGAGCGCCTATGGACAGTCCCTTTATGCAGGCCTTTGCTGAAGGTCTTGCGGCTCGCGGGCTTAACGCTGCGCGCTTCGAGTTTCCCTACATGGCGGAGCGCCGCATTAACGGGACCAAAAAACCGCCTAACCGCGCACCGGTGTTAATGGAAAGCTGGCATACCGTGATTGATGAATTGGGGACACCGAAAAAACTGATCATCGGGGGTAAGTCCATGGGCGGGCGCATGGCGTCTCTGGTCGCGGATGAAACCAACGTCGCGGGGTTGATTTGTCTTGGCTATCCGTTTCACAGCCCTGGCAAGATGCCCGGGCCCAAACGCCTGGAGCATCTGGAGGACATCAAGACACCGACGCTAATTTGCCAAGGCACGCGCGACCCTTTTGGCACGGTTGAGGAGGTGTCTAACTATAGTCTGAGTTCGAAGGTTTTGTTACACTGGTTGGAAGATGGCGACCACGGCTTCAAACCACGAAAGAAATCCGGCCGTACGGAACAGAAAAACTGGGACGAAGCTCTGGACGCAATTCAGGTGTTTAGCAAAAAAATTTGGAAGCCAAATGCATCTCAACCATTACACCGTACGCACCAATGACCTGGAACCGCTGAAAGAATTCTTTTGCGACGTGGCGGAACTGTCACCGGGCAACAGGCCGCCACTGAGGTTTCCCGGCTATTGGCTGTACGATGCAAAAAGTGGCGCGCCGGTCATCCATTTGATCGGTACGGAGAAAACTCCTGGCAACGATACAGGTGCATCTGACCATATCGCGTTTACCGGTGATGGCTCGCGCTACGAAAAAATCTTCTCCAAGGTCGAGGGCATGGGCTACCCGTATGAATATCGCACACAAGTTGGCTCAGGCCTCCGCCAAATCTTCATTACTGGCCCGCATGGGATCGTTGTCGAATTGAGTTTTCCTCCCGCCGCCTGAGGCCGCGTTCACAGCTTTCAGTGATGGGTTAACGTGCGCATGCGCACTATCGGTCACATTACCTTTAACGGCGAGCCGAAACGTTAAGTCGAAATCTAAGCCAAGACCGATAGAAACTTGTCGGTCAGCGAGCATGTCAACAAGGCTGAAATGCGGCAGCCAATCACGTGATTTTTTCGCGTTAAAACCACTTGCCAGCGATGAGAGACAGTATGGGTATTAGCTAAAAAAACCAATAATTTTAACAGCTAGAGATAATTGTTAGCGATACCGACGAGGTTATGCGGCCACGGATCAGGCCAAGGCCTGGCAGGCCGCTCGAATTCTTCTACAGGCTTCTTCCAGATCTCCCATTGACGCGGCAAAAGACAGTCGAATGTGCGGACTCAATCCGTAAGCTTCCCCATGAACGACGCCGACGCCGCCTTGCTCCATCAAGTAGATCATTACATCTCGGTCGGATCCCATGACCTTGCCGCCCGGGGACTTGCGCCCGATGAGCCCGGCGCAATTGGGATAAGCATAGAAAGCGCCCTCCGGTGTGCGACACGTCAAGCCAGAAATTTCGTTAAGCATCTCCACGATCCGATCGCGGCGGCGCTGGAACTCCGCCGTACGTTCCACAACGATAGCTTGTGATCCCATAAAGGCGGCTACTGCGGCTGCCTGACTAATAGAACACGGATTCCCTGTGCTCTGGTTTTGTAGCTTCGACATGGTCTTAATTAGTTTCGCTGGACCGCCGCAGATGCCGATCCGCCAGCCTGTCATCGCATAAGCCTTCGAAACGCCATTCACAGTCAATGTCCGGTCGAACAACTCCGGCGCCGCTTCCGCCATCGTAACAAAGGAGCGGCCGTCAAAAATAATGTGCTCGTAAATATCATCGGACATTACCAGAACGCGTTGGTGACGGTTAAGGACTTCCGCTAGTGCTCGCAGTTCATTCGTCGAATAAATGGATCCAGCGGGATTGTTGGGGGAATTGAGAAACAGCCAACGCGTCCGCGGCGAAATTGCCGCTTCCAGTTGCTCAGGCGTTACCTTGAAACCCAGTTCCTCGTGGCATTCCAACATTACCGGCACCCCGTCAGCAAACCGTGTCATATCCGCATAGGCGACCCAGTAAGGAGCCAACAAGATAACCTCGTCGCCGGGCTCCACCGTGCTCATCAAGGCGTTGTAAATAACCTGCTTACCGCCATTGCAGGCCATGACCTGATCGGTGGCGTAATCAAGGCCGTTGTCGCGCCTGAATTTTGTCCGAATCGCATCGATCATTTGTGGCGTGCCGCCAACCGGAGTGTAGTGCGTCTGTCCCGACCGCATGGCGTTGAGGGCCGCTTCATTGACATGATCCGGCGTATCAAAATCGGGCTCTCCTTGCGTAAGTGCAATGATGTCATGCCCCTGTTCGCGCAATTGGCGGGCGCGCTGGGTGGCGACGGAACTAGCAGTGGGTTCAATCCGCGTAGTGCGTTCGGCAACGTGAACCATGTTCGTAATCCCTTTAACTCGGCTTTGATGAGGTTTTAGCGCGCCAACGGCGTTAGGCAAGAACCTTATCGAGGGCTTGGAAAAAACCTTCGATATCAGCCGCATCATTGTAAAGGTGTGGACTGACCCGAACTGCTCCGCCACGTTGGCTAACATGCACGCCATACTCGGCTTGCAGCCGCACCACCACGTCGTTCGAGAGCTCGCCGGGTGGGCGCATACCTATGTAATGGCCGACCCGCCGGTCGTTCGCGGGTGTCCGCCAACCGCGCTCGGTGGCACCTTCGGCAACGGCATCGGTAAGCGGCCTCAGATATTCCTGAATAGCGGCCGGGGTCCAGACAGCGAGTTGCTTGAGCGCCACAACAGCCATCGGCAGATTAATCATGTTGTTGACCTCGCCAATATCGTACCGCCTGGCGCCGGTATTGAAGGTATCGGGATAGCCGGTTTTCGTCGCCGTGGGCTGCGGCGAAACATGGTTCCAGCGATGGAACTCAAGCGGCAAGCCGTTTTGCCGATGTGGCGCAGCATAAAGAAAGGCAAGAGAATAAGGGCAGCAAAGCCACTTGTAGGCAGAGCAGGCAACGAAATCGGGTTGGATCTCGCTAACATCAAAATGCATTGCGCCAATGGCCTGGGTAGCATCAATGACGAAAGCAATGCCGAGTTCCCGGCAACGCGCGCCGATGACCGCGAGATTGACCCGACTACCATCGGACCAATGGCAGGGCGGCAGGGCGGCGATTGCCACCGAAGCATCCAGATGATCAAGAACAACCGTGGTCCAGTCGTCGTCGTCGGGGCGCGGAACGACAGAGAGTTTAGCACCGCTGCCTGCCGCCAAGTGGCGCCAGGAATAGACGTTCGAAGGAAACTGGTCCTGCAAGATGACTATTTTCTGTCCGCCGGAGATAACTAGATTACGCGCGGCGACTTCAATCCCATAAGAGGTTGAACCGATTATCGCTACATCATCAGCACAGGCGCCGATCAATTCGGCAAACAATGCGCGCGCATGTTCGGCATCCGCCGGGGTCTGCGTGAGATCCAGATCCCAGGGATGATATTTCCTATCAAGCCCTTCAATACCAGCCTCGCGCACCCGGTTCATCAAAGGCGAATAGGCGGCACAATTGAGATAAGTAATATCGTCCGGTAAATCGAAAAAATTACGCTGGTTTATAAGCACTTCTCCCCCCTTTTTTACTCGGCGCCAGCTGTCTGCTCCTGACGGCGCTCATGTTCACGATAGGCAATGAAAGCAACCGACGCAAAAATCGTTGAACCGCCAATCCAAACAAAAATATCCGGCACTTGGCCAAATACCAAAAAGCCCAAGATTGAGACGAAAACCAGGCGCAGAAAGTCGAACGGAGTTACGACGTGAGTTTCGGCCAGCCGCAGAGACTGCGCCAAGGCGAGTTGCCCAGCACCACCAAGCGTACCCAACACCAACAGCCACCCCAATTGTTCCCATGTAGGCCAAATCCAATAATACATGGCCGGCCCCAGAGACAACGGCGCCATGACCAGGGACATGTAGGCGGTAATGGTGACAGCCGAATCGGTCCGGCCCAACTCCTTGACCATAACCATACAAATGGCCCACCCGAAGGCTGAAGTTAGTGACAAAAACTGAGCGAAGCCGATCTCTTCGAAACCGGGCCGGATAATCACCAATACGCCAAGGAAGCCGGCAAAAATCGCGCTCCAGCGAAATAATCCAACCTTTTCCCTAAATACCACCATACCGATAAGTGTCGCGTAAATCGGCGCGGTAAATGACAGCGCGGCGATTTCGGCCAGTTGACCAAGGGAAAGTGCCATGAAGAACGCGAGCATACAGCAGGTGTTGAGAACCCCACGCGTAAACAAGAGGCCAAACCGCTTGGTTTTCAGGGGATTCAGCCCGAGCTGCCAGAACCAAGGAACCAAAACAATAAGGGAAAAGACATTGCGAAAGAAGGCGATTTCAAAAGGATGCATGCCCTCTGAGACCAAACGGATGCAGATATGCATTCCCGCTATGAAGGCCGAATAGATGGCCATCCACATCATACCTTTCAGGTTGTCGGCCCTGGCAACGGAGGCGGAAACAGAGTTCATGGTCTGCGCTGAACCTAAGTCTGCGGTTGGCAGGAAGAAAGATTTTCCTGAAAATTGTATATGGAAACTTTCTGCACGTAGAGTTTTTTACTCTTTAATGGGCGATCTTGGCCCGCAACCGGCGCATACCGCCCAGCCAACGCTCGGGATCAAAGGCTCTGCGGCGCATGTATTCGCGGACTTCCTTGTGCGGCAAAATGTAAAATTCCTCGCGTGCCATGCTGGCAATCATCGCATCGGCCAAAGTTTCAGGCTCCATAATGCCATCGATGCTGGCGGTCTCACCTTCGCGCCCAGCGATCATCGCTGTTCGAACAGCTTGCGGACATAGTACTGAAATCTTCACGCCACAATCGCCATAGGTGATGGAGAGCCACTCGGCAAAGGCCACTGCAGCGTGCTTGGTGACACTATAGGTAGCCGAATCAATGTGTGTCAGCACGCCCGCCGCCGATGACGTGTTCACCAAATATCCGCCTCCACGCGCCGCCATCTTCGGTGCCAGATCACGGGCGGCGTAAATATGCGCCATGACGTGAACGTCCCAGTTCAGTTGCCACTGATCATCGGGTGCATTTTCGTCACCCAGGTGGAACACGCCGGCGTTCGAACAAAAAATATCGATGTCGCCGTGCGCGGCCTCTGCACCCGCAATCAATTGCTTGATAGAGGTTTCCGAGGTCACGTCGCAGGCAATGCCAGTCACCCCAATCTCTGCTGCAATTTCGGCCGGACCTGCAGCATCCAGGTCAGCTATGATCACCCCGGCCGCACCCTCCGCTTTGAAGCGCTTAGCCATGGCGATGCCGATCCCACCAGCACCACCCGTTATGGCCACTGTCTTGCCCAAAATATCCATGATGCTTGGTCCCCCTTTAAGCAAAGGCGTAACAATCCCGTCCTTAGCCTTCGCGATCAAGCTTCAATCCCCGGCGCTTGCACTACTGAAGGACAGGCGAGAAAATTCGATCCCACCGCCAGCCAATCGGAAAGAAGCTGACCATGCCCAATACCGTTCGCGCCAAAAAAGACGGTCTCGTCACGACAGTCATCATCAATCAGCCCGAGGTCAAAAAGGCTTGCAAAGTCGAGGCCGTGCATAAGCTGCACAGTGCCTTCCAGACCTTTGACACGGAACCGGATGCTAAGATAGCCATGCTGACAGGCCCGTTGGCCTTACCAACCGTTTGGAGCTCAAGGGCAAAGCGCGGCACGCCGCAGAGTGAGCGTTGACATTAGGTGATGTATCCCCTAGGTTCCGCGTTTCCTCGCTCAGTAATGGGTCAAATAGTTTTTGGGAAGTGGTCCGATGAAAGTCAGAAATTCGCTGAAATCCGCTAAATTTCGTGAAAAAGGCTGCCGGATCGTCCGCCGCAAGGGCCGCGTATACGTGATCAACAAGAAAAACCCTCGCTTCAAGGCGCGCCAGGGCTAATGCTCTATAGTGGCTTAGCGCTAGTTTGAACAATAACCGCGCTAGTCAGGCGCGTTTTTTTGTATCCAAATAACGCATGGGTGCATCCACGAGACGGTGATTGGGTCGAACCGGCAAACGTTGCTAAATTGCCACCGAGGAAGGGAGCTATATGTCAACATTAGCCAAACCCTACCGCCTACCGGTGGCGATAATCGCTGCCGGCGCGATGAGCGTGCTTCTCGCGATGGGGCTACGCGCAAGCCTGGGGCTCTATCTCAAACCGATGAGCCTCGATCTCGGCTGGGGCCGGGAGATCTTCGCCTTGGCAATCGCTTCGCAGAACCTTTTTTGGGGAGCATTCCAGCCGTTCACCGCCGGCATCGCTGAGAAATTCGGAACTGGGCGGGTCGTTGCCGTTGGAGGCGTACTTTACGCCACTGGGCTTTATATGATGGCCGAGACCACCGATCCGCTGGCGTTCCATTTTTCCGCCGGGCTGCTGATTGGAATGGCGCAATCGGGCTGTGCGCTTGGAGTTGTGCTGAGCGCGGTCGGACGTGTACTGCCAGAAGAAAAACGTAGTTTCGGCTTAGGTCTCGTAACCGCGCTCGGCGCCGCCGGCCAGTTCACGGTGGTGCCCATCGGCCAAGTATTGCTCGACCAATACGGCTGGTCGACGTCCTTCCTCCTGCTCTCCATGATGGCTCTGGGCATCATCCTCTGCGCCGTTTTCCTGCGCAGCCCAGTACAATCGATGACGGCTGTCGGTGGCACCCCGGAGATAGCTCTTAGCGAGACCTTGAGGTCGGCTTCGAGAGACCGTGGTTTTTGGTTGTTGACCGCTGGATTCTTCGTTTGCGGCTTCCATGTCGCCTTCATCGGTGTTCATCTGCCGGCCTTTCTTTCCGACGCGGGCCTGCCGCCGGAAACCGGCGCTTGGTCACTCACCCTGATCGGATTTTTCAACGTCATTGGGTCTTTTACCGCCGGCGTCTTAGGCGACAAATTCCCGAAGAAGTACCTGCTCAGCACACTCTACACGTTGCGCGCCATCGCGATCTTGCTGTTCATTATTTCCCCAATCACCATCCCATCAGTGATCATTTTCTCCGTCCTCATGGGCCTTTTGTGGTTAAGCACTGTTCCACTAACATCGGGCCTCGTCGCCTCTATGTTTGGCGCGCGTTACATGGGAACACTGTTCGGTATCGTATTTTTCAGCCACCAGATCGGTAGTTTTACGGGCGTGTGGATGGGTGGCTATCTCTATGATACAATTGGGTCCTACATGCCCGTATGGTGGGCCGGTATCATCATCGGGTTGTTATCTGCGGCGCTGCATCTACCGATCAACGAGAGAGGCGTGCTGCAACCCGCAAATACATAATGACGTAACCGGCTATATATGAAAAAATTCGGTAATGGCGCTATAACAAAAGTCAACGACGTGAATTAATCCGGTGGTGAATGTACTCTTGCCATGAAAATGCCGAAACCCGATGACGTTGTGATCGCGCGTCGCGCCGAAATCACCAAGGCCATGCAGGCGATCGTGCCTGGTGAAGGAGTGATTTTTGACGAAACCGAACTTAGGGCTTTCGAATGCGACGCCCTGATGGCCTACCGACAACTACCGATGATTGTGGTGTTGCCGGAAAACGCCGAACAGGTTTCAAAAATCCTCAAGTACTGTCATGAAAACGACGTCAAGATCGTGCCACGCGGTGCCGGTACGGGCCTCTCAGGCGGCGCACTGCCACTGGCTGATGGTATTACGCTAGGGCTGAGCAAATTCAACAGGGTTCTTGATATCGACTTCGAGAACCGCTGCGTGGTCACCCAACCCGGCGTCACCAACCTAGCCATTACCCAAGCGGTCGAACAGGCAGGATTCTATTATGCGCCGGATCCATCCAGCCAGATAGCCTGCTCCATCGGCGGCAACGTAGCCGAAAACTCCGGGGGCGTGCATTGCCTGAAGTACGGCCTGACCACCAATAACGTCATGGGCGTCGAAATGGTTTTGATGGACGGCGAAATCATTCGTATCGGCGGCAAAAACCTGGACGCGGACGGCCTTGATCTTCTGGGTGTAGTGACGGGCTCTGAAGGGCTGCTCGGTGTCATCACCGAAGTCACCGTGCGCATCCTGCAGGCCCCGGAAACCGCCAAGGTGGTGTTGCTCGGCTTTGATTCGAACCAAGCCGCCGGTGATTGCGTTGCTGACATCATTGCCGCTGGTATCATTCCAGGTGGTATGGAGATGATGGACACATTCGCCATCCAGGCGGCCGAGGAATTTGTGCATGCGGGCTATCCTTTGAATGCGGCGGCATTGCTGATCGTCGAACTGGACGGTCCACAAGCCGAGGTTAACCATCTGATTACGCGTGTTGTGCAGATTTCCGAAGACCGTGAAGCCATATATTTGAAAATCAGCGAGACCGAGGAAGAGCGCCTAAAGTTCTGGTCCGGACGAAAAGCGGCTTTTCCGGCAGTCGGGCGTTTGTCACCGGATTATCTCTGCATGGATGGCACCATTCCTCGCAAACAACTGGCCCACGTTCTGACGCGTATGACTGAACTCTCGGAGCAATACGGGCTTCGGGTGGCCAATGTGTTCCATGCCGGAGATGGCAATCTGCATCCTCTGATCTTGTTCGATTCAAACATCGCTGGCCAAACGGAGGCCGCCGAGGCCTTTGGCGCCGAAATCTTGCGGCTCTGCGTTGAAGTTGGTGGCGTACTGACCGGCGAACATGGCGTTGGCGTGGAAAAGCGCGACCTAATGGGCGAGATGTTCACCGAAGATGACTTGAAGCAACAACAACGGCTGAAATGCGCCTTTGATGCCAAACAACTCCTCAATCCTGGCAAGGTCTTTCCGACGCTACACCGCTGTGCAGAATTGGGTAAAATGCATGTTCACAAAGGTCAACTGCCGTTCCCGAACATCCCAAGGTTCTGAGGCCCGAGGATGACCGATACTCTGAAGCCGGAAAACGCTGATCAGTTTCTTGAAGTTGTGAAATGGGCGGTGGGTGAGAAATCCCCACTCGAAATTCGGGCCGGCGGCACCAAGCAAGGGCTTGGCCGCTCCATGGACGACATTCAAGTTCTCGATCTTTCGGCGCTTAAAGGCATTACCTATTACGAGGCGCCGGAATTGGTGCTAAGCGCCCAAGCGGCAACGCCGATGAATGAAATCCACGCCACCCTCGCCCATAAGAACCAGCAACTAGCTTTTGAGCCTCCAGACATTGGCCCACTCTTGGGTACCAGTTCCGAAGCGGCGACACTGGGCGGCACCTTGGCCTGCAACCTAGCCGGGCCCAGGCGTATCCAAGCCGGTGCGGCACGTGATCATTTTCTCGGTTTCAATGCCGTCAGTGGCCGCGGCGAAGCATTCAAATCGGGAAGCCGGGTGGTCAAAAACGTCACAGGTTTCGATCTCTCAAAACTGATGGCCGGTTCGTACGGCACGCTGGCGGTCATGACCGAAGCGACCGTCAAGGTGGTGCCCGTTCCGGAGAAAACCCGCACGGCGCTAATCCGCTGGGCGCAGGACGGCATCTACGACCACGGCGGCGTAAAAGCCATGACCGACGCCATGACCAGCGCACACGAAGTCTCGGGTGCCGCGCATCTACCTGCGGCACTGGCCAAACGTTCATCCGTCGATTTGGTCTCGGAAACCGGACGCGCTATTACCGCGCTCAGGGTCGAAGGCCCCGCCCCTTCGGTCAAGCATCGATGCCGTGAACTCCGCCAAGCCCTGGCGAAATACGGCGCAACCGAAGAACTGCACACAACCAATTCAAAAACTCTATGGGATGAAATTCGCGACGTGCATTTCTTTAGCCATGAAATGCTGCGCCATGTCTGGCGGATTTCCGTGCCGCCAAGTGACGGTTCACGCGTCGCCTTGAAAATCCTCGAAGGCAATCCCGGTGAAGCCTTCTACGACTGGAGCGGCGGGTTGATCTGGCTGGCGCTGGAACCCGCCGATAACGCACATGCAAGTGTCGTCCGACAGCATGTTGGCGATGTTGGCGGCCACGCAACCTTGTTCCGCGCACCCGATGATATCCGCCACAGTGTATCGGTCTTCCACCCACAGCAAGGTGGGGTCGCGGATATCACCAAGCGCATCAAGGAAGGATTCGACCCGAACGGCATCCTGAACCCGGGCCGCATGTACGAGGGAGTATAGCTCACCGTGCAAACGACCTTTTCACCGGAACAAATGACTGAACCGGGCATCATGATCGCCAACGATATTTTGCGAAAATGCGTGCACTGCGGCTTTTGCACGGCGACCTGCCCGACCTATGTCCTCTTAGGTAATGAACTCGACAGTCCGCGCGGTCGCATTTACCTGTTTAGGGACCTACTGGAAACTAACAGCTTGCCGTCCGAAAAACTCGTCCTCCACACGGACCGATGCCTAAGCTGCCTTTCATGCATGACCACCTGTCCGGCATCTGTTGACTATATGCACCTGGTAGACAATGCTCGTGCGCGGATCGAAAAAACCTACACCCGACCACTTTCGGAACGATTGCTTCGCGCCCTTCTTGTTTGGGTCTTACCGAACCCGAAGATGTTTCGTTTGGCACTGATTGGTGCAAGGCTCGGGCGCCCCTTCGCCATGCTGATGCCGGGCCGCTTGAAAGGGCTTTTACGCATGGCGCCGGCGAGAATTGAGCCGCCCTCTCCCATGGATAAGCCGCAAACCTTCGCCGCAGTTGGCGGGCGAAAAATGCGGGTCGCCTTGATGACAGGGTGTGCCCAACAAGTTCTAAGACCCTCCATCAATGAAGCCACTGTTCGCTTGCTCACACGACTGGGATGTGAGGTTATTGTCGCCAGCGGCGCGGGGTGTTGTGGCGCGCTCGTTCATCACCTGGGACGCGAAGATGATGCACATGCTTCCGCGCGGGCAAACATCGCTGCCTGGCAAGCCGCAGACCAAAACGGCGACGAACTTGATGCCATCATCGTCAACGCATCAGGTTGCGGCACGATGGTCAAGGATTACGGATTCATGCTTCGCAACGACGCAGACTGGGCGGAAAAAGCCGCATGGGTATCCGAGAAATCCAAGGACATCTCCGAGGTCCTGGCAATGCTCGAACTTGGTGACGGCAAGGTCGAAAATGCACCGACCGTTGCTTACCATTCGGCCTGCTCTATGCAGCACGGGCAAAAGATCATCACCGAACCCAAATCACTGCTCGAAAAAGCGGGGTTTGAGGTGCGCCAGCCATCGGAAGGGCATCTTTGTTGCGGTTCTGCCGGCACATACAATATCATGCAGCCAAAGCTGGCTCGGCAACTCCGTGACCGTAAACTTGGCAATCTGGGCGCGACCGGCGCCGAAATCGTCGCCACCGGCAATATTGGTTGTCTTGAGCATCTATCGGGGGAGAGTAATGGTGCGCCCGGGCTGACAGTCGTACACACCGTGGAATTGCTCGACTGGGCGACAGGGGGACCGAAGCCCAAAGGTATTGGGTAATTTATTGGGCTTTGGTCTATGACGAAAATCGGGTTTCTTGTTGTTATATTTGCGACATTGATCGCGGCTCCACTAGTGCGCGCCTACCAGAACAGTGCCAAACTTCCTCCGCTATTCGATAGACTTTCCAAAGCCGGTAATCCAATCGAAGCGGAAAACATTGCCTGGCAAATTTGGAGGATTTGGATCCACCATAAAGATCCAAAGGTGTAGCGCTTCATGGTCATTGGCATTGCCGCCGTGAGCCAAAACAACTATGAGGTCGCTTTTAATGCCTTCGAACATAGGGCTACGGCAAACTATATCTTGAATCGTCTCAGTGCATCATTGCGAGATATCGAGCGTACCCTCGCCCTGGAGCCCGGTCACTTTGGCACGCTTTCCCACCTGGGCATTATTTTCGATACCATTGGAAATAAAAAGGCTGCGGCCGATGCCTGGGACAGGACGTTGAATGTGCACCCCAACATTCGAGGCGCGCGCGAGCATCTCAAACAACCTCGCGGCCGGCTTAAGGGAAAACTGATTTAGCAGAACTTGCGACACCGTCATGCTTCAGTCAGACTGCAGCCCTTTCTTGGAAACTGGAGATGACAATGTCGGCAAATCCAGCGGCACTGGACGAAGAATTTTTAAATGCACTCCGTGGCACCGTCGACCAACGCCTGAGCACGTCGCTGGCCGTTCGCGAACAGCATGGCCAAGATGAGTCCTATCATGAGGGCCGCGCGCCAGACGCCGTTGTCTTCCCGCGTTCCACCGAAGAGATTAGCGAGATCGTTAAGCTCTGTGCGGCGCACAGTGTGCCGGTTATCCCGTTCGGTACAGGCACTTCGCTTGAAGGACACGTTGCTGCGCTGCACGGGGGTGTCTGCCTCGATGTCTCAGAAATGAACGAGATTATTCACGTCAATTCCGAAGATATGGATGTTACGGTTCAGCCTGGCGTGACGCGCAAGCAGCTAAACGAAAATCTCCGCGATACGGGTTTGTTCTTCCCGGTCGATCCTGGCGCCGATGCCAGTATCGGCGGTATGGCCGCGACCCGCGCGTCGGGCACCAATGCGGTCCGATACGGCACCATGCGTGAGAATGTCCTTTCATTAACCGTTGTTCTTGCCGACGGGAGGATCATCCGTACGGCAAGGCGAGCACGCAAATCGGCTGCTGGGTATGACCTGACAAGGCTGTTTGTCGGATCCGAAGGGACACTTGGTGTTATCACCGAAGTCACCGTGAGGCTCTACGGCATCCCAGAAGCCATTTCGGCGGCTGTGACAGGCTTCCCAGACCTTGAATCGGCTGTCAACACGGTCATTCTCACTATCCAGAGCGGCATTCCCGTTGCCCGTATCGAGCTGCTAGATGAAGTACAGATGGACGCAATCAACAAGTACGCAAAATTCGACTATGCGGTGAAACCGACCTTGTTCTTTGAATTTCACGGCTCGCCGGCGGGTGTCAAGGAACAAGTCGAGGCGGTCGAAGCCATCGCAGGTGACTTCGGCGCCTCCCATTTTCAATGGGCGACTGAGACTGAGGACCGAAACCGGCTCTGGCAAGCGCGCCATGATGCCTATTATGCGGCCATTGCACTGCGCCCCGGCACCAAAGGCATGGCCACCGATGTATGCGTGCCCATTTCACGTTTGGCCGAATGTATCCTGGAGACCAAAAAGGATATTGACGGAAACGGTCTGCTAGCTCCCATTGTCGGCCATGTGGGGGACGGCAACTTCCACTTAACGATAATGATGGACCAGAATGACGCGGAAGAGATGAAACGCGTCAAGGAGCTTAGTGAGCGATTGGTGATGCGCGCCTTAGCCATGGACGGCACCTGCACCGGCGAACATGGCGTTGGCTACGGCAAGGTACCATTTCTCATCGCCGAGCACGGCGAGGCCATGAGCGTCATGCGTGCCATGAAGCAGGCTCTTGATCCCGACAATATCATGAACCCCGGCAAGCTCGTCAACCTGTAGGCGGTTTCAAGAACATCCATGCCTCCCCAGGAAACCTTGCGCGGCCTCTTTGACGCCGCTGTCGACGCCGCCGACCCGATGCTCTGCGTACCTCCTCACCTGCCCGAACCACCGATGGGTCGAACACTGGTCATCGGCGCCGGCAAGGCGTCTGCGGTGATGGCGCAGGCACTTGAGGCCCACTGGCCAGGGGAACTTTCCGGCTTGGTGATCACACGCTACGATTACGGCAAACCATGCCAACACATTGAGGTCATCGAAGCCGCCCATCCGGTCCCCGACCAAGCCGGTCTCGATGCGGCAGAACGGATGATGGAACTGGTTTCTGATCTCGGTTCGGACGATCTCTGCATCGCCTTGATTTCCGGCGGCGCATCGTCGTTGCTCACACTGCCCGCCGAAGGTTTGACATTAGCCGACAAACAGGCCGTCAATCGTGAACTGTTGCGCTCCGGCGCGACGATCATCGACATGAACTGCCTACGTAAACACCTCTCCGCCGTCAAAGGGGGACGGCTAGCTGCACAGGCCGCGCCAGCGAAAGTCGTTTCGCTGTTGATCTCGGATGTTCCCGGTGATGACCCCGGCGTCATCGGCTCTGGCCCGACGGTTCCCGACCCCACCAGTTTCGGGGACGCTCGCGCCATCGTCGAAAAGTTCAACATCAAATTGCCTAACGCCGTGGCACGATATCTGGAATGCGGCGAGCCAGAGACCCCGAAACCCGGAGATCCTATATTTGCCAGCACCGACGTGCGCCTGACAGCACGCCCCTCCGCCAGCCTGGTAGCAGCTGCCGAAAAAGCCCGTAAAACCGGATTCAACGTTCACATCCTCAGCGATGCACTTGAAGGAGAGGCCCGCGATGTGGCCGCCGAGCACGCGAAACTGGCAATTTCTATTCGCGACTGTAACGAACCTATCGCCACCCCAGCCATCATCCTATCCGGCGGCGAATTGACGGTGACAATAACGGGTAGTGGTGGCGGTGGCCCGAATGGCGAATACATGCTGGCCATGGCAATCGAGCTGAACGGCGCCGAGCGCATTTATGCGATTGCCTGCGATACAGATGGTATCGACGGTTCCGTAGACAACGCCGGTGCGCAAATCTCGCCAGACACCCTGGCGCGTGCCGCCGAGTCAGGTGTCGACGCTAAAGCCCACCTTTTGAACAACGATTCATACGGCTTTTTCTCGGAACTCGGTGATCTGGTGATGACCGGCCCTACATACACTAATGTGAATGATTTCCGCGCTATCCTGGTATTGTCCTGAACAACGGGACTCACTACACTTAAGCCTCTCAAATGTTCGCGGTTTGCATATACTAGCGAGTGGAATTTCAATAATAACCATCCCGGGATTAACGCCGTGTGGAAAGTTCTCTGGTCCATCGCCGTACTTATTGTCGTTGCCGTCGGCGCTGTGGTGGTAGCGCCCAGTTTCATCGATTGGAACCAATACAAAGGTATGGCCCAGGACAAGGTTCGGGAATTAACCGGTCGTGAGTTAAACATTGCCGGCAAAGTCCATATTGCCATCTGGCCGGCCCCGGCCCTGGTCGCTGAGGATATTACGTTTTCCAGCCTGCCTGGCAGCCAATCACCAAATATAGCAAGCCTGAAAGCAGTTGAAATCCGCATTGCTTTCGCACCGTTACTGAGAGGCAAATTCCAAATTCAAACAGTGAAACTGATCGAGCCCATTATCGAGTTAGAGCGACTGGCCGACGGCCGAGCCAACTGGGAGATCAAAGTTCCAGAGATTACTGAAAAACAGACCGACATCTCAAAAGCGGGGTCGGGTTCAGGTTCCTCTGCAGCAACCAGCACGCCGGATATCATTCTCGATAACTTCACCATCGCAAACGGCACCGTCATCTATCGTGATACGGCGGCAGGAATTGTTGAACCGGTGGAAAAACTCAACGCCACCATCGCGGCAGCTTCTTTGCATGGTCCGCTAGAGAGCAACGGCTCGATGGTACTACGCGGCATGCCTCTGAACTATTCCCTGTCGCTTGGCGAAATCATCCAAGAGCGTACGGTGCCATTTAATGCGCAGGTTTCACTGCAGTCCGTCAGCGTATCGGTGAAGGCCGGGGGCTCTTTAGTCAACTTGCGCGAAACGCCGCAATTCAAAGGTTCCGTCAAACTCAAAGGTCAGGACCTGGGCGTGGTGCTGAAGTCGCTTGGAATGATTTTGCCGGGCGCTGACGCACCAATACCACTTGACGCCAGTGGTGAGATTACGGCGTCCGCCGAGGCGCTGGAGATCAAGGATTTAGCCGTCGAAGTCATGAACGTTCAGGCCAAGGGTGATTTGCAGGCCGATCTCGCGGATAAGGTGCGTTTCGATACCCAACTCGCCATTAATCAGATCGATACGGACAAGTTTTTGGCAGCGCTTAAGAAGGCGCCTATACCAACCGACGCCGAGCCTAACGCCAAGAAAGAACCGGTTGCAATCCGTAAAGCCAAACTCGTTACCAAAACCAAAGCCGCAAAGGCAAACACCCCACTACGATTTACGCTGCCCAACGCTATCACCGGCTCCATGATCCTCACGGTCGATGCCGTCGGTTACAAGAACGGCGTCATCAGGGATGTCCTGGTCAACGCCGAACTGGTCGACGGGGCGCTCCGCCTTGGACAGGTTTCAGCGGAATTTCCAGGTGGCTCTGACTTCAACGTACAAGGTGAACTGACCACGTCAAAACAGGTGCCGACCTTCACGGGCGACGTTTCAACAGTCACCAATGACCTCCGGAGCGTGCTCTCGTGGCTCTCGATCAAGCCGCCACCTGTCCCAGCCGACCGCCTCCGCCGAGTTAATTTCAAGAGCCAGATCCTGGCCACGCCCGAACAAATCCAGCTTACCGGTCTTGATGTCGGTTTTGACAGCTCGCGCCTCAATGGTGGCGTCATCCTGGCGCTTCGCAAACGCCCTGGCATTGGCGCGGCCCTGGTGATTGACCGGTTCAATGCTGACGCCTACCTGCCGACAGAGGAGAAAATCAAGAGGTCCGGCGGTTCCAAGAAATCTTCGAAGTCCACGGGTGCAGACCCGGTCAAAAAACTGGTGCCGAACAAGCGCGCGAACAACCCCTTAAGTGCGCTTGGCGTTCTCAACACTTTCGACGCCAACTTCAACCTGCATATCAAATCTGCCGTCTACAAAGGGACACCTGTGAAAGACATGGTCGCCGAAGGTATGCTCTACAACGGCGCGCTCGATTTAAAACGGCTAAGTGTCGGTCGGCTGGCCGGAGCCTCAGCTCGCATGTCCGGTAAACTAGCCGGCCTTTCCAGCGTACCAGAGGCAAAAAACATTCGGTTCAGCGCCAAGGCTCCGGACTTGGCGGCAATTGGACGGATGTCCGGCACCAAGCTCCCGCCGCTCGCCAAGAAGCTCGGCGCGGCAAGTATTAAAGGGCGGCTTGACGGCAGTCTTCTGGCACCAACCATCGATGCCGCATTGGGGCTCGCCGGAACCGCCGTCACCTATCGCGGCCGTATCTCCGCCATGTCGACCAGCGACATGCTGAGCGGAAAATTTACGCTACGCCATACAAACTTACCGAAACTGCTCCGCCGCCTCGGCATCAATTACCGTCCTGCTGGACGGATTGGCGGCATTGATCTTACCGCAGCCATCAAGGGCGGTGCGGAAACCATAAACTTAAGCGCCATACAAGGCCGTATTGGCAAGACTTCGCTGGGCGGATCGTTGTCGGCGCAATTCACGGGCACAAAGCCTCATGTCAAAGCCGATCTCAAGACCAGCGCACTCAATATTGAACACTTCCTGCCGAGCCAGAAGAACGCGGCTATTAAGAAATTGCTCCCAACACTCGTTCCGGCGTCGTGGCGCAGCCCATTGAGGCCCGCATTCGGGCGCTCGCCCAATCTCCATTTCGCGGCGCGTGGTAAGTGGCCAACTAAACCGCTCGACTTCTCCGCCCTGCACCTGCTCAATGCAGACATTGCCCTGAAAGCACCAATCGTCATCTATGGCCGCTACTTGGCCGAACAAACGAATATCATCGGAAAAATCACCAACGGCGTACTTGATCTCGAGCGGTTCAGCGGCAGGATCTTTGGTGGCGCGTTATCGGGGCGCGCACAAGCGGCCGCCGACAGCAATAGTTTTGCGAGTTCTGTACGAGTGAGCGGATTAAATATCGAAGATGCACTCAAAGCCGTCACCGGCGAAGCCGCGGCAAATGGCAAAATGGACGTTGCCTTCGACATCAATAGCTCCGGGCGCAATGTCGCCAATATGATCTCGGCGCTCGACGGAAAAGCAAATTTCTCCATTACGGGAATGGATGTGGATAAGGCGGTCCAAGGCTCCTTACTTTCAGGATTTCTCAGCCTTTTCACCTCGCTTAATCAGCTGGGTGGCAAGGCCGCCAACGACAAGGCATCGGTTAGTGCGTCCTTCGATATTGTGCGCGGCATCGCGACGACACGCGATCTAAAACTGGCCTCCACCTCCGGCAATGGCGGTGCTGCCGGCAGCATCAACCTGCCCAATTGGGCGATCGACATTAAGGGCCAGGTGAAGCTCGCGGAAAGCATGCTGATGAAGGTTTTAAAGGCCAAGATCCGTGAAACCGGCACCGCAGTCCCCTTTGCCATTACGGGTTCTTTGGATGCCCCTCGGGTCAAGGTCGATACCGGTGCGGCACTCGGCGCTGGCGTTCCGATCCCTGGCGCTGATGCCCTATTGAACAAAGTGCCGAAAGGTGTCGGCAGCATCCTCAAAGGTATCTTGGGTGGCGGCGCTCGACAACAGCAACGGCTGAATCGGCACCCCCCGCCGCCACCGCGAGGCAGCACTCAAGAGCAACAACAGCCCCCTTCGCCGCAGCAGTTAATACAAAAGCTGTTTAAGAAGCTTTAAACCGCTTACTCTCGCAGTCGTTCTAACACATACACCCTCAGCGCGCTTGAGAGATTCCCCAACCGCCTACGATCGATGTCAGCAATTAGATCATTAAGCGAGCGGCCCTGCGATTGGGCAATGTCCTTGAGTTCATTCCAAAAAGCATCCTCCAGAGATACGCTGGTACGGTGACCGACGATCACAACGGAATGCTTTCGGATGGTCGCGCCACCATCGGCCATGGCACAGTTACTCCATCAATCCAGGATAAATCGGATAACGCCGACAAAGTTCTAGGGTTTGTTCGCGCACCTTGACTTCGATGCCCTCGTTATCCTCAGGACCAGTCTTCGACAAGCCTTCCAACACATCGGCGATCCAACCACCAACGGCCTTGAACTCATCAACCAGAAATCCCCGTGCCGTGCCCGCCGAGACGCCAAAACGAAGCCCAGACGTCACCTGAGGCGGTTCCAGATCGCCAGGAACACCGTTCTTGTTGCAGGTTAGCCCTCCGCGGTCTAGTGCTTCCGAGGCTACGTCGCCGGTCAACCCCAATGACCTAAGATCGATCAGCATCAACGGTGTATCGGTACCTCCCGTAAGGACTTTGATATCCCGTTCCACTAGTGCCGTGGCCAACGCGCGGGCATTGGTGAGTACATTGGCTGCATATTCTTTGAACTCCGGCTTCAATGCCTCACCCAGGCACACCGCCTTAGCGGCGACCGCATTAAGCATTACTGAGCCCTGGACGCCGGGGAACACGCCGCTGTTAAGCTTTCCGGTTAACTCATCATCGTTCCAGAGCACTAGGCCACCGCGCACGCCACGCAGGTTCTTGTAGGTTGTCGCCGTCGCCACGTGGGCGTGCGGCAAAGGGTGCGGATGCTGGCCGCCGGCAACGAGACCGGCGAAATGCGCCATGTCCGACAATAGCCATGCCCCGACGCTGTCGGCAATCCGGCGGAAATGCCCGAAATCGATGGCCCGCGGATAGGCGGACCCGCCGCAGATGATCAGTTTCGGGCGGTGTTTCTGTGCCAAACGCTCGACTGCTTCCATGTCAATGCAGCAATCGTCACCGCTGACGCCATAGGGGATAACATTGAACCACTTACCGCTGATATTGGCCTTGGAGCCGTGGCTCAGATGCCCGCCGGCAGATAGGTCCATGCTGAGGATCGTGTCACCCGGTTTCAGGAGTGCGGCAAACACCGCCAGATTGGCCTGTGAGCCCGAATGCGGCTGCACGTTGGCGTTTTTGCAGTCAAACAGTGCGCAGGCGCGCTCAATCGCAAGGGATTCCAGAACGTCTGCGAACTCGGCACCGCCATAATATCGCCGTCCGGGATAGCCTTCGACCGTCTTATTGACCATCACCGAACCGAGCGCATGCAAGCTCGCCAGGCTGACGAGGTTTTCCGACGCGATCAATTCGATCTGATCAGACTGACGCTGAAGCTCACTGGCAATCGCCTGAAAAACATCTGGGTCCGTGACTTTCAAAGCATCCGAAAAATAAGATTCGGCACTGATCATGGTTTAGGTATCCGGGTTGGATTCAATGAAGAACCGGACCCTAACGCGGTACGATCAGCGCGTCGAGCGCCTTTCCACCCTTGGGTAAGGCGAGGTACGGGTTGATATCTAGGCTTTCCAATGTGTCCGTGTTCTCGGCGGCAAATACCGAGACCCTGGCCAGGGTCTCGGCCAGTCCGTCTAGATCAACTGCCGGTCCACCGCGCGCTCCGGTCAACACGTCGAAGGATTTGATCTCACGGATCATGCGCTTAGCTTCATCCTTGCCGAAGGGAGCCAAGCGGAAGGTGACATCCTTCAAGACTTCAACAAAGATACCCCCGAGCCCGAACATCACTACCGGTCCAAAGGTCGGGTCGGTATTGACGCCGATTACTGTCTCAACGCCACCCGTGGCCTTTTCGGATACTACGACACCGTCAATGTGAGCATTAGGGATAGCCTCCTTGGCGCGTCTAATTAAGGTCTTGAACCCTTCGCACACAGCCTCATCCCCCTCGACACCAACGATAACGCCTCCAATTTCTGTCTTGTGCTGGATATCAGCTGAGGCAATCTTAAGCACCACCTTACCGCCCATCGCCGCGGCGCTGGACACAGCCGCGTCAGCATCCTTCGCAAGCTCCTCACGCACTACCGAAATGCCGGCAGAGGCAAGAACGCGTTTCGCCTCGACCTCGCTAACGGCTTCGCCCAACACTGGCTCAATATCAGATGGCAAGGAAGGCAATTCATCTCCTTCACCTCGATCAAAATTTTCGCGAAACTTCATCAACCCGGCCAAGGCACTAACGGCACGGTCGGGCGTATCAAAGACAGTGTACCCAGCATCCTCATACCGCTTAGTCACATCCGGCTCCATGATGATATTGAGAGAGATGGTCTTATCGGGTTCTCTCTCCCGAATTGACTGGAACATTGGCAGCAAAACATCCGCCGTCTCATGCCCCCCGGAAACCGGGGTCAGGAACGTTGCTACCGCGTCACAGTCCGTCTCATTGAGTAAGATTTCATGGGTGATCGGAACAAAGGTTGGATCCTCCATAGCGGTAGCGGTGATATCGATCGGATTGCGAACCGCCGCAAAGGGTAGCATCTCACTGATTTTTCGTTGTACGGCTTTCGGCATGGCCGGCACATCTAGGCCATGTTTGATCGCCAAATCGGCCATCTGCACGCCGACACCACCCGAGATAGTCAAAATTCCAAGCTTGCGGCTTTTCGGGTAGACGCCCATCTGGCAAGCGTAGGCCAAGTCCATCATCTCGTCAGTCTTGTCGGCCCGGTAGACGCCGTATTGCTTGAACAGCGCGTCAATCAAAGCGTCCGAGACTGCAAGCGAGGCGGTGTGCGATTTCGCGGCTTCGGCACCGGCTTTCGTGCGCCCTACTTTAAGGAATATCACCGGTTTCCTTGCCTGGCGGGCTTTTTCCAACGAACGCCGCAACCCGTCGGCATCATTGATGCCTTCTGCGTAGACAACGAGCGTATTGACCTCCGGCCGATCAACTAGAAAATCGAGGCATTCGGCAACGGTAATATCAACTTCGTTACCGGTGGTCACCCAGTGTGAAAGCCCAATACCTCGAGCCCGCGCCAGCGAATAGAGGTGCGCGCCGAAAGCGCCGCTTTGTGAAACGACCGCAACACTTCCTGGTTCGGGCAGGGCGTCGAGAAAGTTGGAACTGAAAGACGCGATGACCCCCGACTTAACGCTCGCCGCACCCAAGCAGTTGGGGCCAAGCAGGCGCACCCCCGCATCATTGGCGGCATCTCGCAATTCGTCCTGCATAGCGCGGCCTTCGTCGCCCATTTCAGCAAACCCGGACGAGAACACTACCGCCGCCTTGGCACCCTTGGCCGCGCAATCGAACAATGCCTGTTTCACCGCGCTTGCGGGGATCGATAGAATGGCGAGATCGGCTTCACCTGGAATATCAGATATGGAGGAGTAGGCCTTCTTGCCCTGCACGGTCTCACGCTTCGGATTAATAGGATAGATCGGTCCTTCGAATCCGGCCTCGTGCATATAGCGCATGACCCGACCGCCGACCCGGTGCGGCGCGTCCGTCGCCCCCAGAATCGCTACAGACCCTGGATTAAGCAACCCGTCCAATGTCACGCGACCCATGTTCGTATCCCCCATTTGTCTGATCAATGCCGAGGATTATGAAAGCGTCCGGGCAAAAGGCAACACACTCGCGCTGACATTTCATTGGGCAAAACAACCAATGGGGCTTGGCGGGACCGTGTTTTTTTGGCATTGAGGGGCGATGAGTGACGATCAAACATCAGAAGAACAATTGGCCAGCGATTTCATTCGTAACGTGGTGCGTGATGACCTTGCCGTGGGACGCACCGAAACCGTGGTCACGCGTTTCCCGCCGGAACCAAATGGGCACCTCCATATCGGCCATGCCAAGTCGATTTGCCTGAATTTCGGCATCGCCGCCGATTTTGGCGGCCGCTGCCACTTGCGGTTCGATGACACCAACCCCGCCAAGGAAGAGCAGGAATTTATTGATGCCATCAAGAAGGACGTGCATTGGCTCGGTTTCGACTGGAACCAGCATCTCTATCACGCGTCGGATTATTTTGAGCAGCTCTACGATTGGGCCGAGCACCTAATTGATAAAGGTCTGGCTTACGTAGATGATTTGAGCGCCGATGAAATTCGCGAATATCGGGGCACGCTCACCGAACCCGGAAAACCGAGCCCCTATCGAGATCGCACGGCTAAGGAAAACCTGGATATCTTCCGCCGCATGCGGGCTGGGGTGTTCGAAGAAGGATCACACGTGCTGCGCGCCAAGATCGACATGGCTAGTGGCAACATCAACCTGCGTGACCCGGTGCTCTACCGCATCGTACACGCCAGCCATCCACGTACCGGCGACGCTTGGCACATCTATCCCACCTACGACTTCGCGCATGGCCAGTCCGACGCCATTGAAGGCGTCACCCATTCAGTCTGCACATTGGAGTTCGAGGATCACCGTCCGCTCTATGACTGGCTCATCGATAATTTGCCGACACCGTCTAAGCCCCGCCAGTATGAATTCTCACGCCTCAACCTGACCCACACCGTACTTTCCAAGCGCCGCCTGATACAACTGGTGACGGAAGGCCACGTGTCGGGATGGGATGATCCGAGGCTTCCAACAATAGCGGGCCTCCGCCGACGCGGCATTCCCGCCGCCGCTATCCGCGATTTTGCCGGGCGCATCGGTGTCACCAAATCAGATGCGGTGATCGAACTGGAACTCCTGGAACATTGCGTACGCCAACTCCTGAACAAGACTGCTGACCGGCGCATGGCAGTGCTTGATCCTGTCAAGGTGGTGATCGAGAACTATCCGGAAGGCCAATCAGAAGAACTGGAAGCCATCAACAACCCGGAAGATCCAGATTGTGACAAACGCATGGTGCCGTTTTCGCGTGAGCTCTACATTGAGCGCGAAGATTTCATGGAAGACCCACCAAAAAAGTTCTTCCGCTTAGCACCGGGACGCGAAGTACGGCTTCGTTACGCCTACTTCCTGACCTGCCGAGAAGCCATCAAGAACGATATTGGTGAAATCATCGAACTACGATGTTCCTATGACCCCAATACCAGAGGTGGCAATGCCCCTGACGGGCGCAAGGTCAAGGCAACCCTGCATTGGGTTTCTGCCAAACACGCCGCCACGGCCGAGATCAGATCTTACAGTCATCTCTTCACCCGCCCCAACCCTGGTGCCGAAAACGACGTCATCGACGACATCAATCCGGACTCGCTCATGGTGATGAAGGGCTGTCAGTTGGAGCCTTCGCTTGTAGGTTTTGAGCCAGGCCAGACCGTACAGTTCGAACGCCTAGGTTATTTCTGCTCCGACCCGGAAGGCACGGCGAACAAGCCTGTCTTCAACCGCACTCTGGGACTGCGCGATACCTGGGCAAAAATTCAGAAAAAGGGTGGATGAGCGGCGCTCTCCGCCGGCTTTAGGGTCAAGATGCTCTAAACTGAAGCCCTGATGTTCATCGCATTAACGGTGTTTGTGGCGGGCCTGGTTAAGGGGATGACCAGCCTTGGCCTTCCAGCCATATCGCTAGTCCTAATGATGTTCGCGATCGATCTCAAATAGACCATCGTCATCCTTATGGTGTCTCCGTCCGTTACCAATATCTGGCTGGGTGTCGTTGGCAGACACATGGTCGAAATATTAAAGCACCTATGGCCTCTGCTATTGACAGATATCATCACCATCTGGTCTGCCGTCGGCATCATGGTCGCGACAAACGCCGCTGTTCTAACCACCGTCCTCGGCATCATCCTGTTCAGCTACGCCGTCTACAGCCTGAAAACTCTGCAGATTAAGACTGTCAGGCCGTTCGGGCCGGTATTGTAGCCTCTGGCAGGCGCCATAACCGGCACCATCAGCTGTTTCGCGGGCTCGCTTGCAGTACCGGCAGTGCTTTACATGCAAGCTCTTGGTTTGCGCCGTGACGCCCTGATTCAGACCATGGGGTTCTGGTTCAGCATCGGTGCGGTGGCGCTCTGCGTGGCCATTGTCAGCTGCGGCGCGTTGCCGACGAATCTTACCATTGTTTCCGCAGGCACCGTCATGCCTGCCATCATCAGCATGGAATTTGACCGCCGCTTGCGCCAAGCTCTTATCGAGACCCTGTTTCGAAATTTTGTTCGGCGTGTTACTTTTGCCCGGCATCTACATCGCGGCCGGAGTTATGTCCAGTTTTCATCCAATTGACAGATTTCCAAGAAGGGACCCATTATGATCGT
>CAYXUT010000013.1:0-29362 GCA_964468005.1 uncultured Magnetovibrio sp. | reverse complement strand
TGGAACGACAGCTTCATGAAGTTCTACGAAGCCGCCAAATACTATTACTATCCTGGAATGCATGAGCCAGGCTCAATGATTTCCTTTGGCATGAATAAGAAGTGGTGGGAAAGCCTCGACAAGACCGATCAGCTGACCATCGAAGCTGCAGCGTCTTGGGAAAACGACACTATGATGGCCGAATACAACATGAAATCCGGATCTGCGCTAACTAAGCTAGTAACCGAGCAAGGCGTAAAACTGCGGCAATTCAATGACGACGTCTACGATGCTTTCGCAGAAGCGGCAGAAGAAGTATTTGCCGGTGTTCGCGCACATAGTCCTCTGGCTAAAAAAATCGATGCCAGTTTTGTTGCCGCACGTAAAGACCTTGGTGGCTGGTCGAAGATTTCTGACCAGGCCTTCCTGGCCCAACGTAATAGAGCACTCGGCCTGTAAACTGACCGGGCGAAAGTAATATGGGGAAGCGGGGCTCTGGTCTGGAGCTCCGCTTCTTACATTGTACGAAAGATGTTTACCGTTATTGATACGCTCGAATGTGACGGATTGAGATGAATTCACACGCGCCCGTCCAGATCGAAGGTAACCGCACCCCTTCCAACAGCAGGGAGGTCAACGTCGCCATTACCGGCAATCCCATCGTGCCGTTGGCCCGCATTTTCGCCTTTGCCACGATGACCTTAGTATTAGCATTTTTACTGAACAACTATCTGAACTTTTGGCGCGATTGGCCAGGGCTGCCGGCTTTGATGTCGCATCTGGGTGTTGGGGGCTTTGAGCCCCTAAGCAAGCCCTTGAATGGCGGCACATTGGGCCTGGTATGGACACAAGTGGGCTTTTACCTTGTTCCATTATTCGCCGTCATTGCGCTCGTCATAAAAACGCCGAACCGCACCATGCACGACGATTCCGAAATGCTATCCGACTTCACGGCATACCTTATCCGTGCCGCGTTCTGGTCGGTATTGTTGGTCGGCGCCATTGACATGATATTGTCGTTTCTCCGGGTCGAGGGCATCGACGTTTCAGTCTTCGGCGATCATCTTGCAAAGGACCTCGGCCGCTCCAAGTACCGTGGAGAGGTTGTCCATTATCCTTTGATCGCTTTGTCTTTCGTGATTGCCTACTTCGTGCGCTCGCTCGGATTTACTTGGCTGGCGCTATTGATCGTGGTGGCCGAGATCCAGATCGTCATCGCGCGTTTTGTTTTTTCCTACGAACAGGCCTTCATGGCCGATTTGGTACGGTTCTGGTATGGCGCGCTGTTCCTGTTCGCCAGTCCCTACACGCTTCTACATGAAGGGCATGTGCGCGTCGATATCCTTTACGCCGGGTTTTCCGAGCAGGGTAAAGCCTGGACCAATGCCCTGGGATCGATGCTACTTGGCATTCCGCTTTGCTGGATTGTTTTGTCGCAGGGCATGAACGGAAAATTCAGCGTCATCAATGGGCCGCTCCTGACCTTTGAAGTGACGCAGGCAGGCTACGGGATGTTTGTCAAATACTGGCTGGCGGCATTCTTACTAGTGTTCGCCGTGACCATGATGATCCAGTTCGCCAGCTATTTCCTAAGCAACGTTGCCGTGCTTCTGAGTGAGCCGGATCACCACCCGGACAAGGAAGAACACGCTCAATTCTAACCCGATCGAAAGCCGTTCATGGAAATCCTGTTTCTGATTGTTTTGATTTTGACTATGGTCTTTGCGCTCGGCGCGGGTTTTCCGGTGGCTTTTGCGCTTCCGGGTTCGGCCATTATCACTATTGGTCTGGCGGCGTTGCTCGGCTTTTTGATCGAAGGCCGCGTCGAAGCCTATTTCGCCCAAGGTGATCCCATTCAATGGCTTAATGCTGGGGTCACCAACTTCCGCGGCATATACTGGGAGGCCGAACGCGACACGTTGATCGCCATCCCCCTGTTTATCTTCATGGGCATCATGCTGGAGCGCTCGAAAATCGCCGAAGACCTTTTGGTGACCATGGGCCAACTGTTTGGCCCGGTCCCGGGCGGTGTTGGTATTTCGGTGGTGCTGGTTGGCGCGCTGCTGGCTGCGACAACCGGTATCGTCGGCGCTACCGTGATTGCCATGGGGCTGATTTCTCTTCCGGTCATGCTGCGCGCCAACTACTCACACGCGCTCGCCACCGGCACCATCAGCGCATCAGGAACCCTGGGCCAGATCATTCCACCTTCCATCGTGCTGATCATCCTAGCCGACCAACTATCCAACGCCACCGATCAGGGCAGCTCCATCCGTACCGCCGACTACAAAGCAGGAACCGGCGTTTCCAACCTGCCGACGCAATTCGACCTGACATCAACCTCAGCCGGCGACATGTTCCTGGGCGCCTTCCTGCCGGGTCTGGTGCTGGTCGGCCTCTATGTTCTTTATATCCTGGTCGTGGCTCTGATCCGCCCGACCCTTGCACCGCCAGCGCCCTTCGAAGGCAAAATGGGCCCGAAGTTTTTCGCCCGTGTTCTGGTGGTTTTGATGCCGCCCTTAACGCTGATTTTCGTTGTTCTTGGCTCAATCATTCTAGGCGTTGCAACAGTCAATCAAGCCGGCGCCATTGGCGCCATCGGCGCCATGATCATGGCTGGCTACCGGCTCAAGGAAGGCCAGAAGAGAGCGTTTACGCCAGCCGTTCTGGCAGTTGTTTCGGTATTTTCCATGGCGGTGTTGCTGCATTTCCACGACATCAACGTAAAGAACATACAAACCAGTTCTGACGTCACGGCCACCATACTCGCATCCATCGCCTCGGCGGTGTTTCTCTATGCCGTGGCCTGGAGCGGCTGGCGTGCACTGAAGATCGACGACACCTTACAGGGCGTAATGATCGAAACCGCCAAAACAACTTCATTGGTGTTCATAATCCTGCTGGGTGCGGCTATGCTGACGGCGGCTTTTCGGGCGTTCGGTGGCGAGGAACTGGTGCGCGACTTCCTTTCCGGCTTGCCTGGTGGCTTCATTTCCAAATTCGTCGTCGTCATGGCGGTGATCTTCATTCTCGGTTTTTTCCTCGATTTCATTGAGATCGCAGTGGTAGTCGTGCCGATCATCGCTCCGATCTTGCTGGCCGATCCGACCGCTAACGTCACGGCCGTGTGGCTCGGCGTGATGATCGGCGTCAACATGCAGACGTCGTTCCTGACTCCGCCGTTTGGTTTTGCGCTATTTTATCTTCGCGGTGTCGCTCCGCCCATCGTACGCACCATCCAGATGTATAAAGGCGTGGTGCCGTTCATCTTGCTGCAGTTGGCGGGTCTCGCCATCGTCGGGTTTTTCCCGTCTCTGGTGAACTACCTGCCGAACAAGGTGTATTTGACCTCCGAGACGGCACCGCCGCCGAAAAATCCGCGCCTGCAACTGTGTCTCGACGGTTACTTGTTTACTCAATACGGCCAACACGTAGACGCGCTGCGCACCAGCATCGATACCGCAAAGAAGCTTGATATCAGTTACTTGCCGAAAAATCTTCAGCAATCCTTGAAAGAGGGTTTTGATGCGGCATCTAAGACCTTCGCGCTGGTCGAAAAAGTGAAAGCAGCAGAAAAAACCGTCAACGATTTCACCCCGATCTACCGGCCCTTGCACCAAGAAATGCGTGACCTTCGCGTCAAGATCCGCGCTATCGAGCGTAAGATCGAGAAACTAAAAAGAGAGCGCCGGGACATTCAAGAAGACGCACCGAACGCCAAAGGCCATCTGCAAGATATCGACGACGAGATCGCTGCGCTTGAAACACAGAAAGCGACGTTCACTCAACGCACACCTGAAGGCTGGAACGAGGCTCGTAAAACCTACTTGCAGGTTCGAAAGATTGAAAAACAGGCACGCCGCAAGTATCACCGAAACGTTGATGATGCCTACGAGCCAATTCCAAACATCCGCAAGATTTTAGCCGATGTGGGCGCGCTCAAGGCGCTGGAAGCGGATATCAAGGGCCTGGGCGCCGTAATCGGTGGCAGTGACGGCACAGCCAAGGCTATGGCCGCGATTAAGGTGGTGGAGAAAAAGCTCGGCAAGGTCGCCGGCGCCAACCGGATCAAGTCGCGTCTTTCCAAGGCGCGGCGCTATATGAAAGGCGCCAAGCCGAAACACGATCGCGCCGCCAAAGAACTGGACAAGGGCTTGAAGTACTTTGCCGAAGACATGGCGTGGCGGAGAAGAGCAGCCGAACAACTGGCGCCCGGCCTAGCCGCCTACGACGTAGCCATTCGCGACACAATTGGCCTGCGCCAACAGGAGCGTTTGAGCGAAGAGCAAGCGGAAGCTGTAGCCAGTTGCCAGTCAATACACCGCGACATCTCGTTGGATTTCTAGGCTCGCGGCTTATAGGAGATCATCAAGGGGCAGATTAATCGGTACCTCCATCGGTATGGTCGAGCGGGCCGTCAAATCACCGGCTACACCATCATGAATTGCATCACGCTCCAACATCTCCCACCCCTCAGCGGTGCGCACTTCCATCGGCTGGAAACGGGCTTTATAGGCCATCTTAGTGCAATTCGAAACCCAGAATCCTAGATACACATATTCAAGGCCGGCACGCTTGGCTTCTTTGATCAGCCACAGGATCATGTGCGAACCGAGGCTAGCGCCCTCGTGCTCAGGGTCGAAAAAACTGTAAACGGCCGATAGGGCGTTGGCCATGCGGTCGGTTAGGCACACCGCCACCAGTTTCTCGTCACCATCACGGAATTCGACCTGCACCGTTTCGACCGGGGTGTCTTCTATCAGTCCTTGGTAATCTAAGATGTCCATCTTCGCCATGTCGCCATCGCCGTGGCGATCGCGCTGATAGGCGGAAAACAACCGGTATTGTTCGTGGGTGGCAACCGGATTACAAATCTCGACGCCGAGGTGGCAATTGCGGTTCCAAACACGGCGTTGCGAGCGAGTTGGCTTGAATTCCCGCGTAATCACCCGCACCGCCTTGCAGGCATCACAGTCAGTGCAGGCCGGCGCGTAAGCGATGCCGTGGCTGCGACGAAAACCGGCGAACGAGAGCTGCTCGTGCAGCGTGACAGGATCGCGCCCAATCAACTCGGTAACCACACGTCGCTCCATACGGTTCGGCAAATAAGGACACGGCATGGGTGTCGTAGAAAAGAAGAACCGGGTATTGAGAAGTGGTTGATACCGCATGGCTTTTTACAGATCCGAAAATAAAAGTTCAATGTAACAACGGTACGCTAAGCCGCGTCCAATCTCAATGCCCTTGAGCGAACCGAATTATGTCTTTCGTCAGCGCCCTTGGGACAGGTTTCGCCTTTTTGGATTTGCTCTTCTTCCGCCTTTATCAGTTCTTCATTGGAGGATTCGGGACCAGTACCCGGATCGCTCTCATTGTCTTCCGAGCCGTTGCCAGCCATGGACGGTGGCAGAACGGCACTAACGCTGTCGTGTGAAATGGAGCTTTTTGACGTGCCTTCCTCGGTGATCATTCAACCACTCTAAATGTCGCCAGAACCCTTTGTCGAGGTCGAGGCACTGGTCGGCACAAAATAGTTGGAAATACCCTCAATCTGCTCCTGGATCATCAAACTCAACAGTCAAAAGAGAGAGAAGGACGCTATCATGGTGGTGACAAAATCGACGTAAGTGATCTTCCGCGTACCACCGTGGTGCGCGTGATCGGCCTTGTTGATCTTTTTGATGATTATCGATTGTTTGGTGGCTTTGTCAGCCACGGTCCAACGCCCCGATCACTCTGGACCGATGCCAATAGGGTCTGGATCATGTCTTCAACTTCAGAGAAGGTCGGGCGCATTTGCGATGCCAATGTCTTTCGCGCAAATTCCACCGAAACTTGAGGCGCATAGCCCTGCATATGGCCCATCAAGCCGACTTTAATACACATCATATACTGGGCGTCCGAACCATAAGTGGCCTGTAATGAAGCCACAATCGGTGCAAACATGCCATAAGACAATAGAATACCGCTAAACGTTCCGACCAAGGTGGCGACAACCAGGCCACCTAGCACTTCCGGCGGCTCGGTGATTGAACTCATGGTCATAATAACACCAAGAACAGCGGCGACGATGCCAAGAGCCGGCACGGCATCGGCAAGGACCTGAAAGGCATTTGAAACATTGTGCAGTTCGTTGCGGTGATTTTCCAGTTCTTGGTTCATTACGCCTTCGATCTCATGTGGGCTGCTCGCACCCAAGGTCAATAACCTGAGATAATCACAGAAAAACTCAACCGCGTGGTGATCGTCGTGAAACTTAGGAAACTGGCTGAAAAGAGTACTTTCATACGGATTTTCAACATGGCTTTCGAGCACCAGATCACCTTTGGATTTAGCCAGGCGGAATGTCGAGTAAAGCACGCCCAGCAATTCCACATAAGCGTCCTTGTTGTAACTCGGCCCCTTAATCAGGGTACCGAATCCCTTGGCAGCGCCGACAAGAACCGGTTTCGGATTAGCAACAAAAAAAGCGCCAATACCTGCGCTGAGGATGATGACAAATTCGATTGGCTGCCAAATAATTCCTAAGTCACCATGAACAGAATAGCCTCCAAACACGCAACCGAATACAATGATCGAACCAATAATCGCAAACATATTATTTTTATGTTTCTGTCCGTCCATTGTTACGGGTGCTTGACGGTGCCGTGAACAGCAAGTTCTCAAATTTAATCCAGAATTCCGCGCCGGTGACCTCCGAAAGCGCCGCCGCGCAACTGAACGGCGTTCTCTCCACCAGGCCAGCAATACGCAAATGCGCAGCGCGAATATCGTCGATGGTGACGGTCATCAAGGGTCCATTCAAACGACAGTTCGCTGTCCCAAATATCCTTAGACATCGGCAAGCGAGCGAAGGCCAGGGATCCGGGAGTCTGGTTCAGCGTGATGCCGAGTTTTTCCTCCAATGTCAACGTTAACTGGCAGCTGTATTGGCTCTAATGCCACGCCGTTCTCTCAACCACCTCGTGTATGGTACCTAACCTAATAGACCTTGGCGAACTGGCAGAAGTTCCGTCGCCTCGCCATCACGCTCCTACCAAATATTAAAGCGTGCTTGAACGCCTTCAGTCCAATTTAACAAATTATTACGGGTTTCCAACTCCTCCGGCAGATTGCTCAGGAGCGCTTCGTAGATGTAGACGCGTCGATGTTAGCAGAAAGCGCCCGAAATCCGTTTACATCCCGGCCGACACAGACTAAAACCGCCGAAAGTTAGAGAATTCTTGGAACACTGCTATATGCAAACGGTCATTTTGGTCATTCATTTGTTGATCGCCTTAGGTCTCGTCGGCGTTATCCTGATCCAGCGCTCGGAAGGTGGTGCGCTTGGCATGGGTGGCGGAGGCGGGGGTGGTGCCGGGTTCATGACCGGCCGCGCGGCGGCTGATTTATTGACCCGCACGACGGCCATTCTGGCCACCGGGTTTTTCGTGACCTCCATCATTTTGGCGATCCTGGCCAGCGATAAGGGCGAATCGACCTCGATCCTTGATCAGAAGCCCACTCCGGTAATAGCGCCGGCCAAGCCATCCGAGCCAACCGCGCCGGTGGCTAAATGAACCAACATCTTAATTTCAAAGGGTTTTATAAAATTCCGAGGGGCCGGCGAAACTTCCGGCCTCTTTTCTTTTGGCAAGGGCGGCGAATGATATACAGTGTAGTTCCATGACGCGGTTCATATTCATCACCGGCGGCGTGGTTTCCTCCCTCGGAAAAGGCTTGGCATCGGCGGCTTTGGGCGCGCTCCTACAGGCCCGCGGATTCAAAGTCCGGCTAAGAAAGCTCGACCCCTATATCAATGTCGATCCGGGCACTATGAGCCCGTACCAGCATGGCGAGGTCTACGTCACCGACGACGGCGCCGAGACCGATCTCGACCTTGGCCACTATGAGCGCTTTACCGGTGTCTCTTCGCGTCAATCTGACAACGTCACCACGGGACGCATCTATTCAGATGTCATCGCCAGAGAACGCCGGGGCGACTACCTGGGCGCCACCATCCAGGTCATTCCGCATATCACAGACGCGATTAAAGAATTTGTGGTCAGTGACCTCACCGATGAAGACTTCGCGCTTTGCGAGATCGGCGGTACGGTCGGTGACATCGAAGGCCTGCCGTTTCTGGAAGCCATCAGGCAATTGGGGAACGACCTCGGTCGCGCTAAATGCATGTATCTGCATCTTACGCTTCTGCCCTATATCCCGACCGCTGGCGAGCTTAAAACCAAGCCGACGCAGCACTCGGTGAAGGAATTGTTGTCTGTGGGTATCCAGCCCGACGTTCTTCTTTGCCGCGCCGAACAGGACATCCCCGACGGCGAGCGACGCAAGATCGCCCAGTTCTGCAACGTCCGCCAAGACGCCGTAATCCCGGCCTTGGACGTAGCCTCAATCTATCAGGTTCCGATCGCTTATCACGAACAGGGGCTCGACCGCGAAGTCTGCCGCTACTTTGATATTGATGCGCCGGCGCCAAATTTATCGCGCTGGAAGAGCATAATGGACCGCGTCACTAAGCCGGAAGGCGAGGTATCTATCGCGGTCGTCGGCAAGTACACCGGATTGCTCGACGCCTACAAGTCCTTGTCCGAGGCACTAACGCATGGTGGCATCGCCAACAATGTGAAGATCAACCTGAATTGGATTGATTCTGAGATCTTTGAGAGCGAAGACACAGTTCATCTCCTGGACGGCGTGCATGGCATCTTGGTGCCTGGCGGTTTCGGAGAGCGCGGCGTTGAAGGTAAGATCGCCGCCGCGACCTTCGCGCGCGAACGCAAGGTTCCGTACTTTGGTATCTGCCTCGGCATGCAGATGGCAGTGGTGGAAGCGGCGCGCAATCTCGCCGGCATCAAAGGTGCTGGATCATCTGAGTTCGGCCAGTGTCAGAATCCCATCGTCGGACTGCTGACAGAATGGGAGCGCGATGGCATCATCGAAAATCGTTCAGAAGATGACGGCATGGGCGGCACCATGCGCTTGGGCGCCTTCGACGCCGTGGTGCAAAAAAAGAGCCGCATTCAAGACATCTACGAAGGCGCCGAAGTCATATCAGAGCGCCACCGCCACCGCTACGAAGTTAACCTCGCCTACGAGGACGATTTGGTAGCCAAGGGCATGATGTTCTCGGCCAAGTCACCAGACGGCGTTTTGCCGGAGATCGTCGAAATTCCAGAACACCCTTGGTTCATCGGCGTGCAGTTCCACCCGGAGCTCAAATCACGCCCGTTCGAGCCGCACCCTCTGTTCACGTCGTTCATCGGCGCAGCGGTCGAGCAATCGAGGCTGGTGTAGACGACCATGGCAGCGGCTTCTCATCATATTAAGATCGGCGATACGGAGGTCGGCAACGATTTGCCACTGACCATCATCGCCGGGCCGTGCCAGATGGAAAACCGGGGTCATGCGCTGGATATGGCCGGCGCCTTAGCCGATATCTCCAAGGATCTCGATATCGATATCATCTACAAAACCTCGTTCGACAAAGCCAATCGCACATCCATGGGCAGCCCGCGCGGACTTGGGCTTGATGAAGCAATACCAGTGTTCGCGGAGATAAAGAAAACCACCGGGCTCGCTACCCTTACTGACGTGCACATGCCCGAGCAATGTGCGCCGGCCGCCGGAGTTGTTGACGTATTACAAATTCCGGCCTTTTTGTGCCGACAAACGGACCTATTGCTTGCTGCCGCCGCGACGGGAAAGGCGATCAATGTCAAGAAGGGCCAGTTCCTCGCACCCTGGGACATGGTCAACGTAGCAGCCAAAATCACTTCGGCCGGCAACGAAAACGTCATGCTATGCGAACGCGGCGCCAGCTTCGGATACAACACGTTAGTAACCGACATGCGGAGCCTGCCAATCCTAGCCGGCACTGGCCAACCAGTGGTGTTCGATGCCACGCACTCCGTACAGCAGCCGGGCGGAGAGGGCGAAACGTCGGGTGGCCAGCGTGAATTTGCACCCATACTAGCACGCGCCGCCGTATCCGTCGGCGTTGCGGCTGTGTTCATGGAAACCCACCAAGCCCCCGACAATGCGCCCTCCGACGGCCCCAACATGGTTCCGCTTTCAGAGATCAAGGACATCATCGAAATGTTGATGGAATTCGACCGCCTCGCCAAGGCACGGCCCTTGAAAATCTAAACGCCCCAGCGATACTTCAATCGCTGCCTAGTTCTTCAACCGATATCCGGTCTTAAAAATCCACCAGATGGTGGCCGTGCAGACGCCCAAGAACAGGCAAATCATGCCGAGGCTGATAGAGATGGAAATATCGGCGATTTCGTAAAAGCTCCAGCGAAAGCCGCTGATCAGGTAGAGCACCGGATTGAACAGGGTTACCTTTTGCCAAAAATTAGGTAGCATATCGATGGAATAGAAACTGCCGCCCAGGAACGCCAGCGGCGTGACGATGAGGAGCGGGATCATCTGCAACTTCTCGAAATTATCGGCCCAGATGCCGATGATTAAACCGAACAGGCTAAACGTCACGGCGGTCAGGATAAGAAAGGTCAGCATCCAGAACGGGTGCGCAATCTCGACCGGCACAAAAAGCCCCGATGTGGCCAGGATGATAAGGCCTAGAATAACGGACTTAGTTGCCGAAGCGCCGGCGAACCCGGCGATGATTTCCAGGTGCGAGACGGGGGCAGAGAGGATCTCATAGATCGTACCACTAAATTTTGGAAAAAAGATACCGAACGACGAGTTCGATATGCTGTGCATTAAGAGCGTTAGCATGATCAGCCCCGGCACGATGAAGGCGCCATAGGGGATGCCGCCGATTTCAGAGATGCGCGAACCGATGGCGGAGCCGAAGACGACGAAGTAGAGCGAGGTCGAGATCACCGGCGAGACAATGCTTTGTAATAGCGTCCGCTTGGTCCGTGCCATCTCAAACTTGTAGATCGCCCACACACCGAGAAGGTTCATGCCTCACTCCTGACGAGATCAACGAAGATATCCTCCAGGGAACTTTGCGTCGTCTCCATATCCTTGTAACGGATACCCGTACTGCCGAGGTCGGCCATCAGTGCCGTAATCCCCTTGTGCTCGGCGTGGATGTCGTAGGTATAGACCAATTGCATGCCACCTTCGGCCAATTCCAACCGGTAGGCGGTGAGCGCATTGGGTATGGCGCAGAGTTTTTCATGAAGTTCCAAAACGAGCTGTTTCTTGCCAAGCTTTCGCATCAGTTCCACCTTGCTGTCGACAACGATGATTTCACCGTGGTTGATGACGGCGACCCTGTCGGCGATCTCTTCCGCCTCATCAATATAGTGCGTTGTCAAGATGATGGTGACGCCGGTATTGCGCAGTTCACGCACCAGTTCCCACATCTCTTTCCTGAGTTCCACATCGACGCCGGCTGTCGGCTCATCCAAAAACAAGATGCGCGGCTCGTGCGCCAACGCCTTGGCGATCAACAAACGCCGCTTCATACCGCCTGAAAGGGTATTGATCTTGCTGTCACGTTTGTCCCAGAGCGACAGCGATTTGAGCACGCGCTCGACATAGCGTGCATCCGCCGGTTTGCCGAAAAGGCCACGGCTGAACGAGACGCTGCCCAAAATCGTCTCAAAGGTGTCAGTGACTAACTCCTGCGGAACCAGACCAATCATCGCACGGGTCTTCTTGTAATCGCGGATGATATTGTTTCCGGCAACGGTGACCAAACCGCTGCTTGGGTTGACGATGCCGCAGATAATACTAATCAGCGTCGTCTTGCCAGCACCATTGGGGCCGAGCAAGGCCAGAATTTCACCGCCCAGGATATCAAGATTGACGTCGCGAAGCGCTACGAAGCCGGATTTGTAGGTCTTCGAGAGGCTAGAAATGCTGATCAGAGCAGACATTAACTGGTCTTACGGCATCGGTCTTGGTGGGCGCAATGAAAATATTTTTATCCCGCAACCACAGCTTGGAATTCCCAAGCAAACCTTACGCTTGCCGGTTCCCCAGCCAAGGGCTATGAGGTTGCGCATCGAACACCGATATGCAAGCGCTAGGAGCTCAACATGACCGCCATCATTGATATCTACGCTCGTGAAATTCTTGACAGCCGCGGCAACCCGACGGTAGAGGTCGATGTCACGTTGGAGACCGGCGTCATGGGCCGCGCCGCCGTGCCTTCCGGCGCGTCAACCGGTGCGCACGAAGCGGTTGAGTTGCGAGACGGCGACAGGGGGCGCTTTGGCGGCAAGGGCGTTTTGCAAGCTTGCAACGCGGTCAACGGCGAGATTTTCGATGCACTTTCCGGCTTCGATGCTGAGGACCAGTTGCATATCGATAATGCCATGATTGAACTCGACGGCACCGAAAACAAAGGCCGCCTCGGCGCCAATGCTATCCTTGGTGTTTCCTTGGCCACAGCCAAGGCCGCAACCGAAGAGGCCGGTTTGCCACTCTACCGCTACATCGGCGGCACATTTGCGCGTACACTTCCGGTGCCGATGATGAATATCATCAATGGCGGCGAGCACGCCGACAATCCCATCGACATCCAGGAATTCATGATCATGCCGGTAGGCGCGGCGGGCGGCGCTGATGCCATCCGTATGGGTGCCGAAATCTTTCAGGCTCTGAAAAAGAGCCTGAGTGAGGCCAGCCATAATACCAATGTCGGCGACGAAGGCGGTTTTGCACCAAATATTGCGTCTACAACCGAGGCTCTCGACTTTGTCATGAAAGCCGTCGAAAGCGCGGGATACAAGCTGGGTGACGACGTCATGCTAGCGCTCGACGCCGCTTCGACCGAGTTCTTCAAAGGCGGCAAGTACGAACTGGCGAGCGAGGGCAAGTCACTCGATGCCGCCGGCATGGTTGCCTATTGGGCTGACCTAGTCGGCAAATACCCGATCGTCTCCATTGAAGATGGCATGGCCGAGGATGACTGGAACGGCTGGAAGGCTTTGACGGACGAGATTGGCGATCGGGTTCAGTTGGTCGGCGACGATCTTTTTGTCACTAACCCCAAGCGACTCGCCAACGGCATCGAAAAAGGTGTTGCCAACTCGATCCTGGTCAAGGTCAATCAGATCGGCACCCTATCGGAAACCTTGGAAGCGGTGGAAATGGCACACAAGGCGGGCTACACGGCGGTGATCTCGCACCGCTCAGGTGAGACCGAGGACACCACCATCGCCGACATCGCTGTCGCTACCAACGCCGGACAAATCAAGGCTGGATCGCTCAGCCGCTCCGACAGGCTGGCAAAATACAATCAGCTCATCCGTATCGAGAATGAACTGGGCCTCGACGCTCACTTCGCCGGGGTTGACGCGCTCAAATGACGCGCGCACGCCCACGATCGATCGCAGCCTCGATCAACAGAACCTGGACATCTTCGACACTGTCGCGGCGCAGCGCCTGGACCGCTTTTCCATTAATTAGATGATACCGGCAACAACCGTTCCAACATTAGAGGGATCACCAAGTTTGCCGAAATTCAAATTGCCTTTTCTGAGAATTGGCGCTCCTCCTCAGCAGGCCTTGGCATTGGTCACTGCAGTGACATCTGTTGACCTTCAATTCCCGCATCAGGCTCCCTCTAGCCGCATCAAGTTAACCGGGACGCAAAAATCACCCATATTTTTTCTCTGGGTCAATTTACGCTAACCGCTTGTTAACATCTGTAGATCTATTGTCTTCTTTGGGTTTGGGGCTGTGGATTGTTTTTTAATCTGGCGATCCATGGTTAGTTATGTCGTTTTTCCATAGCGTTCGAAAACAGTTGAAGTCGCTGAGTGCTCCGTTTTTGGGTGTATCAGTAACGCTTTATTTCGCCTATCACATCCTGCACGGAGAGCGAGGCCTTTTGGCGTGGTGGAAACTGCAAAAGCAGGTCTCCACGGCAGAAATTACCGCCGCCGCAACCGGTTCGAAAAAATCCAACCTTGAAAACCAAGTTAGGCTTCTCACCCCCTCCAACCTAGACCCTGACATGCTCGAAGAGCGGGCCCGGTTGATGCTGAACTATGGCCACCCCGACGAAGTCGTCATTCTTGATCCAGAAAGGAAAAAATGATGAGCATAGACACCGCTACCTTGGCAGAAAACCTAATACCTCCGTTCGTAGCCGCCATTTTGAGCGACACCACCATTGTCGAGCACTTAACTGAGTGCGAGCACCGACCATCAGACCAAATGGTCAGCCTGGCACCTGCACAAGAGGGTTTCCTGGGCCTTGAAACAACCCGCGACGACACCGGCCATTGGCTCTCAGTGTCTTACTGGCGTCACATGTCGAACTATACGGCTTGGCGCAGCACCTGCGCCGAGCGTATCGCCGAAGAGTTCCCGGGACAACCGTTAGACAGCCTTTGCCATATTCGGGTCGTTAACATCAATGAGCCTATCGTTTCCGAACGTTCTCGCCATCTTAGGGCCGACGGGCCGAGCGCCGCGAGACCCGCCAGCGCCGGACGCCTCCCTCGGCTCTCCAGTTTCCTGCCTTTAATCTCGGAGTTCTTTGGCCATGTCCACGTTCGTTGACTTTGATAAACCACCGTTTTTTACCACCATCTACCTGACGCCAAGGCAGGGGGAGGACCCCGGCCTTTATTCTGATGCGGTGTCGACCATGATTTCTACGGCCATGTTGCTGGCCGGATTCGTTGGCTTTGCCGACGACGTGGCGGAAGCGGACCGGCCAGTAAAAATTATTTATTGGCGTACCTTCCACGGTATGCGGACCTGGCGGCGCACCGCGCGGGATTTGTTACCGCACCGCATCAACATGGACAATTGCGTTGCATCCGAAGGATGCCACTGGAAATGGTTTGAGAAGACAGAGATTTCCGACGGTCATGCGATCAGATATGTGGCCTAAGATTTTTCCGTTAACTGTTTTTAGATTAATTATTAACATTAATTGTAAATTCAATAACTTGTAAGCAGTATGCTATTGCGGGACTAACGACTTTTCCCTAAACTTCCCCGCACGCGAACGCAGGCGGTAGGGACAGTGTTCGTGGCGGATTGATAGGTGCCACGTCTTGAAGGGAGATCACAATGGCAAAATCCCCAAAGTCGCCGACCAAACTGGACGCCAAACGCACTTCGCGCTCAAAGACACCCCGCAAGACCAAACCACTGCCAACACCCGAGCAAATGCTTGAGTATTACAAACAAATGCTGGTGATCCGTCGCTTCGAAGAGAAAGCCGGGCAACTATACGGTATGGGATTGATCGGTGGGTTCTGCCATCTTTACATTGGTCAAGAAGCGGTTGTTGTCGGCATGAAGGCTACGGCCAACCACGTCGACACGGTAATTACCAGCTATCGAGACCACGGTCACATGCTAGCCTGTGGCATGGATCCAAAAGGCGTCATGGCGGAATTAACCGGGCGACGCGGTGGTTATTCCAAAGGCAAGGGCGGTTCTATGCACATGTTTAGCCGCGAGAAGAACTTCTATGGTGGCCACGGCATCGTCGGCGCCCAAATGCCGCTCGGCACCGGTCTCGCATTCGCGCATAAGTACCATGGTGACGGCGGAGTTTGCCACACCTATTGCGGCGATGGCGCAATTAACCAAGGTCAGGTTTACGAAGCCTTTAATATGGCAAGCCTCTGGAAGCTTCCGGTGATTTTTGTCATCGAAAACAACAAATACGGCATGGGCACCTCAATCGAGCGTGCTTCCGCCGTCGTCAAGCTCGCCGACCGGGGGAAGTCCTTCGCCATACCGGGCGAGCAGGTCAACGGCATGGACGTGATTGAGGTTCGTTCCGCCGCCGAGAAGGCCTCGGAATGGTGCCGCTCCGGAAAGGGACCGTTTATCCTGGAGATGAAGACCTACCGTTATCGGGGCCATTCTATGTCGGATCCGGCTAAATACCGCTCCAAGGAAGAAGTGTCGAAGGTGCGCCAGGAAACCGATCCCATCGATACGTTACGCGCGCGCATTTTAGGCGCTGGCGCCGCCGATGAGGCAGAACTTAAAGAGATCGACCGCCAGGTCAAGATTGCGGTAACCGCCGCAGCGGAGTTCGCCCAGCAAAGTCCCGAGCCCGACATCGCCGAACTCTACACCGACATTTTGATCGAAGCCTGAATACTGGCAGCATCAGTTAGGGGGATACTTAGTTCAATGGCTATTCAAGTTCTCATGCCGGCGCTGTCACCGACCATGACCGAAGGCAACATCGCCAAATGGCTGAAGACTGAAGGCGATAAAGTTGCCAGCGGCGACGTGCTGTGCGAAATCGAAACCGACAAGGCGACCATGGAGGTGGAGGCCGTTGATGAAGGTACGCTCGGCAAGATTCTTATTCCAGAAGGCACCGAGGGCGTTGCCGTCAATACGCCGATTGCCGTGATCTTAGAAGAGAACGAGGATGCCTTCGTCGCCGATAACGCCGCAAGTGTAACCGCACCGGCGCCATTTCAAGCTGCTCAACCTGCAACGCCTTCCACACCACCCCTCGCGACCTATGCCGGGCGGGTGAAGGGTCAGACCGTGCGCGAGGCATTGCGTGACGCCATGGCCGAGGAAATGCGCGCCGACGAGAGCGTTTTCCTGATGGGCGAGGAAGTGGCGCAATATCAAGGTGCCTATAAGGTCAGCCAGGGCCTCTTGGATGAGTTCGGTGACAAACGCGTCATAGATACGCCGATTACCGAACATGGCTTCACCGGCCTCGCCGTCGGCGCTGCATTTGGCGGGCTTAAGCCAATCGTCGAATTCATGACATTCAATTTCGCCATGCAAGCCGTCGATCAGATCATCAACTCCGCCGCCAAGACGCTCTATATGTCGGGTGGCCAAATGGGTGCGCCGATGGTCTTCCGTGGCGCCAATGGCGCGGCGGCTCGTGTTGCCGCCCAGCACTCGCAATGCTATGCCGCTTGGTACGCGCAAATACCGGGCCTCAAGGTCGTCGCGCCCTGGTCCGGCGAGGACGCCAAGGGCCTCTTGAAAGCCGCCATCCGCGACCCGAACCCAGTGGTGTTTTTGGAGAACGAAATTCTTTACGGCCAGAGCTTCGATGTCCCGGATGATTTGGACTTCACGGTTCCCATCGGCCAGGCCAAGATTGAGCGGCCAGGCAACGACGTCACTATCACGGCATTCTCCATTTGCGTCGGTTACGCGCTGAAAGCAGCCGAGATGCTCGCAGCGGAGGGGATCGATGCGGAGGTGATCAACCTCCGCTCCCTGCGTCCACTGGATACCGCAACGGTTGTCTCGTCAGTCAAGAAGACCAACCGCTTGGTCAACGTCGAGGAGGGCTGGCCGACCTGCGGCGTGGGCTCTGAGATCAGCGCACGTATGATGGAAGAGGCGTTCGACTACCTTGATGCACCGGTCAAGCGCGTCACGGGCGAGGACGTGCCCATGCCCTACGCGGCCAATCTGGAGGCGCTAGCGCTTCCCAATGTCGACAAGGTCGCGGCTGCAGCGAAAGCCGTCTGCTACACCGAGTAGAGAAGGGAGTAACAATGCCCATTCAAATTCTCATGCCGGCGCTGTCTCCGACGATGACCGAAGGCACGCTGGCAAAATGGCTCAAAGCCGAGGGCAATATCGTCGATGCCGGCGACGTGCTTTGCGAGATCGAAACGGACAAGGCGACCATGGAAGTGGAAGCCGTCGATGAAGGCACACTGGGCAAGATCCTGGTTGCCGAAGGTACCGAGGGTGTGCCGGTCAATCAGGTCATTGCTCTTCTCTTGGAAGAGGGCGAGGACGCAAGTGCTCTGGAAAGCGCCAAGACCACGGCTCCAGCACCCGCAGCGGCACCAGTACCACAATCCGCCGACGAGCTCGCCGCTGAGGCCCCGACCAAGCCGTCCGCAACACCTGTTCCCGTTAGCGCAGTTGGCAATCGGGTCTTCGCCAGCCCGCTGGCCAAGCGACTTGCTGAACAGAACGCCCTCGACATCGCTGCCATTGCTGGTTCTGGCCCGAAAGGCCGTGTCGTCAAGCGAGATATCGAACAAGCGCTCACCAGCGGCACCGGTAAAACCGCACTCGCCTCCGCATCAACTCCAACTCAGGCCACCATACCAGCCGCGGCTGCAATGGCGCCTACCTTCACCTCGGACGATCCTGTACTCGCTAATATGCCGTCCTTCGAAGTGGTGGGGAACTCGTCCATGCGCAAGGTCATCGCCAAGCGGTTGACCGAATCGGCGCGCGACGTTCCGCACTTCAATATCTCGTCGGATGTCGAGTTGGACGCACTATTGACTTTGCGCAAAGAGCTCAACGGCAAGGAAGGCGCGGATTACAAGATCTCCGTCAACGACCTGATTATCAAGGCGGTGGCAGTGACCTTAAAACGCTGGCCCTACTGCAACGCAGCCTACACGGAAGACGCCATCCTCAAGTTCGATCGTGTCGACATCTCCATGGCGGTGGCCATTGAGGGCGGGCTGATCACGCCGATCATCAAGGACGCATGTTCCAAAGGCCTCGCTGCCATCTCGGCCGACGCCAAGGAACTGGCCGACAAGGCGCGCGACGGCAAACTGCAGCCCGAAGAGTTCCAGGGTGGTACCTTCACTATTTCCAACTTGGGTATGTTCGGCGTCAAATCCTTCAATTCGATCATCAACCCGCCACAAGGTGGGATTCTCTCGGTTGGGGTGGGTGAGGAGCGCGCCGTCGTCCGTGACGGCAAGCTCTCCGTCGCCACCATCATGTCGTTGACGCTCGCCGTCGATCACCGCTGTATCGATGGTGCGCTTGCCGCGGCTTTTATGAAGGAACTGAAAGGGATCATCGAAGACCCGATCCAACTAATGCTTTAGGCGGCCAGGCACATGGACAAGGTCAGCCTCGCCGACAAGTTAGCCCAGATCTCAGACCAATGGTCACCGAAGGTGGTGGGCCGGCTGGATAGCTACGAGATCAAACTGGTGAAACAGCAAGGCGACTTTGTCTGGCACAAACACGACGGCGAGGACGAGATGTTCTTGGTGATCGAGGAATCTATGACCATCGATTTCCACGACCGAGCCGTATCGCTCGAACCGGGCGAGTACCTGGCGGTGCCGAAAGGCGTTAAACACAAGCCGCATGCGGAGATCGCATGCTAGGTCATGATGTTCGAGAAGACGGGCGTCATCAATACCGGCGACGCGGAGGAAGGAGACCTCACTCGGTGCCAGATTAAGAGGGATTGAGACATGGCGGAAACCAATTTCGACGTCATCATCATCGGCGGCGGGCCGGGTGGTTACGTCACTGCCATCCGCGCCGCGCAACTGGGATTCAAGACCTGCGTCGTCGAAAAGCAGCACCTCGGCGGCATATGCCTCAACTGGGGTTGCATCCCGACTAAGGCCTTGCTGCGCTCGGCTGAAATTCTCGACTACATGAACCACGCCGCCGATTATGGCCTGAAAGCCGATGGCGTCGGGTTTGATCTCGCTAAGATCGTCGAGCGCTCGCGCGGCGTATCAAAACAGCTCAACGCCGGCGTCGAACACTTGCTCAAGAAGAACAAGATTACCGTCGTCATGGGCACAGCTAAACTGAACGGCCCAGGTAGAGTCGACGTCACTGGCGAAAACAGCAAGGTCATGCCCAGCTTAACGGCTAAACACGTCATCGTCGCCACCGGTGCGCGCCCACGGGAATTGCCGGGTCTCGAGCCCGACGGCAAGCTTGTCTGGAGCTACTTCGAGGCTCTGAAACCCGACATCATGCCGAAATCGATGCTAGTCATCGGGTCCGGCGCCATCGGTATCGAATTTGCCAGCTTCTATAACTCGCTCGGCGCTGACGTGACCGTCGTCGAGGTGTTGCCGCAAGTGCTGCCGGTGGAAGACGCCGAAATTGCCGCCGTGGCGCGCAAACAGTTCGAGAAGCACGGCATGACTATCATGTCCGGCGCCAAGGTGACCAAGCTCGACAAGAAAACCGATGCCATCACCACCACCATCGAAGACGAGAACGGCAAGACACATCAGATCACCGTTGACCGGGTCATCGCAGCCGTTGGTGTCGTCGGCAATATCGAAGACATCGGGCTTGAGACCAGCAAGGTCAAGACCGATCGCGGTTGCGTCGTCGCCGACGGCTTCGGCCGTACCGATGAACCCCGCATCTATGCCATCGGCGATGTCGCCGGCCCACCCATGCTCGCCCACAAGGCCGAGCACGAAGGCGTCATCTGCATTGAGAAGATTGCCGGCCTCCCAGCCCACCCGATGGACAAGAACAAGGTCCCTGGCTGCACGTATTGCCACCCGCAAGTTGCCAGCGTCGGCATGACCGAACAAGCGGCCAAGGATGCTGGGCGCAAGGTCAAGGCCGGGCGCTTTCTGTTTCTTGGCAACGGCAAGGCGATTGCGCTGGGTGAGCCCGACGGCTTGGTCAAGACTATCTTCGATGCTGAGAGCGGCGAACTCCTGGGTGCGCACATGGTCGGTGCCGAAGTCACCGAGCTGATCCAGGGCTTCGTAGTCGCCATGGGCTTGGAGACCACCGAGGAAGACCTGATGCACACCGTTTTTCCGCATCCGACGCTCAGCGAGATGATGCACGAGTCAGTCCTCGACGCTTTTGGCCGCGTCATCCATATGTAAACTCTTTTGCTTGCGGGAACTTGACCCCAACCGCCAGCAGCTTATGTAATTTGGTATGAGCAATATTTCCGAACTTCCCATGAAAGGCGAGCGGCTCCGCCATCCAGAGAAGGCCCAGAACACGCCCAATCCAATTCAGAGAAAGCCTAAGTGGATCCGCGTCAAGGCCCCGACTTCGAAAGCTTATCAAGAGACCCGCGCGCTCATGCGCGACAAGAAACTTCACACGGTCTGCGAGGAGGCGGCCTGTCCAAATATCGGTGAGTGCTGGTCGAGGAAGCACGCCACGGTAATGATCCTGGGTGACATTTGCACGCGCGCTTGCGCTTTTTGCAACGTCGCAACCGGTAAGCCGGACGCTGTTAATCCGTTGGAGCCCGAGAATCTCGCCATCTCGGTGGCCGAGACCAGCATGAACCATGTTGTCATCACCTCCGTCGACCGTGACGATTTAGTAGATGGCGGGGCGAGGCAGTTCGCCAAATGCATCTTGCGTATCCGCGAGAGAGCGCCTGACACCACCATCGAAGTGCTGACCCCTGATTTCCGCGACAAAGCCGGCGCCTTAGGAACTATCATCAAGGCCGGGCCCGATGTCTTTAACCACAACCTGGAAACTGTCGAACGGCTTTATCCGGCGATCCGCCCGGGTGCCCGCTACATCCACTCACTCGATCTACTAGCCAGCGCCAAACAGATCGACCCCGCTATCTTCACCAAGTCTGGCATCATGGTAGGCTTAGGCGAAGAAACCGAAGAAGTACTGGAACTGATGGATGACCTAAGATCGGCTGATGTCGACTTCCTGACAATCGGACAATACTTGGCGCCCACGCCGCGCCACGCCCCCATCAATCGCTTCGTCACGCCGGAGGAGTTCGATGAATTCAAGCGTATCGGCGAAGAGAAGGGCTTTCATCTGGTAGCCTCTACGCCGCTGACGCGCTCCAGCTATCACGCCGACGCCGATTTCTCCAAACTGCAAGCGGCGCGCCGCGCCTCTCAAAAACGTTAAGCCGACCCTTTATTCCACAAGCGCGTCGATGGCCGCTTGCGAGAGGCCCAGGCCAGCTAGTTACGGCCTATTCAGGGAGTGCCCCTTCCTTCGAAATCTCGATGCCGCTGACGCCTGTCTTGAGATGCTGGCTTCCCCTGATCACCTAGGGATGCGCTGCCCGATGAGGTCCTAAAAAGGCGCAGTTCTCAATGATGGCGATAACGTTGTTCTCGAGGCCATCGAGCACAGTCATCATCTTGTAGCTGTCATTAATGCTGTCGCACAGCCCCTCCAGCATCACCAAGCTGGATTCGCCGAGTTCTAGGATCTGCGCGACGGCCTGTTCGATGGCCTGAACCGAGGCTTCCTGTTCATCTTCCATGGTATCAGTTGCGTTCGATATTGGTATCGCTTTCCCCTTGGCCTTTGGTTGAAACGATCACCCCTGATCGCGCCGCCGGTGCAGAATTCAGTGCACCTTAGAGGTAATTGATAGTAGGAACCTAAGATGATTAAAATTCTTGGGTGTAATCGGCGCGCTTCCGAGAAGCCTGTTCAATGCATGGGGATTTGTCGGTTCGGAACGCGAAATCGTTTTCCTTTTGATCAAGGATTTATCCATACCGAAAGCCGCTGAAGCCAGGAGCACCAAGCGAGACAACATCAAAAGCTAGTGCAGTTCGGTTTATCGGAAAGTCGGCGTAAACGACCGAAATGAATTGGCCGTTTATTTCGTTAAAGATCTATTGGCCGGCTTAGATCTGACCGAGAGTGGTTTAAATTCAACAGACGAAACGTCTGATAACTGATCGCAAGTCGGAATGTCTGATCTAATGGCCCTGGTGCTGAATAGTCTCCTTTTAGCACACTTTAAGATGACAAATAGAAGAGACATAATTAGGTTTCCAAGCGTCTCTTTAGGGTTATCATAATTTTCAGAGGAAATTAGACTCGTACCTTTAGAATCATAGGAGACATTCATGAATGTCGCGTATTGCTATCAGTTATCAGACGTTTCGTCGTTGACGGCACTGGGCCGCCTCCCAACTTCATCGATACCTCAGATCTTTGTCAGTTCTAATGATCAGGACCACCCAAAACGGCAGTTTTCATGAACTGGTTCCACTGCCTTCTATCGCCACGGCCGAGCATTGCTCTTCGCGGTAGAGTACGTAGAGCCCGGCGGCTGCGATGATAGTACTACCAATCAAGGTATCCACACCCGGCAAGTCATCGAACACCAGGTAACCTAAAATCGTCACCCAGATCAGCTTGGAGTAGTTGAAGGGTGCGAGCAAAGACGCCTGCGCCTTCGAGAAAGCCAGGATTATGAAAAAATGCGCACCGGTTCCCATGGCGCCAATGGTTAGGTAAATCAGCAAATGTCCGGCCGTCGGCGTGGTCCAGAAAAATGGCACGAACAAGCTGGCCCAGAGCGTTCCAAAGATAGAGGTGTAAAGCAGCGTCGTCTGGTTGCGATCCTGGCCGGCCAGGCGGCGGGTGAGGAGTTGGAAAAGTGCGAAACTAACCGCACCCAATAACGCCATCGCCGCCGACCAGTGCCATACCGCACCGCCAGGACGCACGATCACTAAAATGCCGGCCAGGCCAACAATAACAGCGAGCCATCGGTGCCAACCGACGCGTTCGCCCAGTAATGGAACCGAGAGCGCCGTGATGAACAAGGGCCCAGTAAAACCAATCGCGGTGGCTTCGGCGATCGGTAGGTAGGTCAGGCTGACCCACAGGCCCGAGATCGACAGCACCAAGAACCCCGGGCGCATGCATTGCAGCACCGGCCGATTGGTGCGCAGTAAAAAGAACTGGCCACGGGCAGTGAAATAGCCGGCAACGAAGACCGAGAAGCCAACGAAATAGCCCCACACCAGCATCACCGCATGCAATTCATCGGTGTAGAATTTGCAGATCGTGTCGATCACGGAAATTAGGCCAAGAGCCGTCACCAAATAGAGGACACCAGCGGTGGTCTGGGAAGCAGGCACGCGTTATCCTTAACGTCTGTAGGGACTTCAATGGCGAGCCAGCGTGATCTTCTACGCCGGGACAATGATTTAGCTGACACCAAATCACCTTGATGTTCAATCACGATTAATGGGGTTTAATGCCTTTAGCCACTACGTTTCAAACTCACAGTTCTGACCGCACGCATTTGTTCAATCTCTCATCTGGATGCATTCCGCAATCAAAAAGTTCGTGTGCAGAGATGATCTTTGTGAGCAATTCCGGCGTACCCTTGACTGACATGCGAAAGTTCACCTTGTCCGCTGCGGCACCCGCCTGTTTTGACCGATGATCTGATCAAGATTGATTATTTGGCACTCGTCACCTCGTCCAAATGTTCCCTCGTCCTTAGTTAACACGCAAAACTCGATGTTTCCGCCAACATCACTCTCCTGCCACTACCATCGCGGGCACCCGAATTGAACCCCATGGAAAATATCTGGCAGTTCATGTGCGACAACTGGCTGTCGAACCAAAAGCTCAAATCCTACGACGAAATCATCGCGCTTTTCTGCGATGTTTGGAACGAGCTTATCAAATAGCCGTTAAAGATCATGTCCATCGGCGTGCCGAAATGAACGAACCGGTTTTGATCAGTGCTAGATGGCATTAAGTTTACGGAGCCCCACGCCATAACTATTACCTAACTTCTCGTAATCCAGAAGTTTATTGAACTGTCTTGACTCCTCCAAATTCCATCATTTATCAACAATCGCCGAGGATGAATGACAGGAAGCTATTAGGTTGTCGATTCACGTCTGACACCCGATATTCTGCGAAGAGCCTAGCCGCTCTTAGGAAGCCTGATAATCAACCTCTCTCCTTTTCCTTATTCGCTATAGAGAGTGATCAGACCACCGTACTTGTTGTTGGTGGTGGTGTCGTGGGCGATGGGGGGCAGGCCTTGGTCAGTTCCCTGGCCAGGGCCGTTCGTATAAACAATCTTCATCCGCGACGTCAGAAATAGCCGGTCGATCTTATCAAAGAGAATGACCACCCCGTGGCCCATAATCGAGAATCTGATCAAGTCGCGCGAGCTAAAATGTCGTACTGACCGTTCTCTGACGGTTCGAGTGGCTTCGTGGCGATCTCTCTGTCGGTCTCCGGACAGTGATCCATGCCCAAAAGCCAAACGCAATTTGCAAAGTTATCGGATCTCGGCCCCCGCTTCCTTCCAAAAAAAATCAAAAAAGCATAAAATAAATCATTTAACCAATGGGTTGAGTGTGCTTGACGACCGACTTATTAAGTTGTTTTAAATCTTGATTCCCAGTCGCGCACGATGGCCGAAAGCACTTCGTTATAGGGAGTGGCAATAGCCAATTCTTTTCCCAATATCACCGCCATGCCATTGATGGCGGCGATCTCCGAGGGTCTTTCCGCCTCATGGTCCTGCAGCATGGAGGGCTTAGCGTCGGGCATCTTTTTACCAAACGCCGTGACGTAGGCAACAGGATCATCAAACGAGAAGTCGATGCCCTTGGTCAGACCGAGCGCATAGGCCTCCTTAGCACAACCGAGCGCGATCTGAAAGTTCGCCGCATTGCCCATCAGTTCACCCAAGCTACAGCCGAACACGGTGCAGGGTGCGGAGTAGGCGCAGTTGCAGATAAACTTCTCCCAGATCAGTTGGTTGATGTCCTCGAACCCCCTGGCGTTGAAGCCGGCGTCTTGCCAGATTTTGGTGACTTTCTCGACACGAGCCGTCATGCCACCGTTGATCTCACCAATGCGGATCAAGTTCATGGCATTGTGATGGACATGGGCAACGCCTTCCATGCAGGCGCCAAAGCCGTCGGCAACGCCAACCAGCACGTTATCGATGGCCATGTGTTCGGCGATGCGCTCACCGGCGCCAAGGCCGTTCTGAATGGTGAGTACGATGGAACCCGGCCCAGCCAGTGGCGCGATACCCCGGGCCGCCGAGCCGACGCCCGACGCCTTGGTGGCGACAATGTAGAGCTCGCATCCTCCAGCCTCGGCGATATCCGTCGTGGCGCGAATCGATGTCACGGTACGCTCTCCACTGGCGCCGGTGATGTGAAGACCATTGGCATTGATGGCGTCGATATGGTCCTGCCAAATGTCAACGGCCCAGACCTCATGCCCGGCATCAGCTAATAGTCCAGCATAGATAGCACCCATGGCACCGACCCCGACAACAGCGATTTTCATAATTTCCCCCTGTAGGTTTCAGACCTCAGAATGTACCCTATATTCCACCGACTTTGACAGAGGCGCGGGATCGGGGGAACTCACAACCCATTACTAAACGCCATGATCCTCAGACGTTGATCGAGACGACATCCAGCCTGTTCACTGCCGGCGGGCTCGACGAATCAATCGTCCGGTTTGTCGTCGAGTTATTGGTCGAGACCGGTTTTCTCTACTATTTGGGGTAGGGCCTACTATTCGTTCGCCCGACATAACCACACTGAAAGCCGGCAAGTGAACAAAACCGTCAGTTGGTCAGACGCTGTCCCAGACGAGACCAGTCGCGCCGTGGAACCCATGGCCGGTGCACAAGCCGTGCTCATGCCGGGAAACAGGGCCTACTGGCTTTGGCGCAAGTAGGCCGATCACAGCGTCGAACTGTACCCGGAAATCCTACCGTGCTTGGCACCGCTGCTTGAGAAATACTGCATCGCGCCACCGTAAACGCCTTAGTCTCCTCCAAATATCCGCGCGATAATTGCATCTCCGCGTTCGAGTTGGCGCTTCAGGTATTCGCGTGTCGGTAGCTCGCCGTCACTTTCGTCACGGACCGAGACACGGAGCGTCGAGAGAACGATGAGCGTCGTGCCGATCTCTTTGGCCTGGGGCTGGCCGCCCGGTTGAGCGAATTTCGGCGGCACGTCTTGATTATAGAACGGACCGCGCGGTCAGGGCCTTTGGAATAAGGCGGCAGTTTCGACGTGAGCGGTGTACTTGAACTGGTCGATCGGCGTGACGCGGATCAGTTCGTAGCCACCTTCCACCAGAACCGCCGCATCACGGGCGAAGGTGGTGGGCTCACAAGCGATGGCGATAACCGTTCTAACTTCAGAGACTGCAAGTTCTCGGGCTTGCGCCTCTGCACCGGCACGCGGCGGATCGAAGATCACTGCGTCATAGCGCGCTAGATCGTCAGCACCTAGCGGTGATTCGATGAGATCACGCCGCTCGGTCGTGATCGGTTTCAGGTCGAGGGCGCGGTTGGCGGCAACAGTGAGAGCGGCAAGCGCATCGCCGTCCGAGTCCACCGCGTGTACGGAAGCGCTTTCCGCCAGGTTGAGAGCGAAGGGGCCGACACCGCAAAATAGATCGGCAACACGTTTAGCTCCCTTAGCATGTTTGGTGACGAAACCTGTAAGTGCGGTTTCGCCGGCCTCCGTCACTTGTAGAAAGTTTCCCGGCGGCGGCGAAAGCCTGGCCGAACCGAGCGAGATCAGCGGCTTCTTGCGCTCGACGATAGGATCGTCATCCATGCTGAGCCGCGCCAGGTCGTGCGTCTCCGCAACGTTGGTCAGGGCCATGCGTTGATTATGATCCGACGAAACAATGGCGCGAATTTGCACGTCAATACCAGTTTGCGTGGCAATGGCTACGATATCCACCGGCAGCTTGCCCCTCGGTTGCATGGCGGCAACCAAATCGATGGCAGTTGCGAAGACATTCGCGAGTTTTGGCACCAGAACCGGGCAGTGCTCGATATTGAGAAGTTCGTGACTGCGCGCCCGCATGAAACCCGCATTACCGGACTTAGCGTGGAGCGTGACACGGCGACGACCTTCGCCATGGGTGTCAATGAGCGGATCTATGCCAATATTGAGCCGTTTATTGGCGAGCGCCGTGGCCACAATGCCTTGCTTCCACGCATTATAGGCATCGAGGGTCATGTGCTGGGCCACACAACCGCCACAAAAACCGAAATGCGGGCAGAAAGGCTCAGTGCGTTCCGGTGAGGGTGTAACAATGGTTCGCAGTTCGGCGCGCTCGCCCCGGACGTCGGCTTCGACCCGCTCGCCTGGCAGCGCGCCCGCAACGAAAATCCGCCGCCCCTCGTGATCGGCGATACCGTCACCATGTCGACCGAGCGCTTGGACGCTAAGTTCCAGGCGCTCGGTCGGTGAACGCCGTTGGCGCTTTTTGGGACGTCTACGTTTTTTGCGTCGTTCTGCCAATGTGGCGCTCCCGTAACCAAGTTTCTTCGCTTCCTCATAGGCCAAATGGGGAGACGGCACAACGAGCCCAGGTTGACGCTCGGGCCGGAGCAGGGCACAAGGACGCATGCCGATGCACGCCGAAAAACGGGTGCTGCCCTATGCACCCGAAGAACTATTCGACCTGGTCCGGGATGTCGATAAGTACCCGGAATTCCTACCCTGGTGCCAGGCGCTGCGTATCCGAAAGCGCGAAGCAGCGGAAGAAGGTGAGGTGGTGCTGGCCGACATGGTGATCGGCTTCAAAGTATTCCGCGAACGATTTACCTCACAAGTCGTTGCCAAACCGGGCGGTGGGGGCAAGCCGGCCCGCATAGATATCACCTATACCGACGGCCCGTTTAAGTTTCTCAACAATCACTGGGTTTTCAACGCCGTGGGCGGCGGCACGGAGATCGATTTCTTCGTCGATTTCGAGTTCCGTGCCAAAATCCTTGAAAAGGCCATCGGCGTAATCTTCAACGAGGCCGTGCAAAAGATGGTCAACGCTTTCGAAACCCGCGCCCGCGCCGTATATGGAAACAAGCCCTAATCGGCCACGATCCGGCTCATCAGAGCGATGGCCGCCGTCACCGTCTGCTCGCGCACGGACTGCCTATCGCCATGGAAGACGTGGCTTTCGTGCAGAGTTTCATGGCCGGCGCGGGCAACAGCGATATGCACAAGCCCGACGGGCTTGGTCTCGGTGCCGCCACCTGGCCCGGCAATGCCGGTTGCCGAAGCCGCCAATTGCGCAAGCGAACGCGACACCGCGCCCTCGGCCATGGCGCGCGCTACCTCTTCACTAACTGCACCGACACGTTCGAACAATTCCACCGGCACATCGAGCATCTGGCATTTGGCCTCGTTGGTGTAGGTGACGAAACCGCATTCGACCACGTCCGAAGATCCGTCGATATCGGTCAAAAGCCCCAAGATCAACCCGCCAGTGCAGGATTCGGCCGTTGCCAGCTTTAGGTGTTTTTCCCGACACGACGTCAGTAATTCTGCCGCGCTATCGCGCAGATCATCATTGAAAACCATCAAAACGCCCCCACCAAATATCCGAGCGCCACCAACACTGCTGCCGCGTAGCCGGCAGCGATAATATCATCGGCCATAATCCCGAGACCGCCTTTAAGCTGATCGTCAGCCCAGTTTACGGGCCAGGGCTTGAGAATATCGAAAACCCTAAATAGCAAGAACCCGGCAGCATAGAAAAGCGAGTCGAGCGGCGCCGCTAGTGCTAGCGTCAGCCATTGACCAGCAACCTCATCGATAACCACCGCTCCCGGATCGTCGTCGCCGATCTCTTTGGCATAGACATCGGCAGCCCAAACTCCAACGGCTAATACAATGGTGGTAGCGATGGCGAGGCCATTCGGCCCGAACTTCATATGGATCACCCAGGCGAAGGGCAGCGCGGCCAAGGAACCCCAGGTTCCAGGCATACCCGGAAGTACTCCCGCCCCGAACCAAGTGGCCAGTAGAATCGGTGGCCGCCAAAATGATGGATTCGGTGGTTTTGGGGTGAAATCGGTCATGCCAGTACACATCGGTTCACGCGCTTCGCCGTCAAAAGGCCCGAACAACCCACGAATACCTACTTTAGGCCTCTAACCGCATTCCCGGCAAGC
>CAYXUT010000012.1:0-30810 GCA_964468005.1 uncultured Magnetovibrio sp. | reverse complement strand
ACTGACCGACCCCCTGCCAACTCACCGATCTTGTCAAAAAACGGATCTATAAGTTGATGCGGTTTACCCGGCCGCCAGAGGTCGAGAAGTTGTTGGAATGCCGGATCCATGCGGTAAAAATTCATGCTGTGGCAGTCGGTGCCGAGGTGCGAACCCCTCTATTCCTCAGGTGCTGCGCCATCAGGAAAAATGATACCATCAGCCATGATAAAACCCACAAGGCTTTAACTAGTTGCCTCGATCTCGTAATTTTGCGCCTGCCTATATTTTTTACAATTTCACCGGCATTGATATCCACAGTGTGAACCGGGGGGCGTATGACCAAGAAAACAATCATTACCTGCGCGGTAACGGGCTCGGCGCCGACACCAGAGAAAAATCCCGGCGTGCCGGTAACGCCCGAACAGATCGCCAATTCCTCGATTGAGGCCTGGCGGGCGGGTGCTGCGGTGGTCCATATCCACGTGCGCGATCCTGACACTGGCCTGCCGAGCATGGCATACGAGCACTACGAAGAGGTAACCGAGCGTCTACGGGAATCTGAAAGCGACGTGCTGATCAACCTAACTACCGGGCCGGGTGCGAGGCTGATGCCAGGTGTTGATGAGCCGATGCAGTTTCAGGAGGGCAATACGATGAAAGCTCCCTTGGAGCGCGTCATACACATCGAAAAACTGAAGCCCGATATTTGCTCGCTCGATGTGGCGACTATGAACTTCAATCAGCATGTGTTTCTCAACACACCTGACCATTTGACAATTATGGCCAAGTGTATCAAGGCGGTTGGCGTCAAGCCAGAACTTGAGGTTTTCGACACAGGCCAGATAGAACTGGCTAAAAAACTCATCGCCGATGGCCATATCGAATCTCCGGCTTACTTCCAGCTTTGTCTGGGTATTTCTTACGGTGCGAGGGCGACGCCAGAAGCGATGATGCATATGCGTGATCTCTTGCCCGAGGGCAGCGCTTGGTCAGCCTTTGGTATTTCACGCCAACAGTTCCCGATGGCCGCGCAGGCTGTATTATTGGGTGGTAATCTCCGCGTCGGCATGGAGGACAATATCTATCTCGGCCCCGGTGAAATGGCGCCCTCTAATGCGGTATTGGTGGAGCGCGCGGTGGACATCGTCCATAATCTCGGCGGCAGTGTTGCCTCACCGACCGAAGCGCGCGAGATCCTGGACGTATAGGGAAAAAGTGCCCAAAGCACCGACCTATACCTTCTAAACGAATAAGAAACCGCCCCGCCTAACCCAGTTTGAGCTTGGCAATTTCTTCATCCCTGTAACCCAGCGTCCGGAGTAGTTCGTTATTGTGCTCACCTAATTCCGGTGGCGACCCTTCTAAACGGGGACCATCTGTGTTAGCTGTAAAGGCAGCGCCGACGAGTTTAACAGTGCCCTCTGTGCCGCCGGGTGCAGGCACTTCGGCAAAATGTTACGCCCTTACAGTTTCAAGCTGAGTAATGCGTATTCGAGGATAGACGATGGGTCGGAAAATCATGGACTTAAAGGGGATGAACTGCCCGTTGCCGGTGTTGCGTGCCAACAAGAAGATCAAAGAATTGACCCCGGGTGAGGAACTGGAAGCCCACGTTACGGACCGCGCCGCGCCCAGTGATTTTCGTGAATTCTGTGATAGTGCCGGTCACGAGTTTCTTTCCTGCCTCAAAGTGGATGATCATTGGGTGATTACGCTCCGTAAGAAAAGCGCTTAAGTCCGTTTCTCTTGTTCAGCCAGTAGTTGCTGGGTGTTGTCGGCATTCTTGCCATCCGGGTCGTTTGCGTTGGTCCCCGCTGTGGTTGGCTTTTCAATCGTGCTGGCAAAGAGCGTCAGTAACGGTGGAATAATCGCTAGGGTCAACACCGCCGACAAGCTCAAGCCGCCGATCACGACCGAGCCCAGGCCTCGGTAAAGCTCGGAACCCGCACCGGGGAACAGAACTAAGGGCAGCATGCCGAAGATGCTGGTCAGCGTCGACATAAAAATCGGTCGGATGCGGTTACGGGTCGCTTCAAGGATTGCGTCGCTGACAACCATGTCATCGGTGCGGATATGATAAAGCGTTTGATGCACTAACAAGATCGCATTGTTAACGACGATGCCGATCAAGATCACGAAGCCCAAAAGAGTCAACATGTCCAAGGGTTGGTAGATGAAGGTGTTGGTTATAGCTAATCCAAGGACGCCGCCGGCCATTGCCAATGGCACCGAAAGCACGATGATAAATGGATATAGAAAGCTCTCGAATAGAACCGCCATCACCAAGTAGACGATGACGATGGCGATCACCAGATCGACCATCATGGCATCCCAGGTTTGGTTCAACTTATCGGCCGCGCCCGTCAGGCTAAAGCGCACACCCTTCGCCACTTTACCGCTTGCCTTCATCTTATCGATGACTTTCGTTTGAAGAGTGTCTAGGGCTACTTCCAGCGGCATTTCGGTGGGTGGAATGACAAACAGTGTCACCGTGCGTTCGCGATTTGTATGGCGGATCTGTGTTGGCCCAGCGGTAACCTGCACATCGGCGAGGGAATTTACCGGCACGATCTTTCCTGATGAAGTCACGACCGGCAGAAAACCAATGCCCTGGGTCTCCTGCACCTCGGGTACGGTGCCCTTGAGAATCAAGTCCATACGGCTGGATCCCACGGTAATCTCGGCGACGCGAAGGCCATCATTGAAAGTATCGAGCGTGTCGCCTAATTCACGTGCCGTGACCCCGTTGTCAGCCAGTTTGACACGGTTAGGAAAAACACGTACCTCGGGTGCGCCCATGACGAGGCCGGGAACGGGTCTGATTTGCGTGCCCTGGATCCTTGGCAATACCTGGTTGATTTCGCGTGTTGCCAGTTGCGCCGTTTCCAGGATGTCTTCGAGCTCCGGGCTTGAGACATTAAGCTCAATGGATCTGCTGCCGCCCACGCCACGTCCGAACAAAGATCGTTGTACCACACCGCCAAGCGTGCCCGGTTCGCGGTAAACGGCGCCACGCATGATCGGGAGTATTTCTTTGACCCGCCCGGGGTTAGAAGCCGCAGCGCCGACGAAAGTCATGCCACGCGCGGCAACAAAGAAGAAGCGCCGGATTTTGGGTGGACCCGATCCGTCATCTCCGGCACCGTCATCAAGATAGGGCAACAATTCGGCCTCGAACTTGGATGCGATGTCGGTGGTTGTTTTGAGATTGTAACCGGGCGGCGGTACCAGACGTCCGAAGATCAGGTTCCTGTTACCGTTCGGCAGATAGTCTAGCTTGGGCAAGAAAAGCCAGGTGGCAAGGGCGCCGGCACCACAAAACAAAATAACGACTGCGAGGCAGAGTGCCCGGTTTTGTGTGACACGGTGGGTAAAGCCGACGGCGACGCGGATGTACCACTTAGCGAAATCATCAATGACAGGTATTCGCATGCGAACGATCGAAGTTTCGCCATGCGTGCCGCGCTCGCTCAAGAGCCGGTTGGCAAGTGCCGGAATCAACGTCACGGCAACTAGAAGTGACAGCATCACTGAGACTGACAAGGCCACAGCGATATCACGGAACAACTGCCCCATCTCTAGTTTCATGACCAGGATTGGGATAAACACCATGACCGTGGTCAATGCCGAAACCAATACCGCCGGCCAGACTTGAGCAGCGCCTTTGTAGGCCGCTTCCGTGCGGGTTAGACCTTGTTCTCGAAACCGGTAAATGTTTTCCAAAACGACAATAGCGGCATCGACCACCATGCCGACCGCAAAGGCGATACCGGCAAGCGAGATGACGTTGATGGAGCGTCCCATGGCTGCCATGGCGACGAACGCGCCGACCACGGAGACCGGAATAGCCAGTGAAACGACCAAGGTCGCGCCGCCCGAGCGCAAGAACAACAACAGCATCAGGGCCGCCAGCGTCCCTCCGACGAAGATATTCTGTTGCACCAGGTCGATGGACGAATCGATATAAACCGTTTCGTCGTAGACCTGGATCAGTTTGACATTGTTATCTTTCAAAGGTCCGTTATTGAGTTCCGCGATGGCTTCGCGCACACCCTTCATAACCTCGATGACGTTGGCGCCATGTTCGCGTACGGCATTGACCACCAAGGCCGGTTGGCCATTAAATCTGATGCGCGACGTTGGTTCCTTGTTGTCGAACCGCACCTCGGCGATGTCGCCGATCGTGACCCGTGCGATGCGCCCGGACGCCTGATCGACGGCTGAGCGCAGCATTACCGCGCGCACATGTTCAAGCTTTGTAAACTCACCCTCTGTCCGTACTACATAACGGCGCTTGCCCTCGTCCAGATCTCCGGCGGAAACCGACGCGTTCGCACCGCGAAGCGCACGGATCACTCCAGACACGGTCAGGCCATAACGCGCCATCTGGTCGGGGTCGACGATGACTTCCATTTGCGTTGCGCCGCCGCCATAGACATTAACGCGTGACACGCCGGTGACACGTTCGACGCGGTCTTGTACCACGTCCTCAACGAAATCACCGTAGGTGTGTACCTCGCGGTCATTACCGTGGCCGCGGATGAACACTACCCACGCGATGGGATTGTCATCGGAACTTGACGTGCGCATGGTCGGTTCTTTGGCTTCGTCCGGATAGCCATCAACGCGGTCCAGGCGGTTGGCGACCAACAACAGAGCGCGTTCCATGTTCTGGCCGATAGAAAATTCAAGCGTGATGCGGCCGCGACCATCCTGGGTTTGACTGACCATGCGTTCAAGGCCTTCCAGCCCGCGCAGGACCTCTTCTTGGCGGTTAATTATCTCGCGTTCAATCTCAGCGGGTGCGGCGCCGGACCAGACGGTCTGTAGGCTGATCACCGGTTTGCGCACATCGGGGGTCAACTGGATCGGGATAGCATTGAGTGACACCAGCCCGAACATGACGACCATCAGCACCGCTGCCATGACGGCGACCGGACGGTCGATGGCGGCGCCAATCAGGTTCATGACGGATTAATCCTTGCTGGCTTGGGCTCGGCGGTTTTCCCATCGGTATCGGCTGAGGGGGTGGTGAGCTTGTGGCGGATTCGTGTGCCCGGAAGCAGCCGTTCGTTGCCACGCACGATAACCTTGTCATGGGCCTTGAGACCGCGATCAACGATAAAGCGCGAACCGGTTGGCGGACCGAGTTGCACGGGCCGAGGCTGCGCCTTACCTTCAACGAACAGCATGACGATGGTCTTGCCCTTGCGGTTAATGACTGCGTCCTTGTGCACCGTCAGAACGCTCCGCACTTGGCCTGCCGGTAATGACAGAACGACGGACTGGTTGGTGGCGATCAGGCTATCCTGGCCTTGGGGGAATATCGGTGTAAAGCGGACGGCGATCGTACGTGTGCGCGGGTTCTCTTCCGGTATGACGGCGCGGACCTTGGCCCGGATGTGCCGCACCTTGTCGATGACCGCATCCACTTCGATTTCACCGGTGAGGCCAGAAATGCGGGTAGATGGCACATCGGCTTCAATTTCCATGGTCTGGTCGTTTAGGAGTGTTACCACCGGTGCACCGACCTTGACGTAGGCACCGACTGAGGTGTGTTTTTTTGTCACCACCCCGGCATACGGTGCCTTGACCTCGGCATCACGGAGATTGATTTCAGTGAGTTTCTGGTTGGCACGCGCGGTCGAAAGCTTAGCCTGGGCTTCCGCTGCCTCGCTTTCAGCAACGGCGATCTGCTGTAATTTGTCGTCGAGGCGGGCTTGTGAAAAAGCAGGTGATTTGTTCAACGATTGCAGCCGGTACATTTCCTGGCGCAGCAGCACAATTTCTTGGTGCTTGGTCTTCAGTTGCGCTATCTGGTTCGAAACTTGTGATCGTTTTAACTCGTGTTGCCACTTAAGCCGGTTTCGCGCCAGCACCGCAAGCACGTCACGCGGCGCCACACGGTCACCGACATCAACACGGAATTCCTCAATGGCGCCGTTGACTTGAGCGGCAATAACGCCGCTCTGACGTGCCACGAACCGACCGATCACGGGGATCGTCTGGTTATAGGAGTCCTGGCGCACCAGATCGATGATGACAATCGGCGCGGGCCGTTCATCCTTCTTTCTTAGTTTGGTCTTGTCCCGAGATTTGCCCTCGGTCTTTCCTGTAATTTTGTCCGGCGATACCCTCTGGGCATGTGTATCCACGACCATAAGCGCCATGCATCCGATCACTAAACCACTCAATAAATTCCGGCGCATATAGGACACCACAAACAACCTCTAGCCGTTAGTCACCGTAAAAATGGGATCTAATCATGGAAGCAGAGGGGCAAACCTCTACTGTATTCCCGCCACATCCCATGACTGGCCAACTCTAGGTGAATCGTCCATTCCAGGCAATTGAGGAATTGCGGGCGTCGGCGAGACCAGGTTGGTCGGAAACAAAAAGGGAAGGGGGTCAAGAAGTTTTTTGGTGCCGGAGTATTATCAACAAGCCCAACAAGATGACGCTGACGCCGGTCATCATGTATAGCGGCGAGGAAAATCCGCTGCTCATATCTGATACAACGCCGATCGATAGGGGGCCCATGACCCCGCCTAGTTCGGCCGCTGAAAAGAACATGCCTCCGGCCACGCCGGCGCGTTCACTGCCAACATTAGGGATGTCAAGCAGCACCAGGATGCAAAGCGTCATCGCGCTGCCCCTTGCAAGCCCTTGAAGTATCAGTGCGGCTATCAGCACTGGCCCGTCAGGTGCTTGCAACGCAAGCGACGCTAGTCCAAGCCCCGTAAACAGGCAAAACAAGATCGGTATGCGGCGTTTTGGCGTCGCCAATCTCGGGATCGCCAGCGACGACACCACTGCCAAGGCGACCGGTAACGTGGCGAGATATCCCGCATCCACCGCGTTCATGTCTTTGGAGCGTAAAATTTCTGGGAGCCAATTATTAAAAGCATGGTTGATGAAGAAAATGCCTACAGCCATGGTTAGCACTATCCGGAATGCCGGAATCTTGATTAACCGTAAAAAAATTCCACTCTGCGATTGTCTGGGGCTTTTAGCTTGCTGGCTTTCAGCAGCCCGGCAGGCCTTGTGGGCCGTGATCAGCCACCAAACCAGGCTGACGCTTGCGATGAAGACCGCATAGAGCATCAGCACGCTACGCCAATTACCGTCGAACATGGGCATGAACAGGCTGTTGGTCAGCGACAAGCCGACCATGGAGCCAAGCGTCGGCGCGGTCATGTAAACCCCCATGGCGAGGCCTCGTTCCTTACCTTCGAACCATAAGCTGATGGTTTTTGGCGCGCCGACGGAAATCAACGGTCCGCCGAGACCGAATACGGCAACGGCCAAGAAAAGGCTAGCATGACCAGATGCATTGGCACGGAGCGCCACTGAGATGGCGATCATGGCAAAGGCAAACATGATGGACCGCCGGGTGCCGGCGCGATCAAGTAATATGCCAAGCGGAATGGCCGAGAAGATATAGACTGACTGCCACGCAGCCAGGACAGTTCCCATTTGTGAATGTGTGAGGTTCAGGTCAGCTGAGATTTCCGTAACCAAAGGCGCGAGGGTGACCATGGTCAGACCAAAGCAGAAGTAGGAAAGCCACACACCTACCAAAACCCCCCAACGGAACGGGTTGGTGGATGTCTTGAACCCGCGCGGTTCAGAGTTCTGGCTCACATTAATACCCCAAAATCGAATGGAAGGAGGTTTAAGCAACATGGCCGTGCCAGGGCAAACGGATAATTCTAGCGGCATGACGTCAGGCAGTTTAGCATACCACCCGAATAACTCACCGGAAGCCTATGTCAAATTTATCCTTTGAGCGCGCGGTGCGTAAAAGAAACGGCGTGCTGGCAGCATCCTTGCTGTTCATGATCATTGGAACGGGTAGTATTTACTTTGTCGTCGTTGCACTGAAGCCCATAAGCGCCGAATTCCAATGGCCGAGGACCATCCCTTCCATTGCCTATGCTCTGCAATACCTAGGCGGTGGCGTCGGTGGCATTTTAATGGGTTATTGCCTGGATCGCGTGGGCATGGGCATTCCAGCCTTTCTCGGGGCCATCATGATCGGCGTTGGGGCAGTGTTCACAAGCTATATGTCGAGTGAATGGGAGCTCTATTTTATATACGGCATCATGATGGGATTTCTTGGCCGCTCGTCGATATTCTCACCGCTGATGGCCAATATCATGCGCTGGTTCGATCACAATAAGAGCTTTGCCGTCGGCATTGTCGGTTCCGGTGGGGCCTTCGCCGGCGTTTTGTGGCCGCCCGTTTTTCAAATTTTTTTCGAGACAATCGGTTGGCGGGAGACGGCGTTTTGGTATGGAATATTCGTACTGCTTACGTTACTGCCTTTGGCTTTAGTGCTATCCCAAAGGCCCCCATCGGTGGCTGCTGTTGCGGCTGCCAGCGAGGCGTCCTCATCGGACCTGAACAGGGGTTCCGCACCCAGGCGAGCACTATCGCCTTTGACCATGCAGGCATCCTTGTGTATCGCGTCCGTGGGGTGTTGCGTTGCCATGTCGCTGCCGCTGGCGCACCTCTTCTCGCATGTAAATGATCTTGGATACAAGATGGCGCGTGGCGCTGAGATTCTTTCACTGACACTGGTGGCCGGTTCGCTCAGCAGTCTGATCGGGGTAGGATATTTGGGGAAACGCTATGGTGGCTTGGTGACGATTCTCTTCTTTTCCTCGACCCAGGCGCTGTTTCTTGCCATGCTTGCCTTCGTCGATATCTTATCGGGTATTTACATCGTGGCGATGATGTTCGGTTTTGGCTACGGCGGTGTTCTGCCGTGCTATCCGATCATCGTCCGCGAACACTTGCCGCCCGCTGAAGCTGGCCGGCGCACGGCAACGGTGATTTTGTTTGCCGGCGGCGGCATGGCCGTTGGTTCTTGGCTTGGCGGCGCAATCTTCGACATGCTTGGATCATACACGATGGCATTCCTAATTGGTGCTGGATTCAATGCCGGCAACTTGGCTATCATAACTATGCTTATTTTAAAGACCCGGCCTGTGCCGTCGAGATTATCAGCCCGCTAACGGGGCACCGCATGAGTCATCCAGAAATTCCTTTGACCAGCATTTGCAGGAGCCAGTCGGTACGGCTCGCTCATGTTGATTTAACGGCAAAAGGATTTCCTTTTCACGGCTTACAAGACTGGGCAAAACCCTCTCATGTAGATTTCGTCCTTTCGACGCAACGCGCAGCAAGACCTGGCGGACATCCGTCGGATGAGATAACCTTCTTTAAGCTTTCGATGAACCGCTCTGCATATCGAATTGCGTGGTCGCTGTGAAAGCTTTTGAAGCCTATGCGAAAGAGGTGAGGTCCGGGGTATTTCCCGATGATGAGTACTCTTACAAAATGAATCTTGACGAGGCCAAAAATCTATCTCGGGCCTTAAAAGCGATGGAGGGGTAGCCATGATACCCAGCACAATTTTGGCCTATCCTGCACGCGTTCTAAAGCAAGCCCAACGCGAACATTATTTCAACTTTGGTTATACCTCCGTCGAAATGGTTATACCTCCATCGAAAAGTTGGTGCCGGATGATGTTGATGGCGCGCATCCTGGTGGTTTTGTTTTGGGTTTTAGGCCTGTCGTTACCTTTTGGAGCGGCGGCAGATTTCATTGGGCATGGTGGCATGGTGCGCTCGGTTGCCCTTTCGGCGGATGGTCGCCGTGTGCTCACCGGTAGTTTCGATTTCTCCTCGGCGCTCTGGAATTTTGAGGATCAGCGTGAGATCGTGGTGTTTGACGGCCACGCGGGACCGGTCACCCATGTTACTTTTATTGCCGGCGACCGGCGTATGGCGAGTGCCGGGGACGATGGTTCGGTGATGCTGTGGGACTTGCTCGACAGCAAGCCAAGGCTGACCCGTGAATTGCGCGGCCATCGCCACAAGGTGATGGCTTTGGCCGTTACGGATGATGGAAATCTGCTCGCTAGTGGAAGCTGGGACAAGACGGTTCGGATCTGGCGACTCGTAGATTACGGGCTGGAACGCAGGCTCGATCTACCGGTGCCGGTCAATGCCTTAGCATTCATAAATGACGACGGTTTGATTGCCGTCGGCGGTCATGATCCTGTCATTCGGCTTTACGATCCGGTGAGCGGGCAGGCGCGGGGTAAGCTCGAAGGACACAAGATGGGGATCACCGCTCTTGACGTATCCACCGATGGCACCCTGTTGGCGTCAGCCAGCATTGATAAGACCGTGAAGCTTTGGGACTTGACCAACTTCACCAAGGTCGCTGAATTCGAGCACTTCGAGAGTCAAGTCTATGCGGTGTCCTTCTTGCCGGACGGCGAAAGCTTGGTCTCCGCCGGTCGCGATGGGATAATCGTCCATTGGGATATTGCCAGTGGTGAGGCACTAAGGCGGATTAAAGCGCACGATGCCATTGTCTGGTCCTTGGCGGTGACGCCGAACGGGCGTTTCGTGGTATCGGCAAGCTCCGACGACTCCGCCCGGGTTTGGCACCTGGAGACCGGCGATCGCATTGGCGTGGTGGCGGAAGACATATTGAAAAACGAGCCGCAAGTATGGCTTACCTCCGAGCACCCGGGTGCCAGTCTATTTGGAAAGTGCGCGCGCTGTCATGCGCTTTCCAGCAATGGCACGCGGCGCTCGGGTCCGCACCTAAAGGGGCTGTTCGGACGCCGCGTCGGATCGGTTTCGGGCTATAACTATTCCGCCGCTCTGCGTGCGAAGACGTTTGAATGGGATGAGGAAACGCTGTTCTATTTGTTTGACCAAGGCCCGGACAAGTTCCTGCCGGGCACCAAGATGCCGGTGCAGCGCATGCCTGATAGTGAAGCTCTAGCGCAATTGATCGACTATCTGAAAAAGGCCACGGGACCAACCTTAGGAGTTAAGTAAGCAATGCGTAAAAGGGAGGAAACATGACCACCATAATGTATTCCCATCCGGCTTGCGTCGAGCACGACCCAGGACCGATGCACCCCGAATGCCCAGACCGCCTTCACTCGGTGTTGGCTGGATTGGACGGGTCTAACTTCAAGCACCTTGTGCGCATTGAAGCGCCGAAGATCAATCTCAAGACCGTCGAGATGATACACCAGCCTTACTATGTGGAAAAGATCATTGAAGCGACGCCGGCCGATGGTCGCGTGCAGCTTGATCCCGACACCATCTTGTCGCCGGGTTCCTCGGAGGCGGCATTGCGGGCAAGTGGTGCCGCCATTGACGCAGTCGACAAGGTTATTGCAGGTAAGGCGTCGAACGCGTTTTGCGCCGTGCGCCCGCCCGGCCATCACGCCGAATCATCCCAGGCTATGGGGTTTTGTCTGTTCAATTCGGCCGCCATCGCAGCCGTTCACTCACGTGTCGCGCATGGCCTAGCACGCGCCGCTGTGGTCGACTTCGATGTCCATCACGGCAACGGCACACAACATAGCTTCGAACAGGACGCCGGGCTGTTTTATGCCTCTTCGCACCAATCGCCGGCTTATCCCGGTACAGGGCTGGCTTCCGAGACAGGCATTGACGACAACATTGTTAATGCACCCTTGTCACCCGGTGCCGGTTCGGCGGAGTTTCGGAACGCTTATCAGCGTATAATCCTGCCCGCGCTTCGCGCCTTCCAACCCGAGATCGTGATCATCTCGGCTGGTTTTGACGCCCATACCCGAGATCCGCTAGCACAACTTAACGTGGAGACTGATGACTTCGCGTGGGTTACCGAGGAGTTGTTGCAGGTCGCGGCAGAGTGTTGCGATGGGCGCGCGGTGGCGTTATTGGAAGGTGGCTATGATCTGGATGCGCTGCGGGAAAGCGTGCAGGAGCATTTAAAGGTGATGATGGCGGCTTAGCCGAACCGGTTTGCTCTACTCACCGAAGATCGATTTAACTGGTGGTTGGCCTGAACGCTCAGTTTATCGACCGAGCAGTGGATGTTGTGAGTCGTGAAACTGGCTTGGCCAGCTAAGGATTTGATCTCGCCGACGCCACCGGTAGTGTCAGCGGTTAGCTCTTTAATCTCACGATGCAGGCCTCTGCATTCGAGATCGGATGGTATCTTTTTTTCAATAACCTGCTTTCTCTTAGTTTGTTCAACGTCGTGGAGTAACTCAAGATGATGAACGCTAGGTAAAGGAAATTATCCTGAATATACACGGCAACTCCTATCTGGCAGGAGTTTTAGGTAATTGTTGGCAGTCTTGCCCTTGCGGGAGCCGATGACTAAACTTGCGTCCCCTTAGGCCAAGGGGATGGAAATGGCGAGCGACAAGATACCCGCAGATATCCGGAAGTTGAATTTTGAGGACTCGCTTGAGCAACTGGAGGAAGTCGTGCGCGAACTCGAGGGTGGCACCGGAGACCTCGACAGTGCCATCGAGTCTTACGCGCGCGGCGTTCATCTCCGACGTCATTGCGAGGCGCGGCTAAAGGATGCGCAGGCGAAGATCGATAAAATCGTGCTCAAGACAGACGGTACTGTCGCATCCGAGCCGTTGGGCGACGCTTAGTTTTCTCGAACGAGCTAGGAGGTTGCTCAATTGTCTTGCGACCTTATACAAGCAATGGCTGACAATGCGGAAGCGCTTGAGGAAGTGCTAGATGGCCTGCTTGAGCCGAGTGATGGGCCGGAGCATAAGGTCATGGACGCCATGCGCTACTCGACCCTTGGCGGCGGGAAGCGCATCCGGCCATTCCTGGTCGTAAGTTCGGCAGAACTATTCTCCGTTGATCGGCGTTCGGCATTGCGCGCGGCGGCGGCGGTAGAGATGGTGCATTGCTACTCTTTGATCCACGACGATCTTCCAGCCATGGATGACGATGATCTCAGGCGCGGCCGGCCAACCTGCCATGTCGAGTTTGACGAGGCGACCGCGATTCTTGCCGGCGATGCTCTACTGACCAAAGCATTTGAGGTGCTGGTCGATGACAAGACCCATCAAGATGCTCGTGTGCGCGCCGATCTCGTATTGGCACTGGCCAGGGCGTCGGGACATGCCGGCATGGTCGGTGGGCAGATGCTCGATCTTGAGGCCGAGGCTCACGAGTTAAAGATGCCTGAAATCACTCGCCTGCAGCGTATGAAGACTGGCGAGCTGATCGCTGTGTCGTGTGAGGCCGGAGCTATCCTTGGCAAGGCCTCCGAGCACGCGTTTAATCACCTCCATGCCTATGCCCATGATATCGGCCTGGCCTTTCAAATTGCCGATGATCTTCTTGATGTCGAAGGCGATGAGGAAGCCATCGGCAAAAAGACCGGTAAGGACAAGGCAGCCGGCAAGGCGACGTTTGTCTCGCTGCTGGGTGTCGAGCGGGCCCGCGAACAAGCAGATCTCTTGAGCCACCAGGCTCAAGAACATCTTGATCCCTTCGGCGATGCGGCCGAACTTTTACGCAGCCTTGCTCATTTTATTGTCAATCGCCGCGCATAATTGTTAAATTCTTACAAATTGATCTTGCTGGAAAGGACTAAAAGTGGCCGTTGATACCGAAACCCCATTGTTGGATATTATTAATTATCCCTCTGATATTAGGGAGTTATCCGCTGACCAGTTGAAGCAATTGGCAGATGAACTGCGCAGTGACACAGTTCGCTCGGTCTCTATTACCGGAGGTCACCTAGGTGCTAGCCTAGGGGTTGTGGAACTAACGATCGCGCTTCATCATGTGTTTGAGACACCTGACGACCGGCTAATTTGGGATGTTGGGCACCAGTGTTATCCGCATAAAATTTTGACTGGTCGGCGTGACCAGATGAACACGCTTCGTCAAGGGGGGGGACTTTCTGGATTCACGAAGCGTACTGAAAGTGAGTACGATCCTTTCGGCGCCGCTCATGCTTCAACGTCAATTTCAGCTGGACTTGGTATGGCGGTTGCCCGTGATTTAAACGAAAGCAATAACCATGTTATCTGTGTCATTGGCGACGGTGCTATGACTGCTGGAATGGCTTATGAGGCAATGAACAACGCGGGGTCTATGGATTCTAAGCTGATCGTTATTCTAAATGATAACGACATGTCAATAGCTCCGCCGGTTGGCGCTTTGAGCGCTTATCTCTCACGTTTGATCTCGTCAAAGCCATTCCGTTCTATGCGTCATTTTGCTAAGGATTTAGCTTCGAAGTTTCCGCGGCAAATTGAAGAAGCAGCAATCAAGGTTGACGAATATGCTCGTGGTATGGTCACAGGTGGCACTCTATTTGAGGAGCTTGGCTTTTATTATGTTGGCCCCGTAGATGGGCACAATTTAGATCACCTTTTGCCTGTCCTTCGTAATCTCCGAGATGATAAAGAGAAAGGACCGGTCTTGCTTCATGTGGTTACTGAGAAAGGCCATGGGTACAAGCCTGCTGAACAATCGGCTGACAAATATCACGGGGTTTCAAAGTTCGATGTTATCACAGGAAAGCAGCACAAACCGAAAGCCAACGCGCCGAGTTACACTTCCGTCTTTGCCAAGGGCTTGATCGCGGAAGCCGAAACCGACGATAAGATTGTCGCTATCTCGGCCGCCATGCCGGGAGGTACCGGCATCGATAAGTTTTCAGAAGCCTTTCCCGAGCGCAGTTTTGACGTCGGCATTGCTGAACAGCACGCCGTGACTTTTGCCGCCGGGCTCGCCACCGAGGGCTACAAGCCATTTTGCGCTATCTATTCGACTTTCCTGCAGCGTGCTTACGACCAGGTGGTGCACGATGTGGCCATCCAGCACCTGCCAGTGCGCTTCGCTATCGACCGTGCTGGCTATGTAGGTGCCGACGGCAACACGCATTGCGGCGCTTTCGATCTGCCGTATCTCTGTACGGTTCCGGGTTTTGTCATCATGGCACCTAGCGACGAGGTGGAACTGATGCACATGATCGCGACCGCCACCGTCATCGATCACGGGCCCAGCGCCATCCGCTATCCAAGAGGCGAGGGCGTCGGTGTCGAACTACCGTCACGTGGTACACAGTTGGAGATCGGCAAGGCCCGTCTTTTGCGCGAAGGCACTTCGGTTGCTATCGTCGGATTGGGTGCGCGCGTCCAGGCCGCCAACCAGGCGGCGGAGGAACTTGCCGCCATGGGGCTCTCGACAACGGTTTGCGATGCGCGCTTCGCCAAGCCTTTTGATGAAGAGCTGGTGGCCCATTTGGCGCGCGAGCACGAAGTGCTACTGACCATTGAAGAGGGGGCAGCAGGTGGTTTCGGTGCGCATGTCATGCAATTCTTAGCCAATTCGGGCGCTTTTGATAAGGGCCTGAAGATGCGCACGCTGACCATGCCCGATAGGTTCCTTGAGCAAGATAAGCCCAACACCCAAAACGACATGGCCGGTCTAACGTCTCCGCACATCGTGGCTGCCGCTTTGTCGGCGCTGGGGCGTGGCGGTGAGGCCGAACCGCTGATCGAAACCCGGCCCGCTTGAACGCAGGGAAATCCAGAGCTGATCAATTGCTGGTCGAACGTGGTCTCGCCGAGAGCCGCGGCAAGGCGGGGGCCTTGATCATGGCAGGGCTGGTGTTTGCAGGTGAGCGACGGGTAGAAAAGCCGGGCCAGCAGATCAAACCCAATACCTCGCTCAATGTGCGTGGCCAGGGCCATCCTTGGGCCAGTCGTGGCGGCCTCAAACTGGCGCGTGCGTTAGAGCATTTCGAACTCGATCCTAAGGGCTCCATCTGCCTCGACATCGGCGCCTCCACCGGCGGCTTTACCGATGTCTTACTCCAGAGTGACGCAGCCAAGGTCTACGCTATCGATGTCGGTCGCGGGCAATTGGCCTGGAAACTGCAATCCGATGAACGCGTCGTGGTTATGGATAAAACCAACGCTCGCCACCTGACCCGAAAAGATATCGTCGAGCCCATAGATTTCATTGTTTGCGACGCCAGTTTCATTGGGCTTGAGACATTGTTGCCCGCATCATTGGCATTGGCTGTCGATGGCACGCATCTGGTGGCCCTAATCAAACCTCAGTTCGAGGTTGGCCGTGAGCGGGTGGGGAAGGGCGGCATCGTCAAGGATCCGGCCCTGCACCAAGAGGTATGTCGGCGCATCAAGACTTGGCTGGATGGCCTCACGGGTTGGCGCGTCATTGGCACCACTGAGAGCCCGATCAAGGGCGCGGAGGGCAATATGGAGTTCTTGATTGCCGCGAGGTATTTAAAAGCCTGACCCGGGTTCCGAAAAATCGTTTCAGTAGCGTTTTCCTGGGAAACATCGAGCTTTGTTTTAAACGATATAAAAATCTAGCAAATGACGCCAATTTTTATCCGTCTTATTTTTTCTATCAAGGCATCCTTCGATAATTTTCTGGGGGAAACGTTTCAGTGGAGCGTTATTTCTAGCCGCCTCATCCTGAGCGAGATAGAAGGTCACAGTCGAAGGATGGGATGACGATCAACATGTCTTCGTGGAAATTAGGCAATTTTGGATGGTGATTCCTGGAAATATCGGTGCTCACTTCACCCGACCAGGGGCCAGAACGAAAATGTTTTGAGATGAATGGTGTTGTCGGCGTCATGATGGACCACCGTATATTTGAGTTGATGGGTGGGTCCAACGACATGTTTAATATAAAGCCTAAAATTTTTACCTCAGGCGTGGCGAAAAACCTTTTAAAAAAATAGCCGATGATCAATCTTATGATTGATCACGTTAAAGAATGATGCCGTTGTTGAATAATTATGCGTGCTCGCGGTTTCAGGCAATGTCGGCAAGGTTAACGATATTAATTAGCGTATGATCCCGATCACCACAGCCATTTCTATAGAAGAGTGCGAGATTGAAGAACGGTTTATCCGTTCGCCCGGTCCCGGCGGGCAGAAGGTCAACAAGACCGAGACAGGTGTACAGTTGCGTTTCAATGCGCGCCAGAGCCCGGCGTTGTCGCATGCGGCGTTTGTCCGGCTGCGCGCCTTGGCCGGGCGGAGGATGACGGTGGATGGCATTGTAGTTATTTCCGCGACCCGCTTTCGCACCCAGGAACAAAACCGCCGTGACGCGATGGTCCGTCTTGCCGAGTTGATCGGAAAAGCTGCCCAACCCCCGAAACGTCGCCGGGCAACCAAGCCAACCAAGGCTTCGGTGAAGCGCCGGCTGGAGGCCAAGAAACGCCGAAGTAACATGAAGAAAGGGCGGGCAGGCTGGAACACGATGAATGATCGGGACTGATCATCGTGGCTTTCACCGGTCCCGGTCGGGCATGATATAAATCACGGTAAGGATTTAGATATCAATAATTTCACCGGGGTTTTGACGCGCGTTTCTTGCTTGGGTGAGTTACTGCTCGTCGCGTACGTCGATCAGGATGGCGGAACCTTATTCGATCCAGATCTTTATTTCAAACGGATGGTAATTGATGATGTACGGCGTGGTGAACTTCTCTCTGAAAGCAATGAGCGAAGATGTTGGAATGGCGGCTTGGAAAATACAGAGGAAATTCAAATCTTAATCGCGGCCCTTGGCGGCGGCAACCTGAACGACGGTGCCGGTACGTCGGGGGGTAACCTCTGTATTGATCCGCTTTCCATGTTCGCGGCGGGCATTCTCTAGATCGTGTGCGGCTTGCAGGCGCATCCAAAACTCCTCCGTAGTGCAGAGATGGCGGGCTAGGCGCAGTGCGGTCTCCGGCGTGATGCTTCGATCTCCACGGACAACAGCAGATATGCGGCCCGCTGCCACACCGATCTCTGCGGCTAGGGCTTTGGAGGTTAGCCCGAAAGGCGCCATGAACTCGGATTGCAGGATTAGACCCGGATGGACGCCGGCATCAAGTGCATGCGGTTCGTGCTTGGGTCTGGAGCCTTCAACGAAGGGTATTTCCTTGCGCTCTTCGGGCTGTACCTCGGTCGGGCCGCCGAATGCCTTCCAGGCATCAATGCCGCCGGCCATGTTGAACACCTTGCCCGCGTAGCCGGCCTGTCGCAATTGCTTACAGGCTGCTGCTGAGCGTTTGCCAACAGCGCAGTGAATAACTACACCTTTCCCAGGAAAACGGGGGAATAGATCGGCTTCAAAGGTCGACAATGGGCAGAGTAGTGCACCTGGGATGTGGTCGGTCTCGTATTCAATTGTCTCGCGAACGTCGACGAGTACAATTTCGTTGCTATCAAGCCAGGCCAGAACCTGGCCGGGCTCAACTTCAAGGATGGTGCTCGGGGCATTTGCCGACGCTGTGGTGAGAACAGCCGATGTAGACATGATTATTCGTCCAGTTCGAACCCAGCGGCGCGCCATGCGGCTAGACCACCGGCCAATGCATATATCCCGGTGAATCCTGCGTCCAGCAGGCGTTCAACCATAGCCAGCGAGCGGGCACCATGTTCGCTGACCAGCACGGTCTTGAGAACCGGCACACGCGGGAAGGTGGCGACATCGAAATGCGACATCGAAACCAGGAATGCGCCGGCGATGCGTTCTTTCTCGAACTCATGTGGTTCGCGCACGTCGATTTGTAGCGCGGCTTCATCATCAAGCCATGCCCGCAGAGTTTCCGGTGGTACCGTTGGGGCCGGCAAGCCGCGTAGCGATTGAATTTGGCTAATTCGTTTGCCCGTTTCGTTTGTTACGGTTTCCATGGCCTAACCCGTGCTTAATAAGATCAATGTAAATAAAATTTAGTATAAAGTACTAAAGTATTATGTCAAATAGTTGTAAATTACAAATAATAATGTAGATTAATTGGCTCTAAAATTGCCGATTCCTGGCTTGGAAGAATATCTTGTCCGATCATCCGTCAGAATTTCGGGCCATTCACCACGGGTTCCATGGCCATGGTTGTGAAGGCAATGGCCTGAACCTGTACGGCTGCGGTATGCAATACCTTGCCATGGGAAAAAACCCATCAGCGAACCTCGGGCAAATACACCAACTCGATGACGAGGATTACAAATCCTGCCAGAATATCGTCAAACTTCGGGGTCGGCTGTCGGCGATCTGAAAAAATGCGATGCCAGAAATAATCGGCAGTAGATCGTGGTAGGCACGAAATATAAACTTTAGAAAACCTTGTAGGTCGTTGCCCATCTATGGCGCCCGCAACATTCTTGGTGAACTTCACCAAGTCTGGATTACAACACGACAGCATTGGTTCAAACACTTTTTTCCCGAAGGGCCTCGGTTGCCTCCGTATCAATTTCTTTGCCATCATTAGAAAGAATGACGCCGTAGCTGTCATAACGGATTTCGCGGCGCATCTCCAAGATATCACGAAACCCCTCGGTGGTGATCAGCGCTGTTTTCGCACCCTTGCGCTCAATGATGGTATTGATGACCAACGTCGTGCCATGGATCAGATGTTCGGTCTTACTCAAGAAGTCGGGAAAGGGGATGTCTAGGTCTGCAACGCCGGTTTCCACCGCGCGGGACGGATCAACAGGGGTGGTCAGAACTTTTCGGACTTCGAAGGTGCCGCTCTGGTGATCAAGTAGGACGAAATCGGTGAACGTGCCACCGATATCACATCCCAGCCGGTATTAGTGAGACATCCCCATGTCTTTCCCCCATAGTCTATTAGCCGCACTGTGCTCTGTGGCGTAGCTTATGGTCGGCTAGTACGCAGGCCATCATTGCCTCGCCAACGGGCACGGCACGGATGCCGACGCAGGGATCGTGACGGCCCTTGGTGACGATATCTGTCTCATTACCATTGACGTCTACGGTTTGACGCGGCGTCAAGATGGAACTGGTCGGTTTGACGGCGAAACGTACGACGATGTCCTGGCCAGTCGAGATGCCGCCCAATATACCACCCGCGTTGTTGGACATGAAAACGGGATTTCCGTCTTTCATGCGCATTTCGTCGGCATTGGTTTCACCGGTCAGGCAAGCGGCGGTCATACCGGCGCCGATCTCGACACCCTTGGCGGCATTGATAGATATCATCGCGCCGGCTAGATCGGCGTCAAGCTTTCCATAGATCGGCGCTCCCCAGCCGGCCGGCACCCCGGAAGCATGAACCTCGATCTCGCCACCGACCGATGAACCGGCCTTGCGAATTTCACCAAGATAAATTTTGAACTGCTCGGCGGCTTCTGCGTCGGGGCAGAAGAAAGCGTTGCGATGCACCTCGTCCCAGTCCCAATTAACGTAGTTTATCTGTTTGCTACCCATTCGGGTCAAGCCTCCGCGAACGGTAATGCTGTCCCCCAACACTTTCCGCGCTACCGCGCCGGCGGCGACCCGCATGGCTGTTTCTCGAGCCGATGAGCGCCCGCCGCCTCGGTAATCGCGGATACCGTACTTTTTCATATACGTGAAATCGGCATGGCCAGGCCGGAACTTTTCTTTGATCTCGGAGTAGTCCTTGGAGCGTTGGTCGGTGTTCTCTATCATTAAGCTGATCGGTGTGCCAGTAGTTTGGCCTTCGAATACGCCCGAAAGAATTTTTACCGTATCCGGCTCCATGCGCTGCGTGGTGTAGCTCGACTGGCCGGGCCGGCGCTGATCCAGGTAGGGCTGGATTTCGGCTTCGCTCAAATTCATCTCTGGCGGGCAACCGTCGATGACACAGCCGATGGCCGGTCCGTGGCTTTCACCGAAGGTAGTAACTCGGAATAAGTGGCCAAAACTATTGTACGACATTAGCCGTCGCCTCAGACAACCGAGATATCGGGCGCGTCCACCGCTTTCATGCCAACGATGTTGTAGCCGCAGTCGACGTGATGGGTCTCGCCGGTGACGCCGCTGGATAGATCCGAGAGTAGGTAGAGCCCGGCCCCGCCAATATCGTCCATATCGACGTTGCGCCTGAGTGGCGAGTTGTACTCATTCCACTTCAAAATATATCGAAAATCGCCAATCCCCGATGCGGCCAGGGTCTTCATCGGCCCGGCTGACATGGAATTAACGCGAATGTTCTCTTTGCCAAGATCTTCGGCCAGGTAACGCACGCTGGTTTCCAAGGCCGCCTTGGCAACACCCATTACGTTGTAGTGTGGCATCACCCGCTCGGCGCCAAAATAGGTCAGCGTCAAAAGGCTACCACCGTCGGTCATCAACTTGCGCGCGCGCTGGCAAATGGACGTGAACGAATAGCATGAGATATTCATGGTCTGAGAAAAATTCTCGAGTGAGGTGTCGATATAGCCGCCCTTCAGTTCTTCCTTATCGGAATAGGCAATGGCATGGACTAGGAAGTCCAGTTTGCCCCAGCGTTGTTCAATGTCGGCAAAAACCACGTCCATGGAATTCGTATCAATGACGTCGCAGGGCAGGACAGCATCAGAACCGACGGACTCGGCCAGTGGCATAACGCGCTTTTTTAGGGCATCGCCCTGGTAAGTAAAGGCTAGCTCGGCGCCGTGTTGGTGCGCCGCTTTGGCGATACCCCAGGCGATGGAGCGATCATTGGCAACCCCCATGATCAAACCCCGTTTTCCTTCCATCAAGGGTGCGGCATTGGACATGAATATTCTCTCTCGATTGTCAATTCTTTAGACCGGTTCGGACCACTATCCGAATGTAAAGATAATGTATGGCGTCCGGCGATGGTAGTGAAAAGCCTCATCGGTGCAGACTGGCTTAACTTAAGGCGGCGCGCCAGCGCCGGTATTTGTACAGTAGCCATAAGGCGATCGATAGATTTGTCAGGTTCCAGACGGTGCCGTTCAGGAATGCGGCTTGATAAGAGCCGGTCAGGTCGTAGATTTCACCGGACATCCATCCACCAACCGCCATTCCAGTGATGGTTGCGTTCAGCACAAGGCTGATCCGCGTCGCTGCTTCCTTAGTTGGGAAATAATCCCTGACGATCAACGCATAACTGGGCACAATGCCGCCTTGAACCAGGCCGAAGAAAGCGGAAACAATGTACAGCGATATCAGGCCGTCGAAAGGAATGTACAAGAGCAACGCAACGCCTTGTAGCGAAGAGCCTAGGATCAACGTTCCTAGGCCGCCGATCCGGTCAGCGATGAGTCCCGAACCTAATCGGCTGACGATGCCGAAGGTGAGCATAATCGACAGCATTTCGGCGCCGCGCTGCGCGCCAAAGCCGAGATCCCCGCAATAGGCGACAATATGAACTTGGGGCATGGACATGGCGACGCAACAGGCAATTCCAGCAATGACAAGAAGTGTTTGCGTGCCCGGCGGTCCTGCTGGTTGGTGTGACTTGGGCAAGGGCCCAGCAACATCGCGTGTGCTTTTCGGCTCAGCTGGCGGCCGGCGGCGCAGTAGCAGGGCAAGCGGAACAATGGTGATAAGGCAAATTACCCCAATGGCCTCATACGACTGGCGCCAGCCTATCTCATCGATGCCATATTGAAGCAACGGTGGCCAGATTGCGCCGGACAGATAGTTCCCGCTGGCAACTACGGCAACCGCAATGCCACGGCGCTTGGCGAACCACAGTGAGGCTTCGGCCATCATCGGAGCAAATGTTGCGGAACTGCCGATGAACCCGACCAGCAAGCTCTGAGCTAGGACGAATTGCCAAAAGGAAGTTGTCCAGGCCGCCGCAACGTAACCGATACCAAGCATCATGCCGCCGAGGATGACTGGCACCATAATACCGTATCTGTCCGCTAATTTACCCATCAACATGCCGCCGGTACCAAAGCCGATCATGGTTGCGAGATATGGGATAGAAGCGCGTCCTCGGTCGATGGCGAACTCCGCTTCAATCGCGGGAAGCACGACAACCACGGACCAAAGGCCAACACCGCCAATTGAGCTTAGCACCAACAAGACGGACAAGCGCCGCCATGCATATGCGCTATCGATCAAATCGCTTGGGGATTCGTTATTCATTGCGGTTTGGCTTTTTCCGAAAGCCAGATGCCGCTGAGTACCAGCGCCAGCGCTGAGGCATGGAATATACCGAACGGTTCGCTCAAGATCCCGACACCTAATATGGCGGTAAATACCGGTACCAGGTTGACGAATATGCCAGCGCGGCCAGGCCCGATCTTTTCGACGCCATGTATGAACCAGAGCTGTGCCAGAAATGAGGGAAACACGGTGGCCAATGCGGCGACCATCCAACCTTTCGGTGTCGGCCAAAGCGTGTAGCCGAGCGCATACTCGACCGCCAACATGGGTAAAGAGGTCAAAAACGCGGCGATTGCAATCACCGTGAACAGGCCGAGCGCAGACGACGGTGGCCGGTTCCTAAGCGCCACTGTATAGCCAGCATAAAGAATGCAGGCGGCGAGCATCAGCATGTCGCCAAAATTGACCGCCAGAGATGAGAGATCAGTGCCATGTCCACCAAGCGTAACAATAACGACGCCAAGCAGCGTTACAAAGACACCAAAACCCTGCAGTGCGGTAGTGGGAGCTCGGTAGGCCAAGTAGGTGCCGATCAGGACGAAAACAGGGATCGAGCCTTGTAGGATACCGATGTTGACAGCCTTGGTGAAATGACCAGAGATGTAGAACAAGCCGTTGAACAGAGCGAATCCTAGACTGCCCATGGCGAACATGAACGGCAAATGGTTTTTTAAGACCGGCCAGTCTTGGCGAATGTATTTATTGGCAAATACCGATATTAGAATGATGACGCCAGACCAGCGCAGCGTCACCAGCATCATAGGTGAAACTTCGCCCACCGCCATACGGCTAAAAACCGCATTGGCGGCCCAGCATACCGCGGTTCCGGTCAGCAACAGGTAGGCACGAAGTGGGCTCGCCGGCTTTCTTGGTTCGGAAAATGTCACTGAATGAGTTCTCGGGCTAGCAACTTATACGACCGGCGGCGGTCAGCCTGTCCATGCGTCCAGGTCAGCACGACGATCTCATCAACCATCTTGGTTTGAGCTAGCTGCCGCAGTCGATCCGCCACTCGCGTCGCCGATCCGATCAGGGCCTGGTCGCTGAGATTATCAATGAATGCCTTGTCACTAACGGAGAAGGGATACTTCGCAGCTTCTTCCGGCGCAATTAGCGGCGCCAGTCCACCCCGATTGCGCATTAACTTCCAGTAGGCGCGCGGCATGAATAGATGCCTTGCCTCTTCGTCGGTCTCAGCGGCAAGTGCCCATACACAGATGCTAGGGAGTGGCTTTGGGCAGTTCGCACTCGGCTGAAAATTCTCACGGTAAAGAGCGAGCGCGCGGCGAGTGCCAGCACCATCGGTGATGAAATGAGCGAAACAGTAGGGAAGCCCTAAACGTGCAGCTACCAGTGCGCCATAGTCGGATGTGCCGAGTATCCATACTTCCGGCTTGGTCTTGGCAATGGGATTGGCCTTGAGGCTAGCGTAAGGGTGTCCACTGACGAGTGGCTCGTTTGTGACCCAAGCGATCAGGTCGCGCACATTGTTGGGAAAGTGTTCCGCGGCCTGATGGCCGTTAGAGTTGAGTGCCATGGCGGTCTTGCCGTCGCTTCCCGGTGCGCGGCCCAAGCCTAAATCGATACGGCCTGGCGCGATAGCGTCCAGTATGCGGAACTGTTCGGCCACTTTGTAGGGAGAATAATGCGGTAGCATGATCCCGGCCGATCCGATCCGGATCGTTTCGGTCGCCTGGGCGATCGCGGCCATGATAACCTCCGGTGCCGAGCCAACGATAGTCGGGTGATTGTGATGTTCGGATACCCAGAACCTGTGATAGCCGAGGGTTTCACAAAATCTCGCCAATTCAATTGTGTCTCTGATCGAGGTGTCATGAGAGACGCCGACGGTGGCGACGGACTGGTCAAGGACGGAGAGTTTTAGCATGGAAGGAATGTAGGGTGCGGGGACTGGTTGTTAAATGACGAACACTTCAACGCGATGAGTTTTTCGATAATCTTCTCCAAGTGTCGGACATACGTCGAGGAGATCAGGCAGATGATGACTACAGGCCTTTCATTGAAATTCGTTGCCTGTTGCTCAACCGTCGTGATTAGTCGGGATATGCTTAAGTAGGTGGCGGCGAACTTGAAACCTGTTGGGTTTGAGGCTCTAACCGACTGAGTTTTTAACCGATTATTTTCCAGGTGCCGTCGGATTGCCGGCAGGCACGCCCGGTCGCGGTTTCTTCTTTGCCGTCGACGTAAATTGCCTGCTCAAAGGTTCGGCAATTTTCACCGCTGGCCTTTCGGTAGGTCTGGGTTGGCGTAATCGTACCAGAATTACCCGAATCGGGATTTCGCCAAGTGGACGTGGCGCCAGCTTTTGCGTATTCCAAGCTGTCTTGCGTTGTGCGTTGCATATAAGCCTTGTCCGCCTTATCGAGGGACTTGCCTAACTCACCGCCCATCCAAGCACCAGCGAGCGCACCGATGGCAACCGCCGCCAACTGACCTTTACCACTACCGACCTGGCTGCCGGTAAGGGCGCCAAGTCCTGCGCCGAAGATTTTTCCAAGTGTCTCCTTGGGATTGTTCTCCATGTCCGTGGCACAGCCGGCTGCAATGATTACGGTTAGAGCAAGTGCGCTCAGACGCAATCCGATTACTTTTAGCATGGCATAGTTGATCATCATTAATTCCTATTACTTGTTCTTTTCGCACTACCACAGGACACTTATATTATGCACAACGTATCTATTATGTACAACGTATCACCACCCAGCGGTGAGTGTAGTTTCCGCCCACAGTTGATTTAGGTAGAGTTGGTGTTAACAAAAATTCCCTGGAAGCAATGATGTCCCTCACAACCCTAGATCCAATCGCGCAGTTCAAACAATGGTTAGCTGAGGCCCAAGAAGCTGAACTCGATAATCCCAATGCCATGATGCTGGCCACCTCTGACAAAGAGGGGCATCCGTCGGCACGAATGGTGTTGATGAAGGATGTCGATAGTCGTGGCTTTGTGTTTTATACCAATCTGACTAGCCGCAAGGGCCAGGAGTTGACTAGCAACCCCCATGCCGCGCTGGTGTTCTACTGGAAAAGCCTGACCCGCCAAGTGTGTGTCGAGGGAAGGATTGAGCCGGTATCAGCCCGTGAATCTGATGCCTATTATCATTCCCGCTCGCGTCTCAGCCAGATTGGCGCCTGGGCATCGAAGCAGTCGCAACCGCTGGAAGGCCGGTTCGAGTTGGAAAGACGGGTCGCCAAGTATACCGCCAAGTTCAAAATTGACACCATTCCGAGGCCGGATTTCTGGTCCGGGTTTCGGTTGATACCCTTCGCTATTGAGTTCTGGCAGGAGGGGGCCTTTCGCTTACATGACCGCACGCTATACAAGCGGACCGACGATGGGTGGACAACGGAGAAATTGTATCCATGATCTACGCACCGGGTACTGAGAGCCAGGGGACACTGAGAGGCATATCGCATGAGTCGGCACGCCTTATGCGGCTCGCCACCTATGCCTCGGTTGGTGTTGCCGGAACCTTGATCATTACTAAATTTTACGCCTGGGCGGTGACAGATTCGGTAAGTTTGCTATCAACGTTGATTGATTCGTTGCTCGATGCCGGGGCGTCGATGGTCAACCTGTTTGCCGTTCGTCATGCCTTGCGACCGGCCGACGAAGAGCATCGCTTCGGCCACGGGAAGGCGGAGCCTTTAGCCGGATTAGCGCAGGCGGCATTCATTGTGGGATCAGCGGTTTTCTTGCTGCTTGAAGCGGGTGAGCGCTTGCTTTTCCCACACTTTATCAGTCATGCCCCTGTGGGCTATGCGGTAATGGTATTTTCCATCGTGCTTACGGTTGGGTTGGTTGGGTTTCAGAGATACGTGGTTCGTCGATCAGGCTCTGTAGCGATCAGTGCCGATTCACTGCATTATCAGACCGATGTGTTGATCAATGCCAGTGTCGTACTTTCTCTCTTCTTGGCCAGCGACATGGGCTTCGCGCATGCGGATCCGCTATTTGCCATTGGTATTGCGGCCTATATCATTTTCAGCGCATGGCAGATCGGACGGGGCTCGCTCGACATGCTGATGGATCACGAATTGCCGGATGAGGAGCGTGCCCGCATCAAAGAGGTTGCCATGGCGCAAGATGGCGTCACGGGCATGCATGATCTGCGCACCCGTTCCTCCGGCACCAATATTTTCATCCAGATGCACGTGGAGATGGACGGCGATCTTTCCTTGCGCCAAGCTCATGAAATTGCCAACGATGTGGAATTGCTGGTTGGCCAGGCCTTTCCCAACGCCGAGGTGATCGTCCACCAAGATCCTGATGATATTGTGGAAGATAACAATCTGTCGAATTGAATGACGCAAGCGCATGTCATCGAATTTCTGTTCAGTGCCAGCTACTGGTGGCTTGGTGTGCCTGCAATTCCCAAAACGCACGTCTCTTGATTGTTTCTAGCCGACGAGCACGCGTACAAGATGATGCGTGATGTAAAGTACCCCACCTAGATTTCTAAACCTTGGAAATGCGCGAATTTGCCATCAACCGACGAACGGCACCGGTCATCTATATCGGCGTTATTTCAATCCGTTGTGAAGTTGAGTGTGAGGTTCTCCTGGATCCCGGTTGTAGCGAAGTGGTCGAGTAGTTGGTGGCCATGCCCCGTTTCGATCAATTCGGCCTTTTCGACCGGTTGGTGAATGCCAGGGAATTACGCCGTGATTCCGGGGCGGTCCGTGAGCGCCAGTTTCACGCCTCAGACGCGACGGTCTAGGTGCTGGATAAATCTGACGTAGGTTCTAAAAATTTATTAATTATGGGTGCAAATATGTTTGTAAAACTGTAGTATTAGGGTAGCAGTGCTAAACTGGGACGACGCGGGGTCTACATGTCTATCAGTACGGTTCTGGTTTTCATGGATGGCACAGATTCTTGCCATACTGTGTTGAAAACGAGTTTTGCAATCGGCCAGTCGTTAGATTGCCATGTCGATGTTCTGCATGTTCGGGCCGACCCGAAAGATATGGTGCCGTTGTTGGGCGAGGGCATGTCGGTAGCGATGATCGAAGACATGATGGATGTCGCCGAGCGCGAAAGTACCGAGCGTGTCGACAAGGCGCGTAGTCTCTTTAAAGACACTGCTTCCGAATTTAACGCCGCGATTTCTGACCAGCCGAGTGGCCAAGGATTCTCCGTCAATTTGATCGAAGATACGGGGCGCGAAGACGATGCGGTGGCCATGTTCGGTCGGCTTGCAGACGTCATCGTTGCACCGCGACCCACTATGTCCTCCGATGTTTCGATTAATCTCGCCTTGAATGCTGCTCTGTTTGAGACCGGTCGGCCAGTACTCTTGATCCCACCATCCTTCGAGCGTGAAGTCGGGGGTCATGCCGCAATCTCATGGAACGGTAGCGTGCAGTCGGCTCGTGCCGTCAAGGCCGCCATGACGGTCCTGCAGAGATCCAAGTCGGTGACCGTGTTTGTGATTGAAAACGAACGTACGTCGGGCGAGGGTGTGCCGGAACTGGCAACCTATCTGGGCTGGCATGGCATATTGTGTGAAACGTACACCATTGCTGGCCCATTGGCCTCGGTCGGGCCGAGGTTATTGGATGAAGTCAAGGGTGTGAATGCAGACCTTTTAGTGATGGGTGCCTATACGCACTCTCGCATCCGCCAGCTAATCCTCGGCGGGGTAACACGCCATATTCTGGAGAGTGCTGAAATTCCGGTTTTACTGGCGCACTGAAATAAATCTGATCGACTATTCTCCAAGCCGTTCTATACCACGGAATGGTCGATTCCGGCCCACCTGACTGGAAGGCGACCGGGTCAAGCGGACGACCTTTGATCTCACCTATGTCGAGGGCTGAGAGCAACAAACCGAGAAGCCCAAAACTGTCGATGAGTTCGCCAATCGAATCTTTCGTGCATGTTTAAAAAATTGAAATGGAACACACGAAATCAGCGAACGCTGAGTTTGTAGGTTTTCATAATACGACGCGGCCGACTAAGCAGTTTCAGCTCCCTAACTGGTTGGATTGAGTAGAGCTTGTGGTCATTGCTTCTGTTGCAACGAAGGCGCCGTTCGCGCTAGGCACGAGTAATGAACCCACATTTTCAAATCCCAGCGACGCATCAATCCACTGGAGTGCTTCACCAACTCCGAGCACAACAGGCATACGGTTGTGGATATGTGCAATATCGCTAGCTGGCGCGCAGGTAATAATTACGAAACGCTCCTCATCGTGCAGGCCTGCGAAGGCCGTGGTAGCTCCGTCATTTGGTGCGATACGGTTCTTGAAGCGTTGCCCGCCATCGCGGCGCCATTCAAAATAGGCCGTGGCGAGCACAAGGCAACGGTTTTTAAGGAGGGGCCGAAAAGTCGATTTCTCCGCTAGTGTTTCTGCTCGGGCATTGATTAGTGGCTTATTGTTCCAATCGACGCTCAACCCCCAACGCATCACTCGCGGGCCGCCCGCCGCAATCATCAGCGCCGGATCGGTGGGTCGCACCTCACCGGTGGTGAAATCGGTAGGAATATCATTAAAACCGTATCGTCGCGTCAGATCGCGGGAACTGGCATTGACTTCAAAACGCGAACACATGGCGTAACTCTACACGCTCCACTCTGTCGACCATAGCTTTTCCTGCCGTTCACGGCTGTTGACCAGAAACCCTGGAAACGCCGGGCCGATTGACATAACGTCCATGACATGACGAAAGAACGACAAACAGTCATCATTACTGGCGCCAGTAGGGGTATCGGCCATTGGACGGCACGGCTGTTCTTGGAGCGCGGTTGGCGGATCATTACCTGTTCGCGCGAAAACCCGCCACCAGAATGCGGCCGTGACTACAATTGGACCGTACATGTGCCTACAGATTTGGGAAACCCCGCCAGTATCGCCAATTTCGTTGAACGGGTGAATGATGAGCTTGGCGATGATCCGTTGCACGGTCTGATCAACAATGCCGGGATGTCACCGAAAACACCTTATAAGGAAAGGCTCGGTTGCTTGAATGGGGATTTAGATGCCTGGCATGACGTATTCGAACTTAATTTCTTTGCACCGCTTAGGTTGTCGAGAGGGTTCGCAACGGCACTTCACCGTGGCAAGGGCGCGATCGTCAATATCACCTCGATTGCTGGGCACATGATCCACCCTTTTGCAGGTTCCGCGTATTCCATTTCTAAGACGGCGCTTTCGGGCCTGACCCGCGAAATGGCCAATGAGTTCGCTGAACTAGGTGTTCGCGTCAACGCCGTTGCTCCCGGCGAGATCGAGACTGACATGATCCAACCGGAGTACGAAATGCTGATACCACGCATTCCTATGGGGCACATGGGCTCGCCCAAGGATGTTGCCAAGACCATCTTCTTCCTGTGTTCGGGTGATTCTGGTTATGTCACTGGCACCGAGGTCTGGGTCACCGGAGGCCAGCACATGTTCTAGAGAGTGGCATGTCAGCACTCGTACAAATTATGAAGAACGCTTCTATCCTTCATCATCAGAATGTAGCGGAAATGTGTCGAGAAAAGGTGATGGGCAGGTAGGGTGCCAGTGTCGGGCTTTACAAGGATTTCGTTGAGCACTTGCGCATAGATCGCTTCTATCGATAGACCCTAAAAACTGAACATGCCAAGGGTGTTTGCCACTAACGCTGTGCCGCTGATGGCCTCCGCCGACTTATTGGTAAGTAATGCCTCCACCGTGATGCTTGAGTTTCTAATTCTCAACCGGTCCCTAGTGCTAATCAGCAACTCCGACTGATTTAACGATCAGACCCATTTTGATGCTGCCGACTACGAGTCGACAGGTCCCGATATGGGCGACTAAATTCACGACGCTGCACTGATTGGCGGGACCGTTGGGTGCGCGCTTGATAGCCGAATGAATGTAACGCCGTGTGGCCGTTATACCGCCAACACTTGTGTGGCACTTTGACCGGCGGTAGCAGTGCTAAGCAGTTCATTGATCAGATCTAAAAGACCGGACTGAAAAACCCAAATAATCTACATTTATCCACAATTTGGGGTCTATATGTGATTTGTCTACAATATTTTGTGCTATAATCTGAGCTTCCATTTCCCCTGGGCGTTTGCCGCCAAGCTGGCGGCGCGTGGAGGCGCGCGATC
>CAYXUT010000011.1:5513-31266 GCA_964468005.1 uncultured Magnetovibrio sp. | reverse complement strand
TTTCCTGGGCTTCTTGATTGGCCTGCCGTTCGGTGTGATTGCCGAACCCCTGGCCATCTGATTGGCCGAAACGGAGGTGACAAAACTGCCATTAGACACTTTGCCTTGGTAAGCCTGCCTTACTCCTTAAGGCTCGTCTGGGCGCTCTTGATGGATCATCTTCCCCTCCCGGTGATTGCGCGCTTGTTTAGGTGCCGGCGTGGCTGGCTCCGGAGAGGTGGATTTTGCTCCGTGTCGGTTGGGTTCAAAAAAAATTGCCTTCCGATCCTTCGGCCCTCAGTTTTTTATGTGCTTGAAAGCAAAGAAGGATTCTGTGTCCGGGATCAATTGGTTGGCGGGATTGCCAGTCCAGAGACCTTGGTGTCAATGTCAATCCACCAACTCCGCGACGGCCGCTGTGAACCGCTCGACCTCATCTTCGGTATTGTAGTAGTGCACGGAGGCGCGGTTAATCAACTCAAGTCCGCGCTTGGTCATGTCGATTCGAGTCGAAGAAGTGCGTGACGTCCAACAGTTAATTTTCTGTTCGCGTAGACGCAGCTTCAGCGTTTCGGGATCCATGGTCGATGTCGAGAAGCTGACGATGCCGCCTTTCTCATGCCCGATGTCATGCACAGTAATGCCGATAACCGAGCTGAGGCTTTTGCGGAGCATATCCGCGAGCTTGACGATGCGGCCATGAATAGCATCCTGGCCGAGCGCGTTGGCGTATTCGACGGCGACGCCAAGTCCTATCTGGCCGGCGATATTAAACTCCCAGTTTTCGAAACGTCGCGCGTCCTTTCTTAGTGTATAGCGGCCGCCTTCGGTCCACTGGGCGCCGTGCAGATCAAGCATTGGTGGTTTGAGCCGTTCGAGGAAGTCATTGCGTACGTAAAGAAAGCCTGTACCGCGTGGCCCGCGCAGGTATTTGCGTCCGGTGGCGGAAAGCATGTCGCAGCCAATGGCTTCGACATCGAGCGGCACTTGGCCCGCTGCCTGGCAGGCATCCAGCAGATAGGGCACCTGGGCAGCGCGCGCGATGCGGCCGATCTCGATTGCCGGATTGACCAGCCCGCCGTTAGTCGGCACGTGGGTGATGGCAATCAGCTTGACCCGCTCGTCTATCATGCTCTCAAGCGCCGTGACATCAAGCTCGCCGGTCTCGGTGCTCGGCACCGTCTCGATGAAGAAGCCGACCTGCTCAGCCATTTGCAGAAAGGCGATGTAGTTGGACGCATATTCGGCCTCGGCTGTCAGGATGCGGTCGCCGGGCTGGAGGCTCCTCGCCAGGCCATAGAACGCCGCTTGCCAGGCCACTGTCGCGTTCTCCATCAGCGCCACCTCGCAGGTGGAACAATTAAGGAAACGTGCAAGCTGGGCATAGGTATTGTCGAAGGCCTGATTGGCTGCGGTCGCCGCCTCATAACCACCGATCTCGGCTTCAAGCCTTAGGTGATTGGTCACTGCGTTGAGCACCGACTGACTCATCAACGCGGCGCCGGCATTGTTGAAATGCAGTACGGATCGACAGCCCGGCGTATCGGCGCGAACTTGGGAGATGTTGATTTTGTTTGCCGATTTTCGATTCATGTTGGCGACACTTTGGCCGGTGGATGATTGAAAGGCAAGGAAGCCTCTTGAGAGCCCAAGGGTGGATCTGTAAAAGGTTTTGTCATGATGTTTACGGATAAAGGTAGAGAATTGATTTTTGAGCTCTCCAACGAGGCTTTTACTGAAGCTCTAGCTGGGCGCCTGGCGCGCATGGCGGAGCCGGGAGATGTGTTTACATTGATCGGGGATCTCGGTGCCGGAAAGACGGTATTCGCCCGCGCCTTCATTCGGGCGCGCTGCGACGAGAGAGGGGAGGTGCCGAGCCCGACCTTTACCCTGCTGCAGACCTACGATTCGGGCGATGTGACGATCTATCACTTCGACCTCTATCGTATCAACCACGCCAAGGAAGCGCTGGAGTTGGGAATCGAGGAGGCTTTTGCTGATGGGATTACCTTGATTGAGTGGGGCGAACGGCTCGGGCCGTTGTTACCGGCAAATCGACTCGATGTGAATCTTCTGCCCGGAAAGACCAATGAGGCTCGTTGTGCCAGATTGACTGGCCAAGGCTACTGGCGGGCTAGGCTTGGCGAGGGTTTCAGCGAGGGTGCCATCCATGCCTGAGCGAACTAAGATCATCGCAGCGTTTCTGGATCGCCACGGCTGGGACCCGGCGCTAAGAAAGCCATTGGCTGGCGATGGCTCGTTCCGCCATTACGACCGACTAATTGACGGCGACCGCCGCGCTGTTTTGATGGACGCACCGCCGCTCCAGGAAAATATTCGGCCATTCGTCGCCATTGCGGAGTTACTCTCGGGCCTGGGCTATTCGGCGCCGACGATCCAGGAGACGGACACGGAGAACGGTGTGCTGCTCTTAGAAGTTTTGGGCGACGATACCTATACCCGAGTGCTTGCGGACTGCGGCGATACGGTAAACGAGCATAACCTTTACGCGTTAGCCGTCGATCTATTGACCGACCTGCATGGCCGCCCCACGTCAAAAACCATTCCAGCCGATCTGCCGCCTTACGACGAGGACAAGCTATTGACAGAAGCGCTGTTGCTTACAGACTGGTATATGCCCGCCGTACTTGGCCAAAAAACAGATGCCATTTGCCGAGATGCATATATTGCCGCGTGGCGAGAGGCTCTGTCGCCGGTTCTGGAGGCAGAGCCGACCTTGGTGTTACGCGATTACCATGTGGACAACCTGATGTGGCTGCCCCAACGAAGCGGTGTTGCGGCTTGCGGGGTATTGGATTTCCAGGACGCCGTAGCCGGTCATCCGGCTTACGACCTGATGTCGCTACTAGAAGATGCCAGGCGCGATATTGCTGACGATCTGCGCGAATCGATGATGGCGCGGTATTTTGACGGGATCCGAGGGTTCGCCAAGGAGACCGAGGAAGCCTTTCGCCGTGACTTCTCTATTCTTGCCGCGCAGCGCCATGCCAAGGTAATCGGCATCTTCACCAGACTTAGTCGGCGGGATGCAAAAGACGATTATCTGGTGCATATTCCAAGGGTATGGGCACTGTTGGAGCGCGCCCTGGATCACCCGGCGCTTGCGCCCGTGGCAGCCTGGATGGCGGAGTGCCTGGCACCCGGTCTAAGAAGCGTGCCGGCGGCCAAGTTAAACAAAGAGGCGTGAGAATGGCGTCGATGCCAAAACGCGCGATGGTCTTGGCGGCGGGCAAGGGTTTGCGCATGCGTCCGATCACCGACAAGACGCCGAAGCCCATGATCCCCATCAACGGCCGGCCGTTGATCGACCATGTCCTCGAACGCCTTGCTGACGCCGGCATTACTGAGACCGTCGTCAATACCCACCACCTGGCTATACAGATTGAGCGCCACCTCGCCGGGCGCGACCGGCCGAAGGTAATTTTTTCGAACGAAGAAGTGCTTTTGGAAACCGGCGGTGGTGTCAAGCATGCCTTGCTGCAACTCGGCGAAAAGCCGTTTTTTGCCGTCAACTCGGACGCCTTTTGGCTGAACGGGCCAACCGATGCACTCCAACGCCTTGCCGATATCTGGGATGAAGACAAGATGGACGGGTTGCTGTTGCTACATTCCACCGTTGATGCCTATGGCTATACGGGTATGGGTGATTTCAATTGTGACGCGTTCGGGCAACTCACCCGGCGGCCCGAGATGGAGGTCGCGCCCTGGTTGTTCACCGGCATTCAGATCTTAAAACCCGAATCTATGGCCGGCACGCCGGATGGACCTTTCTCGCTTAATCTTGTTTATGACCGGTTGCTTGAGGAAGAGCGCCTTTATGGTGTGATACATGATGGTGAGTGGTTCCATGTTGGCACCCCGGATGGCCTGGCCGAAGCCGAGGCCTATTTGAAAGTCCGCTACCCCGGCATCAAACACCGTTGATCCGGATATGACGGCTCAGACCCCTTCGAAACCCAGCGTTTTTACCATTCCAAGCGGTTGGTCCTTCGTCGACTCTCTGGCGAAAGGGTTGATGTCCGAAGCCGGCGACGAGCCCAGCAAGCTTGCAGCGATGACGGTCCTGCTGCCGACCCGCCGTGCAGGGCGGTCGCTGCGCGAGGCCTTCTTGCGTCTTAGCCAAGGCCGGCCATTGCTATTGCCGCGCATGATGTCGCTTGGCGATATAGATGATGGCCAGTTGCCGATTGGCGCCTGGGGAGAGGCTGGGCCTGGCTGCGATGCAGCACTTGTCGTGCCACCTGCCGTTTCGGGCCTTCGCCGCCAGCTGTTGCTGGCGCGCTTAATCATGGCCCGACCGAATAATGACGCAACCCCGGAACAAGCCATGTTTCTGGCTGTTGAACTAGCGCGGCTGCTCGACCAAGTCCACACCGAACGTCTCGATTTCTCCAAATTGGAACAACTGGTTCCCGACAACTTTGCCGAACACTGGCGTGTAACCCTGGAGTTCTTAACAATTCTCACCGAATTGTGGCCGGGATTAATTGCTGCTGAGAGCGCCCTCGACCCGGCCGATCGTCGCAATCGCCTCTTGGAAGCCCGTGCGCGCCAGTGGCAGGAGGTTCCACCAACTGGTCCAGTGATTGCCGCCGGCTCCACCGGTTCCATACCGGCGACCGCTGATCTCCTGGTGATCATCGCCCGTATGCCTGAGGGCCGGGTCGTTCTGCCGGGCCTCGACCGAGACGCTTCGGACGACGCCTGGGACAATCTCGGCCCTTCGCATTCCCAATACGGCATCGCACAGTTGATCCGCCATCTTGGCGTCGACCGGGCGGAAGTCCTCGACTGGCCGATGGCTAGTTCTGAAGCCGTGCCCCCGGAACGCATAGCTTTGATTAATGCAGCGCTCGCCCCTGCTAAAACGACAGAGAAACCGCCTGTTTTTAAGAAAATGGCTGCGGAAGCCGTTTCTGGCGTGACACGTATCGATTGCCCTGGGCCCTCGGAAGAGGCCGCGATCATTGCTTTGATGATGCGTCGCAACCTGCGGCTGGCGGGACGGACCACAGCATTGGTAACGCCCGACAGGGGCCTGGCCCGACGCGTGGCTGCCGAGCTTCGTCGATGGGATATAGAGATCGACGATTCCGCTGGCCTACCTTTAACGCAAACTCCGACGGGTGCTTTCCTAAGGCTCTGCATCTCCGCCGTCGCCAGCGACATGGAGCCTGTCACTTTGTTGGCCTTGCTCAAGCATCCGCTGAGCGCCGTCGGATTACGGCCGGAAGACTGCCGCCGACAGGCTCGGAGCCTTGAGCGACTTGCGCTCCGTGGCCCCCGGCCGTCGCCCGGTATGGAGGGGCTTCGGGCCGCGCTTCAGGATTTGGATCTAGCCCAGCGTGGAGAACTGCCCGAATATCTCGATCACCTCGAAACTGCCTTGAAACCATTAACGAATGCGTTTACGGAAGGTTCGGCAGCGCTCGCGGACATCGTCCGCGCCCATATGGTATCTGCAGAAGCCATGGCGGCTACAAACAAAACCCCCGGCGCCGAAAACCTCTGGTCCCATGAAGCGGGAGAAATGGCTGCTGGTCTAATGCATGAGCTTGAACAAGCCGCCTGCGCGTTTCCCGAAATAAAGCCGCGTCATTATTCGGGCCTGTTCGAAGCCGCGATGGCGGGTCGCTTTGTTCGGCCGCGTTACGGCACCCATCCGCGTCTGTTCATCTGGGGCTTGCTTGAAGCACGGTTGCAACGCGCCGACCTGACGATCCTGGGGGGGCTCAATGAAGGATCCTGGCCACCCGAAGTCACCACTAGTCCGTGGATGAGCCGTCCGATGATGGAGGCCTTCGGCCTATCGCTGCCCGAACGGCGCATCGGCCTGACAGCACATGATTTTGTACAATGCCTCGGTGCGCCGCAGGTGGCTTTAACCCGCGCCGAAAGGGTCGCCGGTACGCCGACCGTGCCGAGCCGATGGCTCCGGCTGATCGATAACCAACTGGAGCGTCTGGATCTCTCAGGCGTATTGCAAACACACGAGCCCTGGCTTGACTGGGCCGAGGCCCTCGACAAACCGGCGCGCCCCCGCCCGGTTTCGCCGCCGAGGCCAAAGCCGCCATTGTGTGCTAGGCCGACGCAGCTTTCCGTCACCCGTATTGAAACGTTAATCCGCGATCCCTACGCCATATACGCTAGTAATATCCTAAAGCTTCGCCCGCTTGATCCCCTACAGGCTGACCCCGGTGCTGCCGAGCGCGGCATGATCGTCCATCAAGCTCTCGACGAGTTCATAAAAGCTTTCCCTGATGATCTTCCCGGGGACCCCGAACGGCATCTCCTGGAGATCGGCCGAGGCATATTTGATTCCCGCCTCACCCGACCGGGTGTTCGCGCGCTTTGGTGGCCCAGATTCGAACGTATCGCGAAGTGGTTCGTCGAGAATGAACGGTGCCGGCGGGATCAGGGCTTTTACACCGTGGCTACGGAAACTGCCGGCAAGCTGGAAATCGCCGATACGTGCCCGGCCTTTGTGCTTAACGCCCGGGCCGACCGCATAGACCATCGCGCCGACGCTGGCTATGCCATTATCGATTACAAGACCGGTGCGCCGCCCACTGCCAAACAGGTTGAGGCCGGCTGGAACCCGCAACTGCCGCTGGAAGCCGTCATGGTCGAACGGGATGCATTCGATGAGTTGGAGGCCGGACCGGCAGCGCAATTGGTGTACATGCGCTTGTCCGGCGGGCGGGTGCCTGGTGAAGAACGATCCTTGAAGCTTGATTTGGTTGAAGTCGTTGGAGATGCATTGGCCGGCGTCACCAAGCTTATCCACAAATTCGCCGATCCAGCGACACCTTACCTTTCACAACCTCGCCCGCAGTTCCTTAACCGGTTTGGCGATTACGACCATTTGGCCCGCGTCAAGGAGTGGCGCGGAAGGCGGCAGTCATGAACCGAGGGGCAACGAACCCTAATTTGATGCAAGGCATCGGAGCGCAGGTCACCGCCGCCGACCCAGCAGGATCGGTCTGGGTTTCGGCCAACGCAGGCACTGGCAAGACACGTGTCTTGGTTGACCGCATCTCACGGTTGTTGCTGGCCGGCATACCGGCGCACAAGATCCTTTGCCTGACTTTTACCAAGGCAGCAGCGGCGGAAATGGCCAACCGCCTGAACGTCCGGCTCGGTCACTGGGCTGCGTTTGGTGAAGCAGAACTGGAGAAAGCCCTACTTGATCTCTTTGGCCGCTTCGCTACATCTGAAGAGATAGCGCGCGCGCCGATGCTATTTGCCGAGACCATCGAGTCACCAGAAGGCTTGAGAATCCGCACCATCCACTCGTTCTGCGAATCACTGCTCGGTCGCTTCCCACTGGAATCGGGTTTGGCCCCGCACTTCACCGTGATTGATGAGCGCCGCGCCGTCGAATTGCGCGAAGAGGCCCGCGACCGGGTTCTCGGCATTGCCGCGAATTCGGAAGACGCGGCAATCAACAAGGCGCTTTCACACATTGCGGGCCTACTCAATGAAGAGGGTTTCGCTGACGTTATGACCGAGTTGGACATCGGGCGGCACAGGCTGCATGCGATGGTTCAATCGCAGGGCGGGCTCGAAGGGGTAATTACGGCCGGCCGCGAGCGGCTGGGTCTTGGTTCGGATGAAACACATGACACTATTATCGCCGCCGCAACCATCGACGATGCCTTTGATAAAGTGGCACTCACGGACGCCGTAGCGGTACTTGGCGGTGGCAGTAAGGCCGACATTAATTGCAGCGGAAAGTTAAAGCGTTGGCTGGAACTGCCAGCCAAGCAACGGGTTACTTGCTTCGTTGCCGACTGCATGCCGATCTTCCTCACCCAGAAAAAGCAGCCGCGCGCTAACAGCGGCCTGATGACAAAGAAGCTGGCTGATGCTTATCCCGAAACACTTGAAGCCTTGATTACTGAGCAAAAGCGCGTATTCGCGATCTCCGAAAAACTTAAGGCTGCGTCCATTGCCGACAACACACACGCACTCCTCACCATCGGCGTCGCACTCCTCGATACTTACGAATCTCTAAAGATCTCCCGTGCGTTAGTCGATTACGACGACCTAATCGAGAAGGCTCAACAACTTCTCGGCAAACCGGGAGGTGTCTCCTGGGTTCATTACAAGCTAGACGGCGGCATCGATCACATCCTGGTCGACGAGGCGCAGGATACCAGCTCCGTGCAATGGGCCGTCATCAAAGGCTTGGCCGGCGGCTTCTTTTCGGGCCAAGGCCGGCCCATTGAAGCACCACGCACCATATTTGCCGTCGGCGATGAAAAACAATCGATCTATTCCTTCCAGGGCGCTGATCCAGCCGAGTTTGGCACCACGGGCGAGCGTGTCGGTGAGCAAGCCCGCGCGGCCGGGGAATCCTGGAACCCGATTAATATGGCGCTTTCTTGGCGCTCGGCCCCGGCCATCCTTGCGGCCGTCGATGCTGTTTTCGCCCGTGAAGATGCGGCGGACGGGCTTAGCTGGGACGGACGTCCGGTGCGCCATCAATGCTCGCGCGACGGCGAGGCTGGCCTAGTGGACCTTTGGCCGGTAATAGAACCGCTTGAGATTCGCGACGAAAGCCCCTGGGACGCGCCCTTGGACCAAGTGACTATCGAAAGCCCCGACGTCCGCCTGGCGGTCCAAATCGCCGATACCATCGACCGATGGCTGGTGGACGGCGAGGAACTAACCTCTCAGGGCCGCGCTATCCGGCCCGGGGACATCATGATCTTGGTCCGGAGCCGTGGCGTGTTCGCAGAAGAGATGGTACGCGCCTTGAAGGACCGCGACATTCCTGTCGCCGGCCGTGACCGCATGATCCTGACCGAGCACCTGGCGGTCATGGATCTAGTCGCGGCCGGGCGGTTCGCGCTCTTGGCCGAGGACGATCTCAATACCGCCGCTGTTCTCAAGGGGCCTTTTGCCGAGATGGACGAGGAGACCCTGTTCAGTCTAGCACACGGCCGTCAAGGTGATCTTTGGACCGAACTGGTGAGAAGGCGCGGCGATAGCCCGGCCTTTCAGGCAGCCCACGCGCGCCTCGCTAAGCTGCGCGAGCGCGCTGATCAGATGCCGCCCTACGAGTTCTTCAGCGCCATTCTCACCGAAGGAGGGCGCGAGTCGTTGCTCGCTCATCTGGGTTCCGAGGCGGCCGATCCGATCGATGAGTTCATGGCCCTGACCCTCGATTTTGAACGCGACCATGTACCGTCGCTGGAAACTTTTCTGCATTGGGTCGACCGTGGCAAGACGGAAGTGAAGCGCGATCTAGAGCAGTCCGGCGGCAAGGTACGGGTAATGACTACGCATGGTGCCAAAGGTTTGCAGGGCCGGATCGTCTTCCTTGCTGACACCTGTACGTTACCGGCTCGTCAGCTCGCCGATCGCGTCCTATGGGGCAACGGCTTCGTGCTTTGGCCGGCTTTCAAGGACAATGAGGAAGCCGTCACCAACGAAATCGCCGATCTGGCGCGTGCTGCTACCGAGCGCGAGTACCGGCGCCTTCTTTATGTTGCCATGACCCGCGCCGAGGACCGCCTCTACGTCTGCGGTTGGAAGGGTGAACGCGACCTTGATGACGGTTGCTGGCACCGACTTGTCGAGGAAGGCCTGAAAGCGTTCTCCGGCACTGAAACCATCGAAACTGCGGATGGCAAAACTATTCTGCGCGTGACGTCGCTGCAAACCGTGGCACAGAAAGAAGCGGAGCCGGTATTGGCGCTTGGGCCTGGCGACGTGACCCCGCCCGAGTGGGCGCGTGAGTTGGCGCCAGCCGAGCCGGCCCTGGCGCATCCGCTCAGCCCATCCCGCCAGGAAGGAAGGCCCGCCGTACGATCGCCGCTGGGCGACGACGGCACCGAGCGTTTCAAGCGCGGCCGCCTAATCCACGCGCTTTTGCAGACGCTGCCTGACCTCGCTTTGGACAGGCGTACCGCTGCCGCCGAGGCCTACTTGGCGTTGCCCGGCCATGAGCTCGATCACGATCAGCAAGCCGCCATCCTGACCGAGACGCTTTCGGTGCTCAACGACCCCAACTTTGCCGAGCTTTTCGGCCCCGGCAGTCGCGCCGAGGTGCCGATGGTTGGTTTGTTGGACCCATCGGACGACGGCAAGCCGGTGGTGGTGTCGGGCCAGGTCGACCGTTTATTGGTCTCTGACGCTGAGATCGCGGTCATCGACTATAAGACCAACCGCCCGTCGCCAAACAGCCCAGACGAAGTTCCGACGGTGTATCTCCGCCAGATGGCCACCTACCGCGCTCTGTTGCAGGCCATTTATCCCGGGCGCAATGTGCGCGCGGCACTCCTATGGACCGACGCAGCGCGCCTGATGGCGCTTCCCGAGGCGTTGCTCGATGCCCACGCACCTTGACGATGGGCCGCAGCGTGCCTAGATTTCCTGCATTGGTTTTTCATCACCACAACCCGCGATACAGGAATTTCTCTTATGCCCAAAAACGTTTCCGACGACACTTTCGATAGTGACGTTCTCAACGCCGACGGCCCAGTTTTGGTTGATTTTTGGGCCGAATGGTGCGGGCCCTGCAAGCAGATCGCGCCGGCGCTAGAAGAGCTCGACCAAACCATGGGTGATCAGGTCACGGTGGCCAAGGTCAACATTGACGACAATCCGATGACCCCATCGAAATACGGCGTGCGCGGCATTCCGACGCTGATCTTGTTCAAAGGTGGCGAAGTCGCGGCAACGAAGGTCGGCGCCATTCCGGCTAGCACACTGAAGAGCTGGGTCGAAGAAAACATTTAAATCTAATTTTGGCAACGATTTAAGGGAGGCGGCCATGAGCGCGCTGGAAATCCATCAGTTGCCGGTTCTCAGAGACAAAACTACGTCTATCTAGTGCATGACGCGGCAACGGGCGTTACCGGCGCCGTCGCCCGGCCGTGGTCGACCCGCTGTTGGCCACTACTGCCGCAAGGGCTGGGAGATTACCCATATCCTTAACACCCATCACCATGGTGATCACACCGGTGGCAATCTTGAGATCAAATATAAAGAGCGGCTGCACCATCGTCGGACCGCAAGCCGAGGTAGCAACGACGGATCAAGATCCTGTTGGTTGGGACAGCGGAGTTTGCCGCGCTGCTCAAGGGGCCGTCCGATCACATAGAACCGGGCCTTAATATTTAAGGGTCAATATGTCGCTGGTTTGGTTCGGCCGGGACATTTTTATACTTTCTCCGCATTTTGTTTTTCTAGCATCATTCCGAACGCAGTTACCCGCATCCGGTAATCCGGAATGAACCCTTTCTCTCGTCCGCTGTTACATTTGAGTGTGGAGGAATTTTACCAAATTGTTGCCCTCCAACCATTAAGTACAAAAAGCAGATGCTGCTCCGGAAGTTCTAGGCTTGAGGGCCAAGTCTTGGAACGTCTTTGCGTGATTTCGATGCGCCTTGACCAACCGCCTGGAGCGGCAATACTCAAACGCATGGTTTTGAACCCGAAAATTCAACTGTCCGGACGCGCTGCGGTTGTCGCTGGTGTCCGCCGTGTAACGTGGCTGGGCACTGGCGGCGAGATTGAAAGCTTGGAGCCCCTAGCCGCCGTAGAACGTCTTCAGGCTGGCTCATGTCCTTTCGTATGTCATGCCGGTGCCATCGCCCGCCGGCTCGGTTGCGCACCGTTCACTGCACTGGATTTGCTGGAATTATTCGCTTTTGTGCACCCGGCGCGTTTCGTTCTGCCGACGCCGAGAGGGATTGCGGAAAGTTTCGGACAGGTATTGCCCACTACTATTGAGCAAGAGGCAAATAGCCTGCCCATGTCGGCTCGCACGCTACTCGCCGATTTGGCTCATCTTGCCACCAATGACCCCGAACGCGCCTGCGGTGCCGCCGGACAGGCTCATACCATGGCGCTGGCTGGCTGGCCCTGGGGGCCTTTTGTACTGACGGCGCTTGGTATGCCGGAGGGGCCAGACGCGGGCGTGGCCAGGGAAAGCTTCAAGGTCTGGAACCGGCTCTCCGAATGGCAGGATGGACCGCCCGAGCCACCGCCGGCGCACCAGCCGGTTAGCGCCAAAGAGGCGCGCGAACGTCTCGATGAGCTTCTTGGGCCGACGTCAGAAGACCGCGCTGACCAGCGAGACTACGTCAGCTCTTGCGTCAATGCTTTTGCGCCGCGCAATAAGCGAGACGAGCCTAACCTTGTTCTTATTGAGGCCGGCACCGGCATTGGAAAGACACTTGGCTATGTCGCGCCGGCCAGTCTCTGGGCGGAGCACAATGAGGGCGCCGTTTGGATCAGTACGTACACCCGCAACCTACAACACCAGCTTGACGCTGAACTCGACCGCCTCTGCCCGACCCCGTCGGAGAAGGAGGCCCGCGTTGTTATCCGTAAGGGCCGCGAGAATTATCTCTGTTTGCTCAATCTCGCTGAAGCCGTTACCCGCATGGAGGCTGGTGGCGACGAGGCCATAGCACTGGGGCTGGTGGTGCGTTGGGCCGAAGCGACTCGTGACGGTGACATGGTTGGTGGTGATTTTCCGGCCTGGCTAATCGACATGTTCGGCACGCGGCTGACGACGAGCTTGACCGACACCCGGGGCGAATGCGTTTATTCGGCATGCGATCACTACCGGCGCTGCTTCATTGAACACACGGTGCGTCGTGCGCGCCGCGCCGATTTGGTGATTGCCAACCACGCCTTGGTAATGGTCCAGGCGGCCCTTGGCGGCGACGAAGGCGTGTTGCCGGTGCGGTATGTGTTTGATGAGGGGCACCAGTTGTTTGATGCCGCCGATAGCGCATTCGCAGCACATTTGTCAGGACGCGAGACCTCTGAGCTCAGGCGCTGGTTGATCGGCGCGGAGAAGGGCTCAAAACGTCGGGCGCGGGGCTTGCGAGCGCGAACGGCAGACCTGATTGCTGGCGATGCGGAGGCTGAGCAATGGATGGACGAGGCACTCGAGGTGGCGCATATCTTGCCTGGTGGTGGATGGCTGGCGCGACTAGCCAGCGGCAAGTCCACCGGCCCGGCTGAAGCGTTTCTGGCCCTGGTGCGCCAGCAAGTGTTTGCCCGCGACGCCAATGCCGATCAGCCCTATGATTTGGAAACTGAAACCCAGCCAACGGTTCCGGGTCTTTTGGATGCGGCGGCGGAACTAGAGAGCACACTGACACGCCTTGAAAGGCCACTCGGCAGTCTGGCCAAATGCTTGGCAGTAATGCTTGATGCGGAAGCCGATGTCTTGGATTCTGCCACCCGCTCACGCATCGAGGGATTGGCGCGTAGTATCCAGCGACGCGGCCTGCAGCCGTTGGCGGCATGGAAATCAATGCTGGCGAGCCTGCGTTCCGAGACACCGGCGGATTTCGTCGACTGGTTCGGGGTCGAACGGACCACAGGGCGGGATTTCGACGTCGGCTTCCGCCGGCATTGGCTGGATCCAACACGGCCATTGGCAGAAGCCGTCTTCCAACCGGCGCACGGGGTTCTAGTGACATCGGCGACGCTTCGCGACCATACTGACGGAGAAATAAATGCCACTTGGTCCGGTGCCGAGGCGCGCACGGGAGCGCGCCATCTCGTCGCGACGTTGACCGAGGCAGAGCATCCTTCGCCTTTTGACTATACGGCTAAAACGCGGATCTTGGTGGTTGGTGACGTAAACCGAAACAGTATCAACCAGGTCTCCGCCGCTTATCGCGAGCTTTTCCTAGCCGCAGGTGGTGGCGCGCTTGGTCTGTTCACCGCGATCCATCGATTGCGTGCGACACACCAGCGTATAGCAGGCCCGCTGGACGAAGCGGGTTTGGGTATGCTGGCGCAGCATGTCGACGCCATGGACACCGCAACACTCATCGACATCTTCCGGGCCGAAGAAGATACCTGTTTGCTGGGGACCGACGCAGTCCGTGATGGCGTCGACGTGCCCGGCCGCTCACTTAGGCTGATAGTGTTCGACCGGGTGCCTTGGCCGCGGCCATCATTGCTGCACAAGGCACGCAAGGGTGCGTTCGGCGGGCGTACTTATGACGAGACCTTGGCGCGGCTCAAACTGAAACAGGCTTATGGTCGGCTATTGCGCCGCGCCACCGATAAGGGCGTATTCGTGATGTTAGACCGCGCCATGCCGAGCCGCCTAGCAACGGCCTTTCCTGATGGCGTCGAAGTGCAACGAATTGGTCTGGCCGATGCTGTTTCCCAGGTGCGCGGTTTCCTGCAAAAAGAGACCTAACCGTGAGGTGCCAGAGTATAGAATAGCAACCCTAAGCCCATCATGGCGCCGGCGAACCACAACAGTATCGGGTCATAGGCTGGGATATCCGTGAAGCCGCCGATTAGATTGCCGATCTGGCATTCCATGGTCGTGCTGTAGAAGCATTCGCTGGCGCGTTTGATGTCATCGCCCAGCATCTGGTGAAAGAAGCCCAGCCACCAGATCAGGGCCAGCAGAAACGCGACGGTGCCGACACTCATAAACATTTTGCCTATCGAGCGGATCACGGTGAATTAGCCTCCTGGATGTGCGTTGCAGTGCATATTTGCCCGATGTCTTTCCACTATTTAAGCTGCCTGAACGAACCGGGCAAGCCAACCATCACGTAGGGGGATACACATGCCAACCCTTGAGGGGAAAACGATCGGGTTTATAGGACTTGGGCTTATGGGCAAGCCCATGGCTCGTAACCTAAAGCGCGCTGGCGCTGACGTGGTCGTCCATAACCGCTCGCAAGCGCCGATGGAGGAACTCGCCGCTGAAGGTATGCGAGTGGCGGCGACGCCAGCTGAAACGGCGATGCGATCCGGCACGGTAATCACCATGCTGACCGACACCTCTGCCCTGGAGAAGGTCATTGCTGGGAAAAGCGGGATTCTTGAGGCGGCGGGACCGAACACGCTGGTTATTGACATGAGCACGGCGAAGATGCTTACGACCAAAGAGCTTGCGGCAAGGATAAAAAAATGTGGCGGTGCTTATGTCGATGCGCCGGTATCCGGCGGCACCATGGGTGCGAAGCAGGGAACTATGAGCATCATGGCTGGCGGCGATGAGAGCGCCCTGGCACGGGCGATGCCGATCCTCAAAGTGCTCGGCGGGAAGGTCACCCATGTTGGCGGGATTGGCGCTGGGCAAGTCGTCAAGGCGGCCAACCAGGTGATTGTTGGGCTAACCATCTGTGCCGTCGCGGAGGCGCTGGTACTTGCCAAACATGCAGGTGTTGACCCGGCCAAGGTGCGCAAGGCGCTTGGCGGGGGTTTTGCCGATTCGAAGATCCTTGAAGTACATGGCCAACGAATGATCGAAGACAGCTTTTTGCCGGGGGCCAGGTCTACCGTGCAAAGGAAAGACATGGACCAGGCGCTGGAGCTGGCGGCGACGCTCGGCATCGAATTGCCGGCGACGAGCCTCAGCCGCGACCTATATGACAACTTGATCGCTATGGGTCATGGTGATCTCGACCATGCGGCGCTGATCAAGGCTATCGATCCGGACGTTTAAGCGACGATCATGTCTTCGGCGGCTGATCCCATGAATTGAGGATTTGCCAACTGTTCCCGGCGCGGCGCAGGAAATAGGTTGTCCCTGGCTTAATTTCAGTGCCGAGCGCCCCTGCGTATCCATCCTCCAGTGAATAGACCAACATCGTGGTCACACTGGGGTTTGCAGCGGCCTTCTTAAGGATCTTCAGGCGCTGGCCTGAGAAAGCGCTGATATGGCCGGCAAAGTGGGCGCGTTCCCCGATCTCGAAGGTCAGCGCCGCACTCGATTCGCCAGAACCGCGCGGGTCGACGTTAAAGATACGATCTTCCGGACGAACTTGTTCAGCGACGGAGGCGCCGACGACACGAAAATGAACTGTCATCGGCGTGCGGTCAAAGCGGAGCTTGTGGGCGAAGCCGAAAGGTGCAATGACGACGAGAGCGATTGGCAACCAGGCTAGACGGCGAATGTCAAAACGACCGGCTAGTTTTTGGCGCCAAAGTTGCGCCCCGCCGTAACCAGCGAAGGCTACCACCAAGGCTCCCAGATGCATGTTGTAGCGCCAGTATGATGCTGCGCGTAGCGCATCAAACTTGCCGAAGGTGGTGACGTAGGCAAACAACAAGAAGGTATTGTAACCGAGCACGACCATGGCGATGAGTGCGGCAAAGCGGTCGAACGGCGTTTGCGATCTCCAGAACCCACGCAGCCCGAACACGACAATCACGACCACCAGAGCCAGGTAGGCACCTTTTTTGGAAAGCACGATCAGCATCTTTGCGAGAATCTGCGGGATTAGGTCGATGAGCCATTCGTCGAAGGGCTGAACGGACAACTCACGCACCACCAGTTCCGTGTTTAGGTGATAGCGCCAAGCCAAGAAGATCACTACCGGCGGGCCGATTATGGTCGGGCACAGGCGAAGAAAGCGCATTAACGGCACCGAACGGTCCCGGATGGCGATGAACAGTGCCGATAGTACGACCAGCACAACCAATACCAAGGTAGCTTGCTTCAGGTTGATTAGGAGTGCCAGAACCAGCCCGAGACCAAGCGCCAGATGCCGGGCGCGGTCGAACTCGCGCCGCCCAAGCGCTTCCAAGAGGAACCAGGCCAAAATAGCCGCGCTTCCCGTCGCAACGGCTGATGAGGTTTCGGCGTAGGATGTAAGTACGATTTTCTGGGCAAAGGTCGGATTGATTAGCGTGACTGCCAGCATGGTGAGCGCCGCCAGGCCCCAGCCGACGCGTTCTCCATCGGGATGGCGCCCGGCGCCAATGAACATAAGTCGCGCCAACAAGAGACCGAAACCGAACAACAACAAGACATTGGAAAGTGCGCCAGCACTCTCCAAAAGCCGGCCGGCGACCCTTGAAGTCAGGTAGGTGATGAAATGCCAGCTATAAGGATAGCCGGTGAAGGCGGCTTTCGAGAACGGGCTCTCACGGTTGGGAAATCCATCGACCTCGAGAAGGTAGCGCGGGATCACCAGCCAATCGGTGAACTCGTCCCATTGAGAGCCTTTCATGGCCGAGACCATGATCAGGAGCGGTAAGCCGAGAAACAACATTCGTCCGATCCCTTGCGGCAAGATTCTGCCGGCGCGGTGCCAGGTGACAATAAGCGCACTGATGGACATCAGCGCCGCGATGACGGCTATGGCCGTGAACGGCAGTTTCAGGAAAACGCCCCCGAGCGTGAACGCGAAGCTAACCAATGCCCAGCCAACGAGATGGTCGGTTTCTTGCAGCCGCTCGCGCGATCCAATGGCGGCGCCAATGACGGTGAAGCCGAACCATATAAGACAGACAGCCATCAGAGCTGTCAATTGACCTATGTCTTCAATGAAAAAACCGATGTAATTGCTCATCGCCAGACTATCGAATCCGTTACGCGCGCACTCTATCTACTGGCGGCGCGATTGCAATGGCAATCCGATTTGAGGGGTCTGTAATCTTTATCTTGTCGTTGAGCACCGGCTCGGTTACCAAACAAAGCCATGTGCGGTATTTTTGGATTCATTGCAGCGCCGGGGGCGGAGCTGGGCCCTGACCGCATGCGGAGCTATATCAGCGATCTGTTCGCGCTTTCCGAACCACGCGGCCAGGAAGCCTCGGGCATGGCTATAGCTTTGGACGGCGAAATCAGGGTATTCAAGCGCGGCCTCGCGCCAAGCCGCATGATGCGGACGCGAGGCTATCAAGAGTTCCTGGAAGCCAATCTCGCCGATCTGGCACTTGATGAAAACGCCAGACTGCTCGCACCCGCCGCTGTAATGGGCCATTGCCGTCTGGTCACTAACGGTGCCGAGATCGTCGCCGGCAACAATCATCCAATCCTGGTCAAGGCCGCTGTTGGCATCCACAACGGCATCGTCACGAACGACGCTGCACTTTGGAAAAAATATCCGAACCTCAATCAAGAGCACGATATAGATTCGGAAGTTCTGTTTCGTTTGCTTGATCATCACGCATTAGAAACAAAAAGTATGGAGCACGGGCTTCGGCGTCTTTTTGCCGAAATCGAAGGCTCGGCATCGATTGCTTTCTTTCCGACGCGCGAGCCTGTGCTGGGCTTGGCCACAAACCTCGGATCGCTGCACATCGCATCCTTGCCAGACGCCAAGATGCTGGTGTTCGCATCGGAGGCCTATTTTTTAAAATCATTTTTAGCTCGGAACAAACGTCATTTTAGCCCCTCGGCGACCACGACCGTACAGGTAAGGGCAGGCGAGGGTTGCATCATTCCGTTTCATGTGCCGCAGCCCGAGTTCTTTAGCCTCGATGGAGATGGCGGCGAGCCTGAAGCCAGCAGGGCCGATGAAGGTGGGCCAGGATTTAAAATTCTCGATCTTTCCAGCCGGGTTGCAGAAATCCAGCGCTGTACAAAATGCATCTTGCCGACGACGTATCCGTTCATCGAATTTGACGAGGATGGCGTGTGCAATCATTGCCGGGATTATCAGCCGGTGGTGCTCGCCGGTCACCAAGCTTTGGAGGCGACGCTGGCGAAACATCGTAGCAACGACGGTTCGCTCGACTGTATCGTCGCCTTTTCCGGCGGGCGCGACAGTTCGTACGGCCTGCATGTGCTGAAAACCGAATACAAAATGAACCCCATAGCTTATTCCTACGATTGGGGCATGGTTACCGGCATTGCCAGGCGCAACCAGGCGCGTATGCTGGGCAAGCTGCGCATCGAACATATCCTGCGTGCCGCCGATATTCCGACCAAAAGACGCTATATGAGAAAAAACATCCGGGCTTGGCTAAAGCGCCCGCACCTCGGCATGGTGCCCTTGTTCATGGCCGGTGATAAGTTCTTCTACGACATCGGCCGCGAGCTTCGCAAGGAGCTCGGTATTCCGCTGGTCATATTCTGCGCCGGTAACGAACTGGAGCGGACCGATTTTAAAGGCGGATTTGCAGGTGTGCGTGAATCACAGCACGGTCAGCGCCTGTTTGCCTTCTCGGCCCTGAACAAACTACAGATCGCGGCGTTTTACGGCGGCCAGTATTTGCTCAATCCGGGCTATATCAATGAATCGCTATTCGACACGGTGCACTCGTTCCGCTCGTCGTTTCTTTCGAAGGATGATTTCCTTTATCTGTTCCACCATATTCCGTGGGAAGAGGACGTCATCAACCGAACCTTGATCGGCGAATACGGTTGGGAAACCGCGCCGCATACCGACAACACCTGGCGCATCGGAGATGGCTATACCACTTTCATCAACCACATATATTTCACGGTCGCCGGCTTTTCCGAATTCGATACCTACCGTAGCCAACAGGTTCGGAAGGGCCTGATCAGCCGCGATGAGGCCTTGGCAATAATTGCGCATGACAACGAAGCTGACATGCACGTGTTGACAGAATTTATGCAGCAGGTCGGCTTGAACCTAGAGGAGGTTATGTCGAAGATCGACATGATCCCCAAAATCTACTGACCATGACACAAAGCGCCGGACCACTGGACAAGAAGCTGCTCGGTGATACCGCCTGGAACTATGGCGCCTTCGTCCTGATGGCCGGCACCGGCGTGGCCCTAAATTTATTCATTGCGGCTAATTTCTGCGTGGCAGCTCGCGGCCAGTTCAACCAGATCTACGCGGTTTATATCGTTGCTGCCCAGTTGGCAGTTTTCGGCATTCACGACGCGGCACAGAAATACGTGGCGCAGCACGCCGACGACACCAGCTCGCGTCTCCATGCTGCACGGGCGGCTGTTGGATTGGCGGCGCTGTTCGGGTTGGTCATTGCCGCTGCAGTTTGGCTTTTAGCTGGCGCGATCGGATCCATCGCCGATAGCGAACCGGTAGGGGCGGGTGTAGCATTGGCGGCGCCCGGCTTGGCTCTTTTTGCCGTCAACAAGGTCTTGATGGGTATCCTCAATGGCGAGCGCCGCATACGGGCTTTCGCCATCATGCAAGGGGCGCGAGTACTGGCCATTCTGGCCTTCGCCTTTCTCACCGCCGACCGGGGCTGGCCGGCTTATATGTTAGGCGCTGGCTTCACGGTGGCTGAAGCGCTAATCGTTTTACCTTTGTTGATCTTGGTTAAGCCCTGGCGCCGCGGCGCCGAGGCGACGGAGGGAACGGGTCTATGGCTGCGCCGCCATCTGGGATTTGGCGGCAAGGCGCTGCCCAACGGATTTCTAGCCGAGAGCTATGTACGCGTCGATGTTCTGATGTTGGCAGTCTTCGTCGATGATGTGGCTATTGGCATCTACAGCTTTGCCGCCATGTTCATCGAAGGACTTTACCAGGTGCCGGTGGTCGTCCGTACCGTGGTCAATCCGGTCCTGGTGCGCCTGATCAACGATGGTGACAGAGCGGCGCTCGGCCGCTTCGGACGCCGCATCATGGCGCTCAGCTTGGTGACCTTCATTGCCGCCGCCGGTTCAGTGCATCTTTTGTTTCCATATCTGGCTCCCTGGTTCCCTGAAGGTCTGGTATCAAGCGCGGCGCTGGTATTGTTGCCTTTGACGATCGGCCTCGGTCTTTATGCCGCTTTCGTACCGCTCGATTTCATTCTCATGCAGGCCGGCCAGCCGGGCCGTCAAAGCGCGCTCATGACCGTCAATATCCTGATCAACGTTGGCCTCAACATCTGGCTAATTCCGATTTACGGTATCCAGGGCGCGGCCATGGCGACGGCCTGCGCCTTTGCGGTTTCAGGCTTCACGCTTAACGCCGCTGTATGGCGATGGCTCCCCATGCCAGGCGGCCTGCTTTTCGGGGGTCGTTAGATTTATAGGTCTCCTGGGGGAAAGGTTTCTTGCGCTATCACATCTACGAAAGAGACGGTGACAACTTCGTTCCGACCGAGTGGGCCGGCAGCCCCTGGTCCAGGACATCGCAACATGGCGGACCAACCAATGCCTTGATGATGCGCGCCGCCGAGCTGGTCGCGGCGGACGTAGGTAAACAGGTGGCGCGGCTCAGCGTCGACATCCTGAAGCCGATCCCCATGGTGCCGCTGACGCTGAAGGTGAACGTGCTGCGCCAGGGCCGGCGGATGACGGTCATCGACATACTGGAGGTACGGGCCGATGACGCGTCACCCATTGCCGTCGGGCGCGCCGTGGCACTAAAGGCTGAGGAGGCGCTGTCGTCACTTTTCGAAGCAAAGATGATTGATTTTCGTGGTCTCGAGGCAATGCAGAAGTGGGACCTGGTTTCGGAAGAAAGACGCGAGACTGGCCCTCCCGGCTTTCACCATTCCATCCAAGTTCGCTATGGCGGTAATCCCGCTCGTCCTATGACCTGGCTTTCCTCGCCGCTCGATCTGGTGGCTGACGAGTTGACGACACCGGCCCAGCGCTGCGCTGCCATTTGCGACCTAACGACGGTCATCTCCGGCCGTATTGAGCTCTCCCCTCCCGGCGAATGGGACAACACCAGCATGTTCCCGATGCTTAATACGGATACGATCTTGCACCTGTTGCGTGTGCCGATCGGGACATGGTTTGGGTTTTCAAATAATTTTATTGCCGATCAGGATGGCATTGGCATTGCCGAAGTGGCACTACACGATGAGCAAGGATGCGTCGGGCGCTCAGTGCAGACGGTGGTGTCAAACGATTAGCTACCATGGCACCGCTCTCGATTTTTAATTAATTCTTTGAATCAGCTTCTGTATTTGGAAATCTATTAATTGTTTTAACATTAAGGTAAATACAGTTTGGCGTTAAATTATTAAGGCATTAACCGCTTTCTTTGTGGACAAGCATCACAAACAGACGAAGTTTCTCAAAGTTGCCAGTATTGCAGCGGTGATTATTGCTGCCGGCAGAGTTGGTTTTTAGTGTCACGCGCAATTCGGCTGCTGCCCTGGAAGCATGGAAGACAGCTCGCCCCTTCTGTCGCGTCCCAATTGGGTGGACTTTGGCGCACGAAATCCTGGCGCCCCACCCACACGACCGTTAACCTTGGGCCGTTGATCTGAAAAGCAAAACCGAAGAGATCTTGCATTGTGACCGTAAATGGTTGCTGCTGGCCAACGACCGTTTCAACTGTCAGATCGGCATCGGGTTTTGGAGGTTTCTTGGAGCCTTTCCCCCTGATGACGCGCTATAAGGGCTATAAAGATGAAATCTACCTGCTCCTGAAAGGTGGCGACGACGAGACCATCAACGCCCGCCCGATCATCCGATTGCGCCTGAAACACTCGCAGGCTCGGCCGTGTAGTTATGCTGGCCGCTTGGTAACCTTGGCGGCGAAAAGCTCTTCGATCTCGTTCGGAGAATAACCGGCTTCCGCCAGAACCTCGGCGCTTTGCTGCCCCAATAGCGGCGGCATGTCGCGAATGGAAGAGGGTGTCTTGGAATAGCGCAACGGTGGGTCGGTGAACCGGAGCTTGCCTTCGGTCGGATGTTCGACGCTGTGCCAGAAGCCAGTAGCTTTAAGCTGCTCGTCTTCCAGCAAATCATCCATGGTATTGACCCTCATCACCGGGATGTTGGCCACATCAAGATCTTTAATCCATTCCGCAGTCGTGCGGGTGACGACAATCTCGGCAAGCGTGGCGTAAACGATTTCTGAATTGCTGACCCGCTCGGAGTGCGAAGCGAAAACCGGGTCATCCATCATTTCCTCTCGCCCAGCGATGCTGAAAAAGTCCTTCCAGTTCTGATCGGAATAAGGAAGCACTGTGACGAAACCGTCCTTGGTCGGGTAGGGACGCCGTTCCGTGTTCATAATTCGCTCGTAACCCATCTGCGCGATGGGCGGGTCGAAGGTCGCGCCATAAAGCTGCTCGACCATGCCGAAATCGACAAGCGTCTCGTACATGGGGACTTCGACAGCCTGGCCGCCGCCACCGCGTTCGCGTTGCACGAGCGCGGCCAGGATGGATGCTAACACGGCATAGGCCGAGGTCTTGTCGGCAATCAGGGTCGGCACGAATCGCGGGTGCCCGGCAATAATGCTCATCATGTCGCAAATGCTTGATGCTGTCTGGATAACATCGTCGTAGGCCGGCTTGTCGGCCAGCGGGCCCTCGGCGCGAAAACCATAGGCACCGCAATAGATCAGGTCCGGGTTAGTATCCGTGAAGGTTTCGTACCCGAGGCCGAATTTGTTCATCACCTTTGGCCGAAGGTTGTGCATGAAGACGTCTGCCGTGTCGATGATTTTTCTAAGCGCCTTGAGCCCGGCGTCTTTGGTGAGGTCGAGGACGATGGAGCGCTTATTACGGTTGGTGGTCAGGAAAACCGCGGCCATGCCCTTGTTGCGGCCGGGGCCCATGCCGCGTGCGATATCGCCTGTCGGCGTCTCAATTTTAATTACGTCAGCACCCATGTCCCCCAACATCTGCGCCGCCCACGGCCCCATGACTACGGTGGTCAGGTCGACCACCCGGATACCATCCAAAGTACCGGTCATATCCCCCCCTTTTTTGCTGGTCATTCCAGCGTTTTGATTTGCACTGCCATGGCCAACGTATTGCGAGCCTGTTTCAAGTGCGGCATGTCGAGCATCTTGCCGTCCAAACCCACGGTGCCGAGGCCCGGGTTTTTCTCAAACACATCAACAACCCGCTGGGCATGGGCGACCTCGTCGTCAGATGGCGTGAAGGCGGCATTGATGATCTCGGATTGGTTCGGATGAATGGCGATCTTGCCGACAAAGCCGGAACGGCGGTCGCGCAGGCAATCTGCCTGCAGCCCATCGTTATCTCGAAAATTGATCCAGACAACGCCGACAGGCTGTACATCAATGGCGCGTGCCGTCGCCAAACATTGCGACTTTGCTAGCAGGAAAGCGTCGTCGTAGTCACCGGTGACAGGATGGCGATTGTCGCTGGCGCCCAAGGCCGCCGCCAGGTCTTCGGCACCCCACGTCATGGCCACCAGACGTTCGGTGATGTTTTCGAGATAGGTATGAAAGGTCAGCAGAGAAGCCGCCGTTTCCGTCGCCACACTGAGAACTTTCGTTGAGCCGATTTCAAGGCCCTCGCGCGCTTCCAAGGCCGAGAGATAGTCGGCCATACGGTTCACCTCAACGGCCGAATAGACCTTCGGAAGCACGATCCCATCAGGCGCGCCGGGCATGACGGCGGCAAGGTCCGGTAAAGAAAAATCATGGTAGAGGGGATTGATCCGCACCCACAACTGCTGGCGCGAGCGGTCCGAGGAGGCTTGCAGGTATTCACGCGTCATTTTGCGCGCTATCTCTTGGCGATCGTCGGAGACCGCGTCTTCTAAGTCCAGGATCAAGGCGTCGGCCTGATTGCCCCGGCCTTTCTCTAGCTTGCGTTCGCTGTCGCCAGGAACGAACAGCCACGAGCGGATAATCATCGCTCCGACTTCTTCTTCATCAGGCCGGTACGGATACAATACGCGACTTCCTCGTCGCGCTGGTTATAGCCGGTGTGTTCAAAGGTGACGATGCCAGTATCAGGACGGGACTTGCTTTCGCGTTTGCCGGCAATCCGTGTCATGGAACGTAGCGTATCGCCGTGGAAAACCGGGTTTTTGAAGCGGATATCGGTCATTCCAAGGTTGCCAAGTGTTGTGCCCAAGGTCGTATCTTCTACCGAGACGCCAATAATAAGACCTAACGTGAACAGGCTGTTGACAAGACGCTGGCCGTAAAAAGTATTTTTCGAATATTCTTCGTCCAGGTGCAACGGTTGCGGGTTGTGTGTCATGGCGCAGAACATGACATTGTCCATCTCCGTCACCGTGCGGGTCAACGCATGTTTGAACTCCATGCCGACCTCGAATTCCTCGTAGTAAAGACCTGACATCCAAATTGCTCCTATTTATCTAGGTGTTTGATTTGGTAGCACCGCTGTCGACCAGCGCCGTGATCTGTTGATTGCCGTAGCCGAGCTCCTGCAAAATCTCGATGCTGTGCTCGCCGAGCCGGGGCGCCAGGCTCGATGGCTTGGGTTGCGTCACCGACCAGGCGCTGGGGTAGGCCATGTTGCAGAGTCCACCCTCGCTCGGGTGCTCGACCGTCTCGAAAAAGCCGACCTTGGCCAGATGCTTGTCCTCAAGCAGAGTTTCTAGGGTGTGCGGTGGCATGGCGGGGATATCGGCTTCATCGAAGAGCTTTACCCACTCTGCCGTTGTTCGGGTGGTCAAAAGCTCAGCCAGTTCGCCATAGATTTCGGCGATATTCTCGGCGCGCGTCGCCATGGAAGCAAATCGCGGATCGTTGTTGAATTCAGCCTCACGGCCAAGCGCCTTGAAGAATGCTTGCCAGTGCTGGTCAGTATAGATCATGACACAGACATAACCATCCTTGGTCGAGTAGGGACGGCGATCGGAATTAAGCATCCGCGGATATCCCGCGTCGCCGATATCGGGCACGAAAGTCCGGCCTGACATGTGATCGGAGAGCACGAAGCTCGCCATCATCTCAAACATCGGCATGTCGATGCGTTGGCCCTGACCGGTACGCGATTGATGATAAAGCGCGGCGTTGACCTGGCCGACGGCCCATAGCCCGACGCCGCGGTCGACGATAGCTGTCGGTGCGTAGGCCGGCTCGCAACCGTTGGCCATATGTGCCAGCCAAGGGACCGCCACGGCACCCTGGATCAGGTCATCAAAGGCTGGCTTCGGCCCGTAGGGGCCGTCCTGGCCGTAGCCGAAAAGCCCGGCGTAGATGATCCGAGGGTTCGCGGCTGAAACCGCACCATAGGAGAGGCCGAGCCGCTTCATGGCCTGCGGGCGGCGGTTATAGACCATAACGTCGGCGCCCTTGATCAGATCCGTCATTGCCTTGAGGCCGTCCGGGCGCTTGACGTCAAGGACGATGGAGCGCTTTGAGCGGTTGCAGTTGAGGAAGATAGCGCCCATGCC
>CAYXUT010000011.1:0-5413 GCA_964468005.1 uncultured Magnetovibrio sp. | reverse complement strand
GCCCATGCCGCCGTGGGTCATGACCGCATTTGTGCAAGCCTTGAAGGTGGCCTCGGCGGCAAGATACTTGGCGGCGTTGGACTCGAGCCCGCATTCCTGTTTGGAATCATACTTGCGCGCTGCGTTGAAGGCCATCAGGTTTGCCGCTTCCAATTCCGCCCAGGATGCGGCCAAGGGGTGCTGAATCGACTGGTTCATGCCGATCGGCCGGTCGAAGACGACACGTTCCTTGGCGTACCGGACGGCGCGGCCAATGGCGCAGCGCCCAAGCCCGACCATAGAGGCGGAGATTAGGATTCTCTCTGCGTTCAGGCCGTGTAACAGATAACGGAATCCCTTGCCCTCCTCGCCGATTAAATCCGTTTTCGGAATAGGCAGACCATCGATGAACAGCTCGTTCGAATCGACGCACTTGCGACCCATTTTGTCGATGGCCCGAATATCGCAATAGTTCCGATCCAGGTCCGTATAAAAAAGCGATAGACCGTCGATGGGCCTTTCCGTATCCGGGTTGGTGCGGGCGATCAGAAGCATCTTGTTGGAAATCTGCGCCGTTGAAGTCCAAATTTTTTCGCCGTTGACGATGTAGTGATCGCCAGTGAGTTTGGCGCGGGTTTTTAGCCTTGTGGTGTCTAGGCCAGTGTTCGGCTCAGTGACGGCGAAGCACGCAATATCTTGGCGCTTGATGATCGGCGGCAGCCATTTTCGTTTCTGTTTGTCGGTTCCGAACATGACGACCGGATTGAGCCCGAAGATGCCGATGACGATGGCGGCGAAGCCCGCATTGCCGGCACCTGATTCTGTGATGGTCTGCGCCATGATCGCGGCTTCGGTAATGCCCAGCCCACTGCCGCCGTATTCCTTGGGCATGGCGATGCCCATCCAGCCGGCATCGGCTAGCGCAAGGCAGAAATCCTCGGGAAACTCGCCGTCGTTGTCACGGTCCAGCCAGTACTGGTCGCCGTAAGGCTCAAGCAGCTTGACGATGTTGTCCTTGATCAGTTGCTGCTCGGGGGTGAAATCGAAACTCATATGGCTTGTGCTCCCTTGGTTATTGTTCAGTATCCGAGCCCCTGAGAAGTTGACTGCATTCGTTGGCAGCCTCAACAACCAGGGCTGCGTCAGTATTTACTTTTTTAATGAGCCGGTCCGATGGTCCGGCAACAACAATAACCGCCGCCACCGATCCGTCGAGGGCATGGATCGGCGCGGCGACGGCGCTAGCGCCAATCACCTGCTCGTTTACCGAACACGCGAAGCCATTTTGGCGAATACGCCGCAGCTCGGCTTCAAGATCCTGGGCCTTGGTCAGGGTTTTGGGGGTAAACCGTTTGCGTTTCGCGGTTTTCAGATAGGCTTTGAGGTGTGCCGGAGCAAAATGCGCCAGCAACACCTTGCCGACTGCCGTGCTGTACAGTTGTCGGCGCTCTCCGATATCGACGGCGTAGCGAATCGAATTGGTGCTTTCCACCTTGTCCAGGTAGATAGCCACGTCTTCGTCGGGGGCCAGAGTGCCGAGCACGGCGGTCTCGCCGGTCTTCTCCATGAGATCGACGAGAAAGGGCCGTGCCAACGGGGCAAGTTCGCGCTTGCCGGTTACGCGGATGGCTAAAGAGATGAATTTCGGCCCCAGAGAATAGCGCGCCACATCATCGCGCACCAGGCAGCCCTCATCAACAAGCCCGGCAAGCAGGCCGGCTAAGCTGGTTTTTGGTGCGCCGACTTCCACAGCAAGTTCTGACAGAGTGGCGCCATTCTCGGCTTCCGCCAAGGAGCCTAGGATCGAAAAAACCCGGCCAACGGATTGTGGCCCGGCGCGACGATGTGGTGAGATTATTTTACGCATATTCGGAAATAATACGAATATACATTTTCGCGCGAGGTGTCAATGTTGGCATTGAAAACGAAATTCTCCGTTAGTTTGTTTTTCATCTCAAATGTCCCCCACGTTAAACCATTGAGCTTTCATTTTGTGTTATGGATGATGAGGCGTGTGCAACGGGGGAGATTCAATGACGGCCAAACTGACGGATTACACGAGCTATGCGGATGCCCTTCGGCATTGTTCAAAGGGTGCCCTGTGGGAATTGTTTGATGGCGACAAGGGCAATTTCAACATCGGCCATGAGTGCCTTGACCGCCATCCCCGCGATGATATCGCTGTCCATGTTGTTCGCGCCGAGGGTGGCCATGACAGCTACACCTTTGGAGAGCTGAGCGAGGGTTCGAGCCGTTTCGCCAATCTTCTCACGAACCACGGTGTCAAGCCCGGCGATTGTGTCGCCGTCATGCTGGACCCCTGTTACGAGTTTTACGTTTCCATGTTTGGCACCATGAAGGCTGGCTGCGTAGGTGTACCGCTGTTCACACTTTTCGGGCCAGACGGGCTCAGGCTTCGAGTTGATGACTGCAAGCCGAGGATCCTTATCACGACACCCGAAAAAGCATCTATCGCGGAAGCCATTAATGGGCTGACAGTCTTGGCTACCGGCGCCGATTTCCGAGGAATGCTGGCAGCCGAGGCGAACAATTTCAAGCTGCAAACATCAGCAAGTGACCTAGCAGTCTACCAGTATACATCCGGCACCACGCGCGAATTGCCGAAAGCCGTGCGTCACACCCACGGCTCGTTGGTAACATTGATGCTGGCGGCACTTTACGGCACGGGCATACGGCCTGGTGACAATTTCATGGTGCCGTCCTCGCCGGCCTGGGGACACGGGCTGTGGCATGGCACCATTGCACCTTTTGCTCTTGGAGTAACGACCGCCAGTTACGCCGGCAAGTTTGATCCTAGGCGCTGCATAGAAGCCATACGGGATCTAGGGATCACAAACCTTTCCGTCGCTGCCACCCATTTTCGAATGATGCGGCGCTCGGGGTTAGCTGACAATTCTTCCTTTGAAATCGAGAAGCTTTCCTTCACCGGCGAGCCTCTAGACACGGAGACTGATGATTGGGTTCTGGAAACCTTTGGCAAGCGCGCCGCCAGTTTCTACGGTACCACCGAGGTGGGTGTTATTCTGGTCTCCTATCCGGGCGCCGAGGACTTTGAGATTAAACCAGGATCGCTCGGCAAGCCCGTGCCGGGCATTCGGCTTGAGATACACGATTCAAATGGTAAGGCGCTCGGTCCGGCCAAGGTAGGCGAAATTATGATGGACCGGCGCGGCGAATGGTTCTCGACGAAGGATTTGGGCCAGACGGACGGGAATGGATATTTTTACCATGGCGGCCGCGCCGATGACGTCATCATCACTGCGGGCTACACCATGGGCGCTGTGGAAATTGAAAATGTGCTTCTGACGCACGCCGATATTGACGAAGTGGCGGTAATTGGCGTCCCCGACGAAGAGCGCGGCCAGGTGGTCAAGGCGGTCATCGTTTCAAAGCGGCAAGGCGATGCCAGCTTCACCAAGGAGATCCAACACCTTGCGAAAGAGCGCCTGTCACGGCACGAATACCCTCGCCTCGTTGCCTTTGTCGAAAACCTTCCGAAGACGCCGGCCGGTAAGATCAACCGTAAGAAATTGCGAGAGGCGGAACAGGGCCAGGCGTAAGTCGAGCTTTTCCCGGAAAAACTAAAAGGGCCGTCCCGAAGGACGGCCCTTGAACATGTCACTTGGTTGGCTAGGCTTAGAAGCCCATGCCGCCCATGCCACCCATGCCGCCCATGTCGGGGGCGCCACCAGGCATTGGTTCTTTCTTCTCCGGTCTTTCGGCCACCATCGCTTCGGTGGTAATCAACAGGCCGGCGACAGAGGCGGCGTCTTGCAACGCTGTGCGCACGACCTTGGCCGGGTCAATGATGCCCGCCTTAATCATGTCGGTGTATTCTTCTTCCTGCGCGTTAAAGCCACGGTTGGTGTCTTTCTGCTCAAGGAGCTTACCGGCAACCACGGCACCGTCTTCGCCAGCGTTTTCGACAATTTGGCGCAGCGGCGTTTGCAGAGCCCGACGAACGATGTCGATACCCATGTCCTGGTCGGCATTGCCACCTTCCAGTTTCTTCAGTGAGCGAGTCGCAAACAGAAGCGCCGAACCACCACCAGCAACAACGCCTTCTTCCACCGCGGCGCGGGTCGCGTGTAGCGCGTCATCGACACGATCCTTGCGTTCCTTCACCTCGATTTCAGTGGCGCCGCCAACGCGGATTACCGCAACACCGCCGGCTAGTTTGGCCAGACGTTCTTGCAGCTTTTCACGGTCGTAGTCGGAGCTGGTTTCATCGATCTGGGCGCGGATCTGCGAGCAGCGGCCCTGGATGTTTTTCCTCGAGCCGGCACCTTCAACGATGGTGGTCTCTTCCTTGGTGATGTCGATTCTCTTGGCAGTACCAAGCATGTCGAGAGTCACGTTCTCGAGTTTAATGCCAAGGTCTTCGGAGATCACCGTGCCGTTGGTCAGGGTGGCTATGTCTTCGAGCATGGCCTTGCGGCGGTCACCGAAGCCAGGAGCCTTGACGGCCGAAACCTTCATTCCGCCACGCAGCTTGTTGACGACCAAAGTCGCCAGTGCTTCGCCCTCAATGTCCTCGGCGATGATCAGCAAAGGACGGCCCGACTGGACGATGGTTTCAAGAACCGGCAGCATGGGCTGCAGCCCCGAAAGCTTTTTTTCGTGGATCAGAATATACGGATTTTCCAGCTCACAGGTCATCTTGTCGGCGTTGGTGATGAAGTACGGCGAGGTGTAGCCCCGGTCGAACTGCATGCCCTCGACGACGTCGAGCTCAGTGTCCAGGCCTTTAGCTTCCTCGACCGTTATCACGCCTTCGTTGCCGACGCGTTCCATGGCCTTAGCGATCAAGTCGCCCACTTCACCGTCACCATTAGACGAGATAGTGCCGACTTGGGCGATTTCGCCCGAAGTAGAAACCTTCTTCGACCCTTTCTGGATAGCGGCAACCACGTTGGTAACTGCCGACTCGACGCCGCGCTTGAGGTCCATCGGGTTCATGCCGGCGGCAACGGCCTTGGAACCTTCGCGAACGATGGTCGCGGCCAAAACCGTGGCGGTAGTGGTGCCGTCACCGGCTTCGTCGGCGGTCTTGGAAGCAACTTCCTTGATCATCTGTGCTCCCATGTTCTCGAACTTATCGGCAAGCTCGATATCCTTGGCGACGGTTACGCCGTCCTTGGTGATGCGCGGTGCTCCAAAGGACTTGTCGAGGACGACATTGCGGCCTTTTGGGCCAAGGGTGACTTTCACCGCGTCGTTCAGAATTTCGACACCCTGCAGCATACGCGAGCGGGCATCGGTTGAAAATTTGACGTCTTTAGCAGCCATTGTTGCTTGTCTCCGTTACTCAATGATTCCCAGGATATCGGATTCCTTCATGATCAAGAGATCGACGCTGTCGACCTTGACCTCGGTGCCCGACCATTTGCCAAACAGGATACGGTCGCCCTTC
>CAYXUT010000010.1:13423-31780 GCA_964468005.1 uncultured Magnetovibrio sp. | reverse complement strand
GCATTAAAAGTGACGCTGAGGGAGTAATCCGCATAATTCGTTGCATCGGAATAGATGCGGACCGACGTCAAAGGCTTTGTCGCGTGGTTGTCAACCGTTACAGTATGGGCGTTGGTACCGTCGCTTAAATTCAGCGTCAGTTCGCCCGAGGCGGGGTCCAACTCCATTCCAACAAGAGAATAATCGGCGCTAATTTCGAGCCGGTCGGTGCCTCCGCCAGTGATGATTGTGTCATCGCCATCAGACGCTACATACACATCGTTACCGGCGCCACCATCCAGGACATCGCTACCACCACCGCCGTCCAAAATATCGTTATCATCACCACCGATAAGTTGGTCGCTTAGATCATTACCGGTGAGAACATCGTCGCCATCATTGCCAATGATCACGGCACTGACAGTGGCATCCGCGGCGGTAATAGTATCCGCGGAATCCGAACCAATAAGTAGATTACTACCAATCGTGAATTTATCTTTGGTGCCGTCGCCTTCCAGATCCAATTCAACGAAAGTCAGCGCATTTTCAGCACTTGAGGCGTGATCGACGACCGTAGCCGTGTAGAGCTCGTTATTATAATTACCGGTAAATTTCAGATCGTTGGCATTGCCGTCGCCGTCAGCATCAACCAGGCTAACGCTTTCGAGTACGCCGGAGAGCCGCAGCGTATCTTGCCCGCCTCCGACACGAATTTCGTCATCACCGGCATCAACGAGGTAACGATCATTATCAGCGCCGCCCTCTAGAATATCATCTCCAATACCGCCGGAAAGGTTATCGTCGCCAGCGTTACCAAGGATAATGTCATCGCCACCGGCGCCTAACAGGGCATCGTTTGCCGAAGAGCCGCCGATTACGGTCGGAAGATTGGTGGTCGCTCTGTAGAGATTAAAAGCGGCGTTATAACTGACGGAAAGACCGTATTCCTGATACTGGCTATTATCAGAGTTTGTATAAATCCGTATTGTCGAGAGTGGTTCTGTTTGATGGCTTTCGACCGTCACCGTGTGCTTTACGCCATTCTTTTCAACAACGAAAGCCAGAGACCCGGCTGCGCTATCCGCCGTCAGTGAAACCAGTTTGTAGCCATAGGAGAGGTGAAGCGTATCCGTTCCACCACCGGCAAGGATAACGTCATTCCCCTCTGAAACCCAAAAATTATCGTCGCCCAGGCCGCCATCCAAAGTGTCGTTCCCGCTGCCACCCGTGAGCTTGTCCGCACCAGCGCCTGTTTTGACTTTTTCAATACCCGTCAACGTGTCGCTGCCGACATCGGCGCCGGACACCGTTCCGGCTGCCAAATCAACGGTGACCGTACTAGACACATCATCGTAAGAAGCGGTGTCGGTACCATCACCACCAACGATCACGTCATTACCGCCCCGTCCCCGGATAAGGTCATCGCCGGCACCGCCATCGAGCCGGTTGGGATCACTGTCTCCGCTCAGGACATCGTTCGAACCCGTCCCCACGACATTTTCAATAGAGGTAAGGGCATCGGTACCCGTTTCCGTACCAGTGGCAGTACCCGAGGCCAAGTCGACGTTGACGGATGTCGTAGACCTATCAAAGGTTGCCGTATCTGTCCCCGTTCCACCGGCGAGCAGATCATTTCCAGCACCGCCATCAAGGACGTCGTTGCCGCCCCCACCACTTAATTGATCTCCGGCGGAACCACCAACTAGAGTTTCCCCATCTGCGCCACTTATAAGGAGCGTCGGCTCAGTTGAGCTTCTTACATCCAGCGGGGGAGTGTATTTTACATCTAAGTCATCGTATTCCGTCTCGTTCCGGTAGACGCGCAAATTGAAGATCGGGTCGGCAGAACTACCGTCACTTTTAATGACGACACTATGTTCACTGCCATCTGTCTTTGTCAGATTAAGCGTCAAGGAACCTTGGCTGGAAGCCGTATTCTTGATTTGATAATCGGCGTTGATGATAATTCTGTCGGTGCCGTTGCCGTACAAAATTTCATCATCGCCGTCGGATACGATAATCGTATCATCGCCAGCGCCGCCCGTTATGACATCGTCACCGGCATTACCAAAAAATAAATCTTCTCCGCCGCCACCGACGAGTTTGTCCCCGCTCCCGGTTCCAACAATCAGGGATGGGACGCTACTTTGGGCCGTGTAAGAACCGGCTCCACTATCATAGGTAACGTTAAGGCTGTAATCGACACCACCAACACGCAAGACCGAAAGTGGGGCCGTGTCGTGCCCCTTTATGACAACGGAATGTTCAGAGGTATTGGCGTCCAGGAACGTAAAGGTCAAGGATCCGTCGCTGGTATTCAAGAGGGCCCCCGAAAGGCTGTAACCAGCGGCAACCTCAAGTGTATCGGTACCTCCCCCGGTTAGGATCGTGTCCTGGCCATCGGACACCCGGTAGAGATCATCGTCAGCACCACCACTCAGCCTATCGTTGCCGGCACCGCCATCAAGAATATCATCGCCTTGATTACCAACGATGACGTCGTTGCCGGCACCACCGATCAGTTCATCGTTTCCAATGGAACCTGCTATTCGCGTTGGGAGATCCGTCGAGGCCGAATAGACACCGGTACCGGGATCTCGATCCATCAGCAGGCTGTAATCACTATAGTTCGATCCGTCCGAATAGATCCGAATTGTTGTCACGGGATCTGTCTCGTGCGCGGAAATCGTAACGGTATGATCGGCGCTATTCTTATTGACCGTTAACGTCAAGTCGCCACTCGTCGTGTCGAGAACCATACCCTTCAGATCGTAATCAGCGGAAATTATAAGGGTATCCGTGCCGCCCCCCGCCACAACGGTATCATCGCCGTCAGAGACACTAATTTGGTCGTTGCCCAAGCCGCCGATGAGCTTGTCATTCCCGGCTCCACCGTCAAGAGCGTCATTACCGGCACCGCCATCAAGGACGTTATCGCCGGAACTTCCCTTTAAGGTATCGTCACCGGACCCTGCGACCGCGTTTTCAATGCCTTCAAGGGTATCGGAACCCGCATCTGTTCCTGAACTTGTCCCCGCCGTTAAATCGACGGTGACATCGGACGTGCTTGCGGATAGATCTGCCGTATCGATCCCTGCACCGCCGACGAGGCGGTCATTACCGGCGCCCCCAGCCAGCACATCATCCCCGCCACCACCATCAAGCGCATCATTGCCAGCGCCGCCCTCCAGCACATCATCTCCGCCGCCGGCAAAAATGATATCCTTATTAGCTCCGCCTATAAGGATTTCGGCACCACCTGTCCCGGCCAAAGCCGTCAGGTTGTTGGAAGCAGCACTATAGGTGCTGGTCGCAGCATCATAGTTTACGGAAAGATCGTATTCCTCGAAGTTAGTGGAATCGGAGTATATTTTTAGTCCACTTATAGGATTCCCCGCCAAGCCATCCACCACAACCGTGTGCGCATTCCCGCCCTTTGAGAGACTAAAGGTTACGCTGCCGGTTGCCGGATCCAACGTGGCTGCGGCAAGCGTGAAATCGGAACCAATCTCAATGACATCGAGGCTACTGCTAGCCGTGATTTTATCATCGCCTTCGGAAACCCTATACGTATTAACACCGGCGCCGCCAATAAGGACGTCATCGCCGCCACCACCATCGAGAACATCATTCCCTGCATTACCAACTAAACGGTCACTGCCGCCGCCACCTACGAGGGCTTCATTACCAGGCGTTCCAATAATAAGCGTGGGGTCATTTGTCGATGCCGAATAAGTCTGGGTGGTACTATTGAAGCTAACGCTCAAACTAAGGTCTGTGGCGTTGCCGTCTGCATCAATCGTCCTAAGGGTCGTTACAGGCTGATTACTTGAATTCTTGACCGTGGTAACGTGGGTCGTTCCGTCCGCCTTGGTTAGATTAAAACTCAAATCCCCTGTGGTTTCGTTGAGGACGATGCTTGAAATCGAATAATCGGAAGAAACCTCGAGTATATCCGAACCGCCGCCTGCAATAATGGAATCCTGGCCATCAGAAATCACGAACGCATCATTACCAGCGCCACCATCGAGAACATCATCACCAGCGCCACCATCGAGGCGATCATTCCCGTCTCCACCCTTAAGTGTATTGTCCGCGTCGCCGCCTTTAATAACATCGTTACCCGCACCACCGGTAACGTCTTCGAAATTAGTGAATGTATCGGTACCAATATCCGTCCCGGTTGCGGTTCCCGCGACAAGATCTACGTTGACAGACTGGCTGGCTCCAGCGAAGGAAATTTCATCTGTGCCAATGCCACCATCAAGGGTATCATCGCCGCCTCCGCCCTCAACACTGTCGTTCCCCGCACCCGTTGAGATCCTGTTGGCATTACTGTCGCCCGTGACGTCATCGTCTCCCGACCCTGTTAGAATATTTTCGACGCCCGAGATCGTATCCTGTCCGGTCTCCGTGCCGGTTACCGTTCCAGCAGCCAGATCAACGGTTACGGTCGTTGTAGCAGTTTCAAAGGAGGCGCTGTCGATACCGCCACCACCGAGGATCGTGTCATTGCCGCCGGCGGAAACGAATTGATCGTCACCACCGCCACCTTCCAAGCGATTGGCTTGATTATCACCAATTAGAGTATCGTTACCGTCACCACCGATGACGTTTTCAAAACCTGTGAGGGTGTCGGATCCCGTCTCTGTTCCCGTAGCAACGCCATCCACGAGATTAACGGAAACGTCCGTAGTGCTGCCATTATAACTAACCGTATCCGTTCCGGCTCCACCGATCAGTTCGTCGTCACCGCCCTTACCCAAAATGGTGTCATTTCCCGCCCCGCCCGAGAGGCGGTTTGCCTCGTCACTACCGGTGATAGAGTCAGCACCGGCACTGCCAACAACGTTTTCAATACTAGTTAGCGTATCAGTTCCCGCGGTAGTACCCGTCGCCTGACCAGAAGACAGGTTTACATCGACGCCATCACTTAAATCTCTAAAGCTTACGGTATCGGTACCGGTGCCACCATCTATACGGTCATTGCCCCGCCGTCCGGATATCACATCGTCGCCGCCATACCCGTAAATTACATCGTTGAAGTTACTGCCCCCAATTTCATCGGAGCCGTCCGTGCCGACGATAATGGTATTAGTCGAACTACTACCGGCATCAAGACTGCTAGCCAGGCGGAATTTCTCGGTTGCGTCTTCAACCGTGCCGTCGCCATCAAAATCAAACTTGACGATTTCCACCGCATCGGAGGTCTGATCGATAACGGTTACGGTATGAAGTTCTGTTCCGGTATCCGCCTGCGTGAAAGTGAACCGCAGCTCATCGTTGAAGCCGTCTGCGTCGCCGTCCACGTATTGAATGTCGGTTATGGATTGGCCCGCAGCAAAAGACAGCGTATCGACACCGCCTCCCGATACGACCGTGTCCGCCCCCTGAGAGGCAACAAACGTGTCGTTCCCCAAGCCGCCATCAAGCACGTCGTCTCCAGCGCCGCCATCGACCTGGTCGTCTCCGGTGCCCGCATAAATGGTGTCACTTCCCTCACCGCCATAAATGACGTCATCATTTTCCGTGGCCGCCATGACAACGAGGCTGGCAACCTTATCTACGGTCGTCGTGCCGTCGGACACCCTATAGGTGAAGGAAAGGGTCTCACTCGTTCCCGCATCGAGATAATCCGATGCGGCAGCGTAGGTGTAGGTTCCGTTAGGTGAAATGGAGAGCGCACCTACCGTATTTCCGCCACTATTGGTAGGCTGGCTAACCAGTTGGAAAGTAACCGCATCGCCATCAATGTCGCTCGCCGCCAATCTACCGTTAGCAACCGCATTTTCGATTCCTAAAATTTTTGCCGTTGTTGCTTCCGGAGCATCGTTAACCGCTGCAACGTCGACGCTGACAGCAGCCGTCGCCGTATTACCTTGGCTGTCTTCAACCGTATAGGTGAAGGTGTCGAGACCATTGAAGTCCTCACCACCCGACTTCGGCCCATAAGTAATCGAGGTTACCGCGCCCCCAGATTCGGCTGTCGTAATGGAGCCAAACTTTGCAGATGTAACTGACGTGACCTTAAGCGTCGAAGCACTTTGCTGGAAGTCGAAGTCGTTGCTCAGCAGGGTGCTGACATTCATGGTTACGCTTTGACCCTCGTTAACGGTTACGGTGTCTGCAACGAGTATTGGATTAACGTCGCCAACCGTTATTCTGGCATCGGCAAATTCCAGTGTTTCGACGCCGGAGAGCGTATCTGTTCCATCACTGCCACTGTTCTTATGCGCAACCGATATGGAGCCGTCGTTATTAGTAGTAATTGTGTAGGCATTGAAGGCGCCACTGAAGGCCGCGGCATCTTCACCTTGGCCACCCTTTATGGTGTCATCCCCCGCACCACCAACGATGTAATCCGCCCCCGCGAGACCTGAAATTACGTCATTTCCCGCGAGACCTGTGATGATGTCCCCACCCGTTGTGCCCTTAAGGGCACTATCGGCAGAGCTAGTACCCTTAATCTCGGTAACAGATCCAAGGATGACCTCTTGATCGGCAAAAACGAGTTTCTCTACCTCAGAAACCTCGTCGATACCGTCCACGCCCGTCTTGTCGAAGACGATTGTCGTTCCGCTAACTTGCGTTAACACGGCGTAATTGCTTAGTGCGCCGCTGTAAATCGCCGTGTCTTCTCCATACCCTCCAAAAAGGACATCATTACCTGCTCCACCGATCAGTTGATCACTGCCCGCCTGGCCTTCCAGGAGATCATTACCTCTCATGCCACGGAGAATGTTGTCGGCCGAATTACCGGAGAACGTATCCGCACCGTCGCCGCCAATCGCATTTTCAATCGTGGCGGAAGCATCGAGAAGCATCGGAAGATCGCCGACCAGGCTTGCGGCGCCGGGGTTAAGATCTACATTCACGGCTGACGTCATCGCCGCAAAATTGAGCGTATCTAAGCCGGCCGTATCCTCTAACGTGCTCCTGGCGGCGTCGGTACCAAGTGTATTCCAGTCGTCGGTAAAGACATAGGTTGTGTCATCGGAGAACGCATCGCCGAAGAGATTCAGGGTCCAAGTATCCAGCGTTCCCGTGTCACCCGTTTCCGTATCGGTTACCGTTAGCTTCCAATTTCCATCAGAGGCTTCACCCCAGAATTGAACGCTATCAAAAGTGAAATCGAGTGATCCGGAGCCTTTGTAGTCGCCATCCATTGGGCGATCGAGGAGCGTGCTCGTCGTGCCCCCGGGGGAGGTGATTTCAATAAGAAGATCACCGATCCGTGAGTGAGTGAGTTGAAGATTAACCTCAACATGATCAATATTTAGCTTAGTGTTTGAAAGCGTGATTGTATCGGAAACGCTTGCAAGATCGTTGATCGCTCCGTTAACGGTGGCAAGGTCGGATTTAACCTCAACGAGATTGGTATACGTGCTTTTTTGCGACCACGTTTCTGCTAATCGTACCGCTGCGTGCGCATCCACAATGCCAAAGCCGTAATCATCGTTGAATGTAAAGCCACCCCCATTTGCGGTTCCAGCAGCATTGTTGATCCAGGCATTTGATGTCGGATTATCGGCGGAATATGCCAAAATTTCCTGGACGTCCCGATACCCGAGATTGGGATTGGCTTCCAGCATCAAAGCCGCAACTCCGGAAACGATGGGGGCAGCAGCTGAGGTGCCACTAAAGCTGTCGTAATAGTCCCCGGTGGAAAACCCAGCCGCGCCCGTCAGGTCCGTGGTTAAAATATTTTCGCCTGGCGCCGAAAGAAGAACCGATGAACCTGCAGACGTAAAAGAGGAAGCACTGCCGAAAAGACCGACGGAACCGACGGATATAGTTTCATGAGTATTAGAAAAACTGTGATAATCACTGCTATCCCCCATCTCGCCGTAATTACCGGCGGAGAATACCATAACAGTGCCAAGGCCTTCGCGACCGGTCTCGGCTGCGTCGGCAATTGCCTCAAAAAATTCAGCGGATTTTAATTCGTTCTTGTTATCCGTGAACGCCTCTCCATAGGTCCAACTACTGTTGACAACGTCAACGTTGACCATTTGCTCGAGAACCGCCTCGGTTTGGCTCGCACTAGCTTCAAAACCAAAACCCATCCTAAACATCGCAAGCGAAGCTTCATGTGCGACACCTACGATGTTTCCGCCGCCCAGGGAACCCGCCATAATGCCTGCCACGGCCGTGCCGTGAAAATCATCGAGCCTGTCGGAAATTGGATCATCGGACCCCAACCCGAGCACGGCGTCCAAAGCATCGTAGTCAATTGTCGTATCGTAATTGCCGACGATATCCGCATGCGCGTAATCGATACCATCATCGATGATCCCCAATTTGATACCCGCACCCGAGTACTCATCCCAAACGGAAGTGATATCGATATCGACGCCGCCGAGGGCAGCATACTCGGGGTTATCAAGATACCACTGGCTTGAGAAACCACTATCTTCGGGGACCATGGCCCTGATCGGACCGAATGGGATGTCATCACGTTCAAATCCGCGTAAGTCCTTGTCGAACAATATCGTAACATCCGCAAATTCCGTTGCTGACATTCCTAGAAGTTCGAGGGATTGAGCGATCGCCAGCCCCGACGCCGAGGTGCCCGAGGAGGCTGAGTCCTGGGATGTGGAAACAGCATCGCCGTAGATGACATCGTCCCCCGCACCCCCCTTCAGGGTATCGGAGCCGTCACCGCCAATGACAAGGTCGTCTCCTCCGCTAGCATCGATGCTATCACCAGCATCTCCACCATCAATTGTGTTTACTCCGGCATCGCCGGTAACGGTATCACCAAAATCACTACCGGTTACATTCTCAACGTTAGCAATTGCATCGGTATCGGTATCGGAGCCAACACGTGCAGTGCCGGCACCGAGATCGACCGTCGCACCCACACCAGCGTTGAGCGCAGCTAATGAGAGCGTATCAGTACCTTCTCCACCATCGATGCTATCGCTTCCTGCGCCGATCTGAATTACGTCATCCCCAGCACCACCATCGACGGCATCGTTTCCGGCACCACCGATCAACAAATCATTGTTGTCGCTACCAACAAGATTATCCGCACCCGACGTACCAACCACGAGCGTATTTTCAGCAGCCGCGGAAGCATTTCCGCCTGTCTCTATTGCGAAGCTCTCACTCGCTGCATCTATCTGACCATCGCCATCCACATCAAATTCGAAGGAAGTAAATGCCGCGGTTGCGTGATCTTTGAGGGTGACCGTTACAGCAGAGCTTTGAGCAGCTGCATCGCTGGGATCTTTGTAGTCTGTGGAAACGACAAGATCATTGCCGCTTAAGTTAGCCGAGCCGAAAGTAAAGCCCTCGCCTAATGTAATCTTATCATCGCCGCCCCCAGAAGTGACCGTAACACCTCCAGTACCAGGGCTTTCGATTTCTATTTCGTCGTCTTTAGAACCACCTTGGATGGTTTCTGTGTTTTGTACGGCGATTACATTATCGCCTGAACCATCGAGTTTGAGCGTGTCCGCTCCGGTGCCGCCATCGTAAACGTCCCCGGAAACCGCCTTCCCTGAAAGAGTGGTTACATTGTCTCCGGAAGAACCCTTTAATAGCTCTTGGACGACAGCATTGAGGGTTATTGTCTGCGCACCATCCGTCAGATCGACATCGCTCGTTGGGAGCGTACCGGTCACTTCAATGATTGCCGTAGACGTTGTTTCTCCGCCCTGCGGATCTTTTACCGTGTAATCAAAAGTATCGATCGACGTTTGATTATTGCCGAGACTATCAAATTGCGTCGTAGAGGTTGGGTCGTAAATAAACGTGCCATTAGCGTTGACTATAATCTGAACGCCTTTTGAACTTACGACAGTGCCCGCCACTACCACGAGACTGTCCTGATCGCTCGTATCTGGATCCGTATCGTTAGCAAGCAGACCCAATCCAGCGGTTTCGACGCTCAGGGCACTTCCTTTGAAGGCCTCATATTTCTCGGCACTAGCGACAGGGATATCGTTAGTGCCCGTAACGTTCATCGTGATTGTAGCTTCATTGGATACAGCGCCTCCAGCGTCGCGAATAGTGTACGTAACCGTATCCGTAGTCGTCTCGCCATCACCTAACGATTGGAATGCATCCACATCTTTCGGATCATAAACAACCCGATCGCCTACGATTGTAACGGTAGCGCCTTTCGCGGATGTGGCCGAATTCAAGATAAGGGTATCGGGCGTATCAACGGTGTCTGCGTCCGTATCATTTGCCAGGACATCAATTGAAACTTTGTCGCCGTCCTCAATTACATCTACGGCCTGTGCTTCGGACACCGCGTTGGGACGGTCATTGGCGCCACTAACTGTTATGTTTACACGAGTAGTAGATATGTCGGCGTGATCGTTTTCGCTCACCGCATCAAGCGCCTTGTACGAGAAAGTATCGACAACCTTATCCCCGGCAGTCATCGCATTGAAGCTACTGACGCTGTCTGGGTCGTAGGCAACAACCTTAGTTCGAGCAACCGAGGCGGAGGCATCGTCGAAATCGCCGGCAGCTGCGTTCGTAGTATTTACCGTTGTGGAGAAGGTCGTGTTTGCACTCTTAGCGCTAATCAAAAGTACGCCATTAGCAGGACCACTTGACGCATTCAAAACACCAGACAATGTCTCATGAGTGTTGATGAGCTCAATCAGGGAGAGCTCAATATCGGTGATTTCCGTATCACTCGATGTCACAGCATAAGATACCGTTGTCGCAACCCCACCAATTGTGACAGTAATCGAGTAACTGTCGCCAGCCTCCAGTGTGCCGCCAACTGTCACACGGTCAGCGACAACATTTGTCAGTGTTGCGCCCCGCTCGGTTGTCATCTCTGGCATGTGCAAGATCAGGCTGTCGCCGGCATCAACATCACGGTCGTTGTAGAAAAGATCTATGAGAACTACGTCACCATTTTCTCTCGCTCGTGCGACGTCGGCGGTGGATACGGGGATGTCGTTTTCACCGGTAATAGTCACCGTGACCGTGGCATCAGTAAAATTTGTGCCATCCGTGACCGAGTAATCAAAACTGTCAGTTAGTTTCTGACCAACAGCCAGGCTTTCGAGAGTTGAAGCCGATGCATTGTATGTAATTGTGCCATCAGCGTTCAGGGTCGTGGTGCCATACGCGCCTGCGGCTGGCGTTAACACCGTCAATTCATCATTATCCTTGTCGCTGTCGTTGGCGAGAACATCAATTGTGACATTGCCGCCCTCGGTCACATTCGCCGTGTCATCACCAGCAACCGGTGGGCCCTCGACGCCAAGGACTGTTAAGTTGACCTTACCCGAAGTTTCACCCCCTGCCGTGTCCTCTACAGTGTATGATATCGTCTGGACCGCCGCCGCGGCATTTTTAGCCAAATTTACAAACAAGGCGTGGTTTGGATCCGGCGTAATAGTGATTGTACCGTCAGAGTTCTGTACTGCAGTCACGGCACCTTCTGCGCCATCAAATGCGACGCTATTCAGTTTGAGCGCAATATCCTGGCCCTCAATGTCGCTGTCATTATCCAACACCCGCAAGACAACGGATTTGTCCGCCGACAGCTCAACGGCTTCATCAGCCACCGTTGGCGCGTCATTTACCGAGGAAATACCAACGGAAACGGATTTAGTGGCCGCCACGTCATTTTCATCGACAACTCTGAATATGAAGGTATCGGAACCATAAAAATTCAGATCCGGCTTGTAAGAAAATGTGCCATCTGAATTGACGGTAAGGCTTCCATTCTCGGGACTACCACCAGCTGCAACTGAAAAGGTGAGTTGTGAGCCTTGATCCGGATCCGAGGCAAAATTAGATAGATCTCCAGTTACCGCAGCACCATCTTCCGTGCCACTAACTGAGATGTTGTTGGACGTGACTTCGGGAGCGTCATTAACCCCCTGAACGGTAAGGGTGAGGTTTGTGGCATCTGATGAGACGCCACTCGGATCCTGCACCTTGTATGAAAGGACCTTTTCAACGACCTCTCCCGCTGACAGCCCTTTGTACCAACTACTTTCAGGAACAAAGTTAATGCGTCCATTCGCAGGGTTGACAAAAACCTGACTCGCCGTAGTCGCGCCCGTAATTAATGTTGCTGCCGATGAAGAGAAGCCTGTCCCGGCGGAGGCAGCCGTTAGGGCGATGGCTCCGCCCACATTGCCCGCTGCGGCGGTAGCGATCGAGCTTAAGGCCGAATGGGCATTTATGGCAGTGACGAAGGCATCCCGAATATCACTAATCGTATCGTCAGCTCTCACCAAGTGCGTGACGGTAACGCTGTCAATGGTGATCGCTAAAGTGTCCGCAGCACTAGGACTTCCTGACAATGTGATATTATCAACTTGGGCAACCGGATTACTGCCGCTTGAATTGTTGACCGTAGTGGCAACCGTTGCCGCCATAGAGATGGCTTTGGTTTCACCTTCGAACTTCACCTCAGTGATTGAAAGCGCGTCACCATCGATATCGGTATCATTACTTAAAACTCTGACCGAGGTCCCCGCAGACGATACCACTGTGCCAAAATCCGCAACAGTTGTTGGCCCGTCGTTTACTGCAGACACCTCAATTCGCACGGTCGCCGAACTATAGCTCGGCACCTCGGCGTCATTTGCAACGGTGTATGTAAAAGTGTCACTGCCATTGTAATTGGCATTCGGGGTGTATTTCACGCTGCCGTTGGCCACGTGATTGCTAACGGCAAGGTTGCTGTCATTTTCAGTAATGACGAAAGGCTGCCCAGCCTGAAGAGCAGAAACGAGGATCTTGCCATCGCTATTCGATGAGGCGACAACACTGACATTAAGGTCTGAATTACTGTTAATCGCCTCAACCACCTTGAGGGCTACAGCGGCCGCATTCTCGTAACTCAACCCTCGATATGAAATTTCATGCCCATCTATCGAGAGGGTGTAAGTGACGCCCGCCCCCGCGCCACTAAATGTGACGAGTTCCTGTTGAGCTAAAATTTCTACGTCACCATTTGTTGCCGCACCGACGGAGAGAAGCGTAGCCCCCACCAATGGGTCGCCATCCGCACGCGTATCATTTTGCAGCAGATTGACGACGGTCAATGTATCTTCATCAATGGCATCGTCGCCATCCTTAACATCATCAATAGCAACGGGCCTTGCGTTGGCGAGTTCTTGGGCAATTCTTAATGCCTCTTCTTGAAGCGTTTTAGACAGGCTTTGCGCAAACTGCGCCTGACCGGCGGATGACTGGGCTGCGGAGCTCTCCGAGTAGATCGCCTGGGCCCTAGCGAGATCTGCTTGATTTTGGGTCGTATCAACCAATGCTTGCGAGTTCTGGGCGGCGGCGCTGGCATTGTTTAGGGCTTCTTTAATCGCGGCATTATCGTCAGTCGCAGCCATCGCGGTTTCAGCCGCAGCAACGACCGCGGAATAGCTCTCGGCGGAGCTTGCATTTGCCACCACAATATTGACGGCATCTCCAATTGCGCCGGTGACATCGGACAGTGCTGTCAGGCTCGTTTCGAAACCTTGAAGGGCCGACTCGATCCCCGTTGCGCTGACCGTAATACCTGAACTCTCTCCGCTATCCGTAATGGCAGCCGTAACCGAAATCGAATCGGATGCAGCAGGCGCTGTAAGAACGAGTTCATTACCTGAGAACGCCGCTGATGGCGTTACACCGATGCCGCTAGATGCCTCAACGGCGGCAACGATCTTATCTCTGACAACCGACAATGGGGTTGACGCTGACGCGCTCGCAGTCTCGTCCGCGCTGGTCACGGTATAGGTCACCGCAGTGCCGCCAATGGTTAGCTTGAAGACGTCCCCTGCTTCGACAGCGCCATCAAGAATGACGGAAAAAGCCTGGGATGTCGCCTCAATGAGAGAGGAAGTTTTTGTCACAACATCAGAAAGCTTGGAGGACACCGAACTTGCCGTGATGCTGTCATCGCCGCCCACCTTGTCGCCAATCAGCGTCTCCGCAACATTGATCGCCTGCTGGAGGTCGTACATGGGCAACAAAAATTCTGGAATGTTCTCGAGGTCCGTAGGCGGCGCAGCCCGAACGCCACGGACATACTCCTCAATGGCGCTGACCGTATTCTCTTCTGCGCCGTCCGTAATCGCCTTTGCTCGGTGATATGTGTAGGCCTGATCGATAGTCGTCTTGGCCGCGGTAATAGCCGTATCGGCATTCACAAATGCGTCGCTGGCAGCATCAAGTGCATCCGTTTTTGAGCCCTCAGTGGCGTTCTTCGCACCAAGAGCCGCCTGCTTGGCCTCATTGATCGCAGCCTCATTGGCTGCCGCACGCTTCGCAGCGAACTCTTCAACACCCGCGGAAGCCACATCCAACTGCGCACTGGCATTTGTGTAAGAGCCTTTGGCAGAGACGGAAGACTGATTGGCCGTGTTGAAATTCAGTGTTGCAGTTGAGATAAAGTCTCGCGCATCCGACAGCAGCGCCGTTGCCATCGAATTGAGGTTTGGATCGGAGCTGAGCTCATTAATGGCAGCCACAACGGCCGCTTGGGCATCCGAAACTGTGGATGGAAGAGACGCTAAATAGCCACCACTGACAATGGTTTGAACTGCGTTAAGGACCACACCCTGGGTGGCAAGGGTGACTTCATCGGATATTGCCGAGGCTTCTTGAGCCTCCGTCACCGCCAATTCAAGGGCAGCCTTTGCACCAACGCTTTCAATAGCAGCCAGACCTTTGTCGCCCGCCGCGAAGTCATATAAAATTTCAAGGGCGCTGATGGCCGTTTCGGCCTCAGACTTTGCAGATTTCGCGGCTGTATCAGCCCCCGCCATTGCCTCGGCGGCCGAGAATGAAAATACATTGGTCGTATCACTGCCGCCCGTTATTGAAATTGCCGAGGAAAACGACGTATCTGCGCTATTTGAACGCAAAATAACAAATTCATCTGCACTTCCGGCTGATGCCACGACAAGCTGGTTCCCGTCACCATCACGCGCAGCATTAATTGCCGTGATGGTAGCGGCTTGAAGGCCCGCGGCATCCATATCACTCGCGACGGTAACCGCCACATCAATAGACGTCTGACCACTGCTCAGGGTTGTTGTGATCACGTCTCCGCTCTCAAGGCTACCGGTTATCGAAAGCACTTCAACTTCGGCAGTCGCATCATCAAGAGCCGATGAAATGTCATACGCCTTGGCTGAAATTAAGGCTGCACCCAGATTGGTTTGCGCCTCAGCAGCTTGCGCGACGGCTATATCTTTTTGATCTTTAATTTCCGCAAGCGCGGATGCCGCCAGCTCATCTGACCCCTCTAAGTTAGCGACCGCCGTCACAACTTTGATTGAGTTGTTACCGCCGCCTGCGGTCGTTCCCGATGACGAGAACCCTGTCCCCGCGGAGGAGGCTGTTAGAGCAATAGCGCCACTCCCATCACCCACTGTGGCGGTGGCAATCGAGCTTAGGGCTGCGTCAGCGTTTATGCTGGCAACTAAGGCATTCCGAATGTCACTAATCGTGTCGCCGGCGGCCACCGTGTGCGTGACGGTGACGCTGTCAATGGTGATCGCAAAAGTGTCCCCATCACCGGGACTGCCTGACAAAGTGACATTATCGACTTGGGCAACCTGGGTACTACCACTGGAGTTATTGACCGTGGTGGCAACCGTCGCCGTGTTTTCATTCCCGGCACCGGCACCATCCGACGCCAATGCGGTTACGCTGAATGCAACACCCGGAAAATTAGAAGTTAGAAGAATTTCACCGGCGTTTGAGCCGGATGACGCGGTTACGTCGATCGCGGCCGCTGACTGATTGATCACCTCAATAAGGCCATCTCGAGCCCCGGTGAGCGTGATCCCGGCGCTTACATGCGATTCTGTTACCGTGAAGGAGACACTGTTTCCGGAAACGATAACGGTATAAGCATCTCCAGCCTCCAGACTACCGGTGAAGCCAAGCACAACCGTGTCAACCTGAGCTACACCGCCAGCCGTTGCCGCCGCAGATGCTGCGGCATCTGCGGCCGACTGAGCATCGGTTCAGGCAGATGAAGCGCTTGGGCTCGTGGCCAGCGCTGTGGAAGCCGCCGTGGCAGCAGTACCCGCATCTGTCGCTGCGGTTTTCGTCGCGCCGGCAAGTGTCGCCGCTTCTTGGGCTGCCGCTTTAACAGCTTGTGAATTACTCCCCGCGGAAACCGTGATTGCGTCTGCTTGGTTTTTTGCCGAGAGCGCTTCACCAACAGCCGTTTCTGCCTGCGTTCTGGCCAAACTCGCCGCCTCGTAAGCCGCCTTTGCAATAGCCTCATTAACACCCGCAGCAGCCGCGGCCGCCACGTCAGACTGGGTAGCTGCCTCGGTTGAAGCTGTCGCGGCAGCTGTAGCCGCCTCCTCCGCATCCTCCAGTGCCGCAACTGATTTGGCGAGAGCATTCTGCGCCCGGGTGTTTGCCTGATCGACGGCCGAGTAGGCCTCAGGATCAATTGACTTAGCCGATGCAACCGAGGCCAGGGCGGTCGCAGCAGCGGCTGCCTCGGCGACTGTAACTTGATGGACTATTTTAGCCGTCGACAGTGTGGCAGTAGCAGATGTGGAGGCAATTGCCGCTGCCGCCGCCGATTTTACGGCGGCTTCGGCGGCCGTTATTGTCGCCCGAACGTCAGACAGGCGGCTTTGAGCAGCAGTTTCCGATGAGGCGGCATCCGCTTTTGCGGCAAGCGCTTGGTTATAAGCTGCCGTCGCAGCAGCCTTCGCCGACAACAAGTCCTCGGTCGCCGCCTCGACACGCGCCGCCTCTCTCGCCACTGCGCCGGCCTTTGCCGATACTGCCACTGTGTAATTCTTGGCCGCAACAAGATTGTTGGCCTCAGCAGCGAGGATAACTTGAAGCGCGGACTCGGCCGCGGCCTCGATAGATGCGACGGCCGCTAATTGTGACGAGTCAGCATCAGACTGAGCGGAGAGAAGCGCCTCCGGCGCAGCCAAGCCATCGGAGGGGTTGTCAAGTTGGTGAACCGCATTGGCGGCAGATTTAATCAATGCAATGGGTTCACTAAGTGCTTCAGCTTTCTCTTCCGCTGTTGCTCCAGAATCGTCAAACAGCGCCCTCAGCGTATCAGCTTCAGCATTGCTGAATGGATCAAGGGTGATATTCAACTTGCTCTTAATTTGGAGCAGCATCCCCTCGTCAAGCTTGCCGAGAGCTTGGGCTGCAAAAATAACGGCCTCAAGAGCAGCGTCGGTGGCCGTCTCTGCCAGAGCCATGGCACTTTGCGCAACTAGCGTTGCGGCATCTATATCAGCCTCAGCGCTCGCATCACCACCATCCAAAAGATCCGCTGCGCTGCCAGCATCATCCGCTGCTGTCTTTGCTGTTTCAACGGCCGTAGCGACTTCCGCCGATTTTGTTTCTGCCGTCTCGACGGCGGTCGACAATGCGTCAACAATTGTCGCAATTGCATTGTCGGCTCTTGCCTGGGCTGCACCCTGAGCTCCTGTCTCAAATGCCGTCGCAAAACCCGATTTTGCCGCGGCCTCAGCTGCGACCCGAGAAGCAGCAGCGGCAGCGCTGGCAGCACTCGTTGCCGTGGCCTGAGCCAGCGTCTGTGAAGCTAACGCGGCATCCAGTGAAGCCTGGGCAGCCGCAACTGAACCTGTTGCATCGGCAAAAGCGCTCTGCGCCTGAGCCAGCGCCGATTTCCAGATTGTCTCGATCGGGCTATCGGTATCCTTGCCGTCATCCGCCGCGCTAAGTTTAGCCGTAACCTCAGAGACAGCACGCTGTCTTGCTACTAACACCGCTTGTGAAGACGCCAAGTCAATACTTGGCTGAACAACTGCATCAGTGGCAGTACTTGCAGCCTGCGTCGCTAACTGCGCCGCCATATTAGCCTTTCCGGCATTGGCTGCAGCAACAGATGCGGCATTTACGGCGGAAATCCGATCGGCTGTGGCAGTGCCTGCTACCCAGCCATCCGCCGCAATGGTCGCATTTGCTGCAATTTCGTAAGACGCGGACGCAGCCCCCGCATCGGTTACCGCCTCTATTGCCGCGCTAGCCGCTCTTGCCGCCTGCGCGAGGGCAGCACTGCCGGCACCAGCCGCAGCCTCGATTGCCGCACCTGCAGCCGCTTGGGCGAGGTCCGCCGCTTGCTGCGCAGCCTCGGATGCAACTTTCGCCGTATCGACATCAACGTCTTTTGCTGCCTGTTGGGTGAGAACTAATTTCTGTGAAGCCTCTTGGGCTTTTGCGACCGCCGTGTCAGCCAGTTCTTTAGCATTTGCGGCGGCGGCATTGTCAGCGTCGACTTTATCTTTAATGGTTTGGTTGGCGACCAGACGCGCCGCCTCAGCAGCGGTGGCTTCCGCGCTTTTTGCACCCGCTGCCGCACTGATGGCAAACTCTGTAGCCTCGATTTCTGCGGCTTGCAGATCTTTAGCAGCAACGGCATCAGTT
>CAYXUT010000010.1:0-13323 GCA_964468005.1 uncultured Magnetovibrio sp. | reverse complement strand
CTCTGTAGCCTCGATTTCTGCGGCTTGCAGATCTTTAGCAGCAACGGCATCAGTTACTTTTGAGGTTGCGCTCTCAAGTAATGACTGCACTCGGCTCAATGCCGTCGCGGCAGCACTTTCAAATACCGACGCCAAACTGGAATTCACTTGGATGGATGTATTGCGCCCACTTGCCGAACTTGAAGCCGCGCCGAAGGCAATTGCAGCTTCCTTAGCCGCCGCACTTGCCATTTTCTGTATGGCTTCCGTCGTTTCCAATTCGCGTGACGCCGCCACTGCACTCGACGCGGCCACCGACGAATTCGCCCTTGCTGCCTCAAGATCAAAATCAGCATCACCAATACTATCTAAAGCCTCAGCCGTTTGAGCCTTGTCAGAATGCCCCCGGACCAAGGCTTCAGAAACCGTAGCAAGTTGAAGTGCGCCAATCGGTGTTATGGCCGTCAGCGTCGTTTGCGACGCGACGCCGTCCCCACCAACGATCTCAGACTGAACACCCGGCGCCACCTCGAGGACATTGTTTGTCATCGTGATGCTAATAGTCGCTTTGTGGGCGACTATCTTCCCGTCACTCCCCTGAGATGCATAAAAGAATGTGTCAGTGGTTGTCTTGCCATTTTCAAGATCGGTGATCTTTGAAGTATCTAACGCATAACTGAGGCCGCCTTGCTCAAGCTGGGCAACCGTGCCTTTTAGTCCCGACGTGAAGCCGGCTACCTTCGCTGTAGCAGCCATCGTCTCATCAAGAGCCTGTAATACTTCTTTAGAGGCCTGCTCATCCTCTGCAGCACTGGTTGCAGCGGCGGCAGCGGCAGCCAACTCCTGCGCAGCCGCCGTCTCAAATTCGAGAGCGGCGTCGGCTTCCGCATTCAATGCACTCTCGGCCATATTCTGCGCTATCTCTCGGGCAGAGTTAATCATTGCCTGCGCAATCGCTGCCGGATCAATGGCCTGCTGCTGCGGACCCAATTTAAGACTTTGAAGGGCCGGATTTGCGGTAGCTTCGATGGCATCCGCAAGATCGGCAAAGGCATCAGCCTTTGTTTCAAATGAAGTAAGCGAAGTCAGCGTGCCATTAGACGCCGCCAGATAATTTTCCCCAACTGCAAGTGAAGACAATGCCTCAATAGCCGCCGGATTTGATTGCGCAGCAGCACTATCCGCAGTGATGCCCAGGGTGCCGAGTATGAGATTAACGGAACCACTCGCACCATCCAAAGCATCACTAACCGCAGAAACATAATCACGAACAAGTCCGGGAGAAGCTTCCGTACCCAACAGATAATCGACTTCCTCGTGGATCCCCCGTGCATCTGCTGCAGACAGGCCTGTCGCCATCGCGTCGGCGGCCAATTGCTTCGCACCTTTTACCGCAATGCCGTCGAGCCCGGAAATTGTGACTTTATCATCACCGATCTTGGTTACAGTAACTTCGGCCGTGTTAATGGAAAAATCTTTGGCCGAATTTCTTACCGCATAGGATATATTATCTGTATAGCTCTCCCCATCACTTAACTTCGCCAAACTATCGTCATTTGCAGTGTAAGTAATGGCTCCGGCATCGCTGACTTCAACACTGCCACTTGACCCATTGCTGGCACCAAATGTCAGTGCCGAGGCTGAAGCCGCCGATTCCGCGGCGTCTTCAAGTGAAATTTCCAGGCCTACGCTGGCCTGAGCCCGCGCTGCCGCTTCACCCACCGCAAGCTCGGCAGTGATCCCCGCGAGATCAGAAGACGCATTTGCTGCGTCCGACTTGAGGTCTATGGCGAGGTCAAAAGCGGTCTGGTAATCAGTCTGCTTATCAGTCAGTGCCGTTTCTGCTGTCGCCAATTCCGTTTGCGCGTCGGTGGCCGTGACCACAGCAGCATTGTAACTCGTTTGCACCTTCGCAACGGCACTATTAAACAGGCCCAGGAAATTCTCGGAAAACGTCTCAACAAGAGCTGCATTTTTAGCTAACTGATCCGCCAGGGTAGCCTGACTTTCAAGAAGGGCGTTATCAGGAAATGCCGCAGATAGTGCACTCGCATATGTCGAGACCTGCTCGGCTCCAACAACTTTTAATCCGGCAATTTCCACACTTGATACAGAACTACCCGTGTCATTGGTGTATGTTACGGTGTAGTCTCGTGTGCTAAAGACATCAGTATACGACGCGTCATTGTCATCCGTTGTATTGCCTTCTCCATTCTCAGCACTCACTGAGGCAATAAAAGGCTGACCCGAGACTTTCGGTAACAATGAGATGCTTCCATCTGAATTCACCGTCGCCTGCAGAATTTCTTTAATGTCTTCATCTTCATTGATGGCACCGGCGAATGCCGTCGCCGCACTGCTCACCGTCATCCCGGCAGCAACATCATCCGCCGTTATGGTATAACTCACGGGATAGCCATCGACGGTCAGTCGGTAAGCATCACCCGCCTCTATCGTTCCCGAAAGCGTAATGGCGCCGGATTGGGTGGCGACGGTGATGGTGTCACTTATGCTCTGGCCGTCTGCCAGTGCATTGGTCAGGTTGAGCGTAACTACACCCTTATTAACTGCTGTAGCACCAAGGCTTCCATCACTCGCGCCATCGACTTTCGCCGCGTTAACGACAAAGTTTTCTGAAACACTTAAACTCGGGTCGAGCGGCCCAAGATCGGCGCTATCCTCACCCGTGAATATATCTTTAAGATCTGTAGTCAGTCGGCCAGTCGCCTCGCTGAGCGCTTCCTGATACGTCTCCTTTTTGGCCTTTGCCATCGCATCATCAACAAGCTTACCGGCCAGGTTTGCGCGAGCCTGGAGCAGTGCGTTTGCCGCTACCTCTAATGCCGTATCGGCAGTAGAAGAGGCACTGGATATTTGACTGGATCCCGATGCAGAAACTGAGGAAAGATTGATACTCTCTGCCAACGCCGTTTCGTCAGACAGATCTGTTACAATAATACCGTTCTCAGCAGCAATGGTACCGCCATCATTCGCGACAGTAACGGTCGCCTGTTTCGCCGTCAGATTACCGTCATCGCTCTTGGTCGAGTAGACAAATGTATCAACATCGTAGGTCTTGGCAGAATTGCCACTGCCCGTCGCCGAGGCTGCTGTTTTTAACGACACATCATCGGTCAATGTCAGCAGACTAATATCATATTCGGCAGCGTGACTAGCGCCACCAGGTGATGACCACGAGATATTCTGCGCGGAAAACTTAACAGGATCATCGGCACCAGAAAGCGTGAAATTTATCCCCCCGGCACTAGATCCCCGATCTGCAACCCCCAATGCACTGATCGTCGCGTTACCATTTATGGCGTCAATCAAACCCGACCTGATGTCGGCGATTGTGTAGGTATCGCTACTCTTTTCCGTCGCCTTATAAGTGACCGTGGTCCCCGAAACGGTCACGGAAAATACATCTTCCTGATTGAAATTTCCGGACAATTCAAGGCGAGAGACTGCAACTGCCTCAATACTTGTATTCAGGGCTGACGTGGCATTGATATCCGTGGCCAATTTTGCCTGAGCGTTGGCTAACGTGTTTCCAGAAGATGCTGTGAATGTCGTTGTCGTGTCAGTGTTGCCAATGGATACGACCACCGAAAAAGTGTCGTTAGCCTCAATCGCATCACTGGCCGAAAGCGAAACAAAATTTCCAACAAATTTATTCTGAGTAGCGGTGTATGTAATTGCCCCATCCGAGGCAACGGCGACCGTTCCTTGACTGCCGTCACTGGCACCATCGGTAAGGGCTTCCTTTTTCTGTGTTAAAACTCCAGAGACATAATCAAGGGCTAACTCCTGAGAACTGTCGGCGGAAGAAATCGCAATCGCAGCCGCTTCGACCGCCAGCTCTGCTTCGGAAAAAGCTTCGTAAGCCGACAAGGCCTCTTCCGCGATGGACGCATCCACCTCCTGCACAATCGCTTTGAAATCGACGAGCGCCTCAGCTTCTTTCTTAAATGCGGTGGCCTCTTTTGAGGCCTCAAGAGCTTCCTCGGAGCGTGCCCGCATCTCAGACGCTGTTTTTGCCGTTATTGTCGCGGATGCTTTTTCAGCCGATTCTTTTGCTTTCGTTGCCGTAGCGTCAGCCTTCGTCAAGGCGTCCGTCATTGTTGCGGTCTTTTCCTCAGGCGGCAGGGCTGCGATTTGCTCTTTCGCCTGAGCGACTTTTTCCTGAACTTTGTCAACAACGGTCGATATTTTATCAACCGTCATAGATGCCAGGTCAGCTCCCGCCGGCGCATCGGTGATCTTTGCTGCCTCTTCGGCCATTTTTTCGTTAATCTTGGCCGATAAAACCCGGACAACCATACTCTCTGCAGCGGCAAGCTTGCCCGAACCGGAGGTCGTCTTCACCGCCGTGATCACAGTAGAAACGACCGAATCCATTGCCGCAACCGAGCCCTTGACAGCGACATCAATTTTCGCGGCAGCCAATTCCGTCTCAACCGCCGCAGCCTGAAGGCTAGCAAGTAACTGTGGATTAATTGTCTTGCCCGCGGCTAGACTCCCCAGCATCGCTCCTGCTGAGAGCATTACGCCCGAAGCCGTTGCCGCGAGCGCACTCGCAGCACCCAGAGCATCCAGAGGCGCCGTAATGGCCGAGCTCAAAGAGTTTGCTGAGCTTTGATCAAGGCCATACGCGGTGCCCTTAGCCACGACCTCGGCCTCTACGGCCGCTTTTTTTGTTGCCGCCGACGTCTCCGCTGCACTGGCCTTAGTTGCCGCCGCTTGTGCTTTTTGAATAAGAGCCAAAAGGGGCGCGGCATCTTCGCTCTGGTCTCGGGTCAGAGCATCAAGCCTCGGCCCCAACTCACGTATGAATTTCTTGAAACTCTGATCGACACGTTGCTCGACGTCGCGCTCAAAGCGCTCATTCATTTTATGGAAAAGTTTTTCGCCAAGCTTGAAGCCCTCTCGGAGCTTCATTTCATCCATTCGAGCCTTTTCCATTAAGCCTCGAACTTTTCCAAGGTCACCTTCGGTATTTTGACCAAAATCGGATCCAGGCCGAGGCGGCTTAAAGCCTTCTGGTAGACCCTCTCCTTCGCCTTGCTGTTCTCCTTGCCCCCCTTCACCGCTTTCGCTGTCTCCACCCGTTGTGGAAGACTGCGGCTTGGCCGGATTGACCGCCATGACTTTGCCATACTGAGAAGACAGCTGCGCGGCCGAAAGGATTATGGGCGCCGGCGGCGCCTGATTGATGCTGGTAATCCCAACCGTTGCCCCCACCTGGTTTAAGACAACCGTGCCCCCGGCGTTGGTGAGCACAATCTCGCCAACAGTCCCGCCTGGGTCAGCTAGAAGGGAAAACGCATTCTCCTGACCCTCACCACCAATTTTGCCAGCCAAAGACGTGCCCCGGATACCGATGGTTGCAACCGGCGTCTTGAGGGCCATCGCGTCGGGATCCGTTTTAGAAATCTGACCACTGACGAAAGTAAATGCGCCCTGAACAAGGGATACGCCCATCGAGTTGTCATCACCGCCTGGGTCGTAGACCATGTCGTCGAGGACCATGCGGCCGGAGTCGCCAAGGGAAAAAGTCGATTCATCGGCAAACTCAAGCCCTACGGCACCATCTTCATCGGTCTCGATGATGTCATTTTGAAAAACAGGATCCCCCGCTTTCAAATCGACTTTCGTTCCGTCTGCTCGAGTAGCTGTGGCCTTGCCCTCAAGCTCAACAACCTTACCAATGGGGCCAGCAGCGCCCGCAGGAGCGGCCTGGGCGTATTCGCCCGGCGCCAAAGGCCCAGCGAGCCTCGTGGCCAATTGCCCATTGATGACTGCGCCGGTGTCCGTATAAAGATCGGGAGCTGAGGCAAGCGAGAAAAAGTCACGAACCACGACCATCTGGCCGTCGGCGCCCTTGATAATGAGATCACTGCCCTGACGAATATACTCGCCGCCGAGAATCCAGCCGCCATCGGGGATCAAAAGATCCTTGCCTGGCTCAGCAGTCAAGATAACAGCGGGCACGTCGCCAGGATTGCTATCTCCGGCGTTTCCTTTTCCGTCGCGTGGGCCGTCGTAATTCAAATTAGCTCACCCTTGGATCGACCAGCTATTGGTCGGTCCCCGAATCCTCCCTTGCACGGAGGCCACATCGCAACCGAGAAATCCTCTCTTCCTTGAAAAGCACTTTGGTGGGCTTTGGCTTTCCGCCCTATATTTTCCCACTCGTGTCACTACAACATGCCCTCTTTCTTAAATTTTTGCAACCTAATATTAGGCCTCACGCCCTATTTATTCACGGTTTCTGCGCTTTAGCAACCCGAGTGATGAGGCGTCCGGTAAGCAGGCGAAAGAGCTCCGCGCCGGGGCAAAAGGAGGCAAAATTAAAACGGATACGAGCAACCTTTTCGACAATGCAAACACCGAATCAATGCGGGATAGGGGTGCAAATCTATATAATGTTGCCGATCTTATTTAGCGAAGGTGCCCTCGGTCGGTTTTAGTGATATGCCTTCAAAATTGGGGCAACATTGCACCAAATTTCACACTAAGCATATTGCGTCATTAATTGGCGCAGACCTGATCCATCAGCCGCTCCATAAACTTTTCGCCCGCACTGACCTGCTCCATGGTTATGAATTCATTGGGTTTATGCGCTTGTTCTATAGAGCCTGGACCACACACGACGGTAGGAATGCCTGCGCATTCTTTGAAAAGGCCTGCCTCGGTACCAAATGCGACCTTGGCGTGGTCGTTCCGGCCAGCCAGTGCCTTTACGAAGGTAACGACGTCATCATCAACATCCATTTCGAGGCCCGGTATGTCATTGACAAGTTCGATATCAATGCCGGTTCCGGGTCGTATAGCCTGCATGGCGACTTCCAGCTCATCACGGGCATAGGCGCGGATTTCTTCTTCGAGTTCGGATGGGTCCTGAATGCCAATATAACGAAACTCGAACTCGAAGCAGCAATCCTTTGGAACGATGTTCAACTGCGTACCGCCCGAAATGACACCGGTATGCACGGTCGTGTGGGAAACGTCGTAGAGTTCATCGTGCGGCCCTTCCGATTGGATGCGCTCGGCGATGGCACGCAGGTTAGCGATAAAACGCGCCGCAAATTCAATGGCGTTGACGCCATCGGGGGTCAGGCTGGAGTGAGCCTCAAAACCATGCACGTGGCCAATGTAGCTCCGTTTTCCCTTGTGCCCCGTGATTACCTGCATCGATGTCGGCTCGCCGACAATGCACATTGCCGGTTTGATGGGCATGCCGTTCAGTTTATCGATAAGCCGACGCACACCGATACAACCGATTTCCTCATCGTAGGAAAATGCCAAATGCAACGGGGTTTCGAGACCGCGTTCCATAAACCGCGGCAGCATGGCCAACGTGATGGCGATGAAGCTTTTCATGTCCGAGGTGCCGCGACCGTACAGCTTGCTACCTTTCTCGACTACTTCGAACGGATCGGTATTCCAATCTTGGCCGTCCACCGGCACAACATCCGTATGCCCGGAAAGCATGACACCGGGTTTGTCCAAGTCGCCAACGGTGGCATAGAGATTGGCCTTGTTGCCTTCTTCGCTATGCACCAGTTGGCTTTCGATGCCGAGCCCCGAGAGGTAATCACCGATGAAGCTTATTAGCTCCAGGTTCGACTCTCGGCTGGTGGTATCGAAAGAAATCAGTTTTTCGATGAGTTCAAGGGAAGTGGACGAAGGCATGAGATCTCCAGACGGACATGAGCGGGTGTATATTCGAAATTGACGCATCGCCGCCAGTTTGCAAGCTTCATGAATTGGCGTGCGTGGATTTAATTGGGAGAACCCTGTCTTAAATGGCCGACAAAAGCAACGAACTAGCGATTGAGGCACTTGGTGACTTTCTTGTCAGCCGCCAGGCTGATCAGTTTGCTTTTCTCTCGGCTTTGGTAAGGGTCAATTCCGAAAATCCGCCGGGCAACCGTGGAGCGATGGCTGCGAAGCTCGTTGAGTTACTGGAACATTTGGAATTTTCCGCGAAGGTTGAGTCACCTCCCAACGACAGGGAAGCGAAAAACGAAAGCAAAAGACCGGGAGCGCCAGCACCACAATTCCTGACCATCGAAATGGCGTTTGGCGACGATCCCGATAGCGGGCCGAAGATCTTGCTCGCAACCCATACTGATACGCCGCCAGCCGGTTCGGGTTGGACCCGTGACCCGCAGGGGGCCGAGATCGACGGCGGACAGATTTATGGACGTGGCGTCAGCGATGGCAAGGGTGACCTGGCCGCATATGTATTTGCCGTGCTTGCGCTAAACAAATGTTCGGCCGGACTAAATGGACGGGTTCAGCTCAGAGTATCACTCGACAGCAGAGACAACCTGCCAGGTCTGCGGGCCGATTTTGCGGTCGTGCCCGGCGGTGCCAAAGCCATCGGAACGACAGCAACCGGCGTCTTGACGCTTGAGGTGGAGATCAATGATATCAACACACCGGCTAACGTGCCCAACGCAGGTGCCGATGCTGTGGAAGCTGCGGCAAATGTTCTCGCGGCTCTCTATGACCACCGTGATTCACTTTCCAAACGTTCATCGGACGTGGTCGGCATCGGCGCGCCGACATTAGTTGTACCCAGGATCCAAGGTGGCGAAGGCGCATTATCCGTTCCGAACCAAGTCAAATTGATAATCGACCGGCGCCTTTTGCCCGAAGAAGATGCCTCGCAAGTCGTCAGTGAAATCACCAATATTGTGGGCCGCGCGGTTGTTGCTATTCCGGGGGTCGTCTGCAAAGTGCGCCGCCTTTGTCACCTGCCGGCTATCGTGCCAAACGATGCCGTCGAACCACTGCTTGGCGTGTTACGCCGCGAGGGTGAACAGGTCGTTGGTAAACCACTCGCGACCTATGGCACGGCTTGCGAGACGGCCGCGCGCCTTTATGCCGGGGCCGACGTACCGGTGGTCATGTATGGTGCCGGAGCCGTAGGGTCGGAAGAATGCATGGCGACGCGTGCCGATGAAGCGCTTGATCTCGATGATGTGCGCGTGGCGACGCTAGTCCTCGCCAGGACCTTGGCCAACTTGCTTTCGTCAACGGATCCTGACGATACCTTTCAGGATGCTTCAATAGACCCATAACCGGGCGAGAAGGCAATATTGAGGCCGAAATGCCGGCGTAATTCAGACGCCGATGACACCTCGGTGACCTCTGCCACTGCCTGCCAATCCACGGCACCCCCAAAAGCATCACGGATACGAATTTTTCCGTCCTCGAACCTGATGGCGCGGTGGGTTGGCGTGCCAAACCCCATGTGCTGACCCTCAAACTCCTGCAGGTCGAACTTCAGGCATTTTGCTTGCGCCCTGTCTTCAAGGCGGAACAAACCGAGATTAAGGGCTGCTGGCTCCTCGCCTCTGTGTCTTGGCACTGCGTGCGCCAAGACCGAACGATACTCATTGCGACGCGCTGGCATGGCCGTGTAGACGTAGCTTCCGGGATCAGCGAGCCAATCCTCGCCATTGATATTGAGTTCAATGGATAGCTGATCGTTGTGGGCATGGCCGCCGCGTCCGTTTTGGCCGATTGATCCGCAACGAACAACAAGAAAAAAGCGCTCCGAGCGCCATATATAAAGGCCAAAGTCCGAATAAGCGATGGGTTTCAGTCCGTCCAGCAGGGAGCAATCAGGCAAGGAAATCGCTGTTTCCATTTGCCGTGCTGATTTTGCTGAAGGCTCAGAAGCGTTGCTGACGAACGGACTGGCAGCAACTACCGGTCCAGCTGCCAGGGTCCGCCCGCCAGCCAACGCCGAGATACACGCGGCGTCGTTGGCAAAACCGTTGGCTGTGCGGTCTTCGCCGATGAGCGCGCCGATTGCCGTCGTCAGAGCCCTGTGGTCGAGGTGATCCTCATTCAAATTTTCGGAGACATGGCCAACGGACAACTTGAACATCCGGCCATTGTCGTTATCTCCGATCTGCGCCACCCGACCGTTCGGTTTGGTCATGTCCGCGGTAAAATGTGCCATACGGTTTAGGAAGTCGGCGAAACCGTCGGGAATAGCATCGCTTCCGTCCCGGCCAAGGATCAATGCGGCTGTATACGTAACCATCTCCGCCGCCAGACGGTGATAACAAACTGAGGCTTCGAAGTTGGAGCCATCCGCGTTGAACTGATATTCAACTTCCGTAAAAAGCTCGCGTTTGGCGAATTTCCACCATCCCGTGATTTCCCCATTTGATCCCAACGCGGCGGCAATAAAAGCTAGGCCACAGATGTCCGCCAAATAATGATTGGCGCGGAATTCGGGGGACCACTCAAGATTGTTCATGATATGGCGGCCGTGCGCGACTAGGCTTGCAGCAATGGTCTGCAATACTTGCCGTTCTATGCGGCAGCCCAAAGCCTCTAGCAGCCAATATGTCATGACCATATTTGCAGCGCGAATCGCGACATCCATTGTACAGACCCAATTGACGCCATAACCGGGCGGGTTGGCTGAGACAAAATCAATGATCTGGTCGAGGCACTCGCGCTGGTAAGTGGACTTTCGCTCGCCTTCCGCTCGCCCGGTAGCAATCGCAAGGAGCGGTAGGTGCTGCATCCGCGCCAGTTCCCAGGGCACCTTGATGTCAACGCCTGGTTTCTGGCCATAGATAATACCGGCACTCCATTGATCCTGACGCCACCGAAAGCCGGACCGAAAGTCCAATTGCCAATCGATGGGGGTATAGCCTTTGGAAATCAACTCACGGATCTTCAGCGCTGGGGCTTGGTTTCCAGGGGAAAGTCGGGGCAGGGCTTCTTCCATCGGCATTGTCTCCACCTTGGATGGGTAAAAAACACCCTCGAAACCCGGGCATCTCAGTCCATGCGCCACCTTGGTCCAGCGACTGCCCAACAGGTTGAACCGATGCGCAACATGGTTATCCGCCAGCCGTAACAATCTCCCGATTTCAGCGTACGAAAACCCGTCCATTGCTTGCTTCATCGCTCGTGGAGCCTCGGCGAGCACCAACTCTTTGGAAATGACTGGGAAGGTGCTGCGCTTGGCATTTATGCTGGCCTGCCATTTGGCGCGCACCAAGCGTTTTGCCAATGCCCCCCCTTTTGCAGCGGCCGCGCCGAACGAAAGCGAACAAGCATAGCGGATCAGGTGGGGCAAGCTCATATTGTCCACCGGCGGATAAAGGGAAGGGATACGCGTATCGTCACGCCTGCATCTTATTGTTCGCTTGATGGTGGATCAAATCTTGGTTAAGCCCTACCCATGCGTATCATTGTAAATGCCATATCCGCGAATACTGGCGGTATCGTCACCTATACGACGAACATCGTCGACTATCTGGCGCGTGAGAACCTTGAAGCCATTGTGTACGTGCCACTTGGCTTTGTTCCCTCGCCACCCGAGGGATCAAGCATCAAGGTCAAGCCCCTGGCCAAACGGTTCTGGGGACCCGTGCACCGATTTTTATGGGAGCAAACGGGTTGGCGTAGAATCATCAAGGAAAGCGGTGCCGATTTACTCTTTTCATCGGCCAACTACGGTGTGCTGTTTCCGCCGATCCCACAGGTCTTGTTAGTTCAAGGCGAGATTTACCTCAACCCGGTCTACCGCGAAAAGGTCTTGCCAAACCTCAGTTGGCAAGAACGGTTCTCCGCATATTTACGCCGTCATTTAATGCTTTGGTCAGCACGATGTTCCAGGGTAACCGTATTTCCCTCGCAAGTCGCTTTAGAAGCCGCCGCCGATTATGACGACAAATTGATGGATACGGCATCGGTGAATTACTTGGGTGTTAATCCCCGCTTTGACGTGCATAAGAAACGCCGCTCCTGGCGGGCGGACGGGGTAACACGGTTGCTTTATGTTTCCGTTTATTATCCGCACAAGGACCCGATGACGTTGGTCAAAGCGACACGCCTCTTGAACGAACGTGGCATCAGAACCAACACCCACATTACCATGGAGCCCCACGATTTTCATACTTGGGACCATGCGGATGCTGAGTTGTTCGCGCTACTTGATCCGAAGCATTCCGAATACCTTAAACTGGGACGGATCGACCACGTGATGCTTAGCAACGCATTACAGGAGTTTGATGCCTTTGTGTTTCCTTCGATGGCTGAAACATTCGGCTTTCCCATGGTCGAAGCCATGCGTGCCGGGGTGCCATTGATCGTTTCCGACATTCCCATCCATCGCGAGATATGTGGTGATGCAGCACTATATTTTCGCCTTGGCGACCCAGATGATTTAGCCACCCGCGTAATGGAACTCGACGGTGATCCGTCGCTTCGATCGGATTTGATTGAACAGGCCCACAATCGGGTCGAAGGCCAATTCACCTGGGAAAACCATGTTGCGCAAATAGCGAATACAATTCGGGAAATCGTTGAGCATAAGCGGCATCGGTTGTTAATAAACGCCCTACATGCGCGGACTGGCGGCGGTGTTACGTACCTTCGAAATGTACTGCCCCTCATGGCTAAAGATCCAAGGTTGAACCTCCATGTCTGCCTACACGAAGATCAAAGTGACATTCTGCCAACAAATATCAAGAGTGTTACATATCACTATCAGCGATATCCCCGTGGATTTTGGCGGATCCTGATCCGCGAGCAACTGGACGTGCCGCGTTTGGCCAGGAGATTGGCAGTCGATACAACCTTTTCGCCGGCCAACTACGGCCCATTCCTAGCCAAAAACCATATCCTCATGGCACGTAATGCCGTCAGTGTCGGTTTCGTTGAAAGGCGTCCGTTGAAGCTCGCATATTGGGCGTTATTGTACGTCGCGACGTTTATCTCTTTTGCGAAGAGCCAAAACGTAATTGCGGTTTCGGATTACGCGAAACGAGGGATCACGCGCGCCTTTTTCGGCCTCTTTAATAATAGAATGAAGATCGTTCCCCACGGGGTCGAGAAAATGTTTTTGGGATCAAGCCCCATTGAAAATCGGAAACATTTTTTACTAGCCGTTTCGGACATATACGTGCAAAAGAACTTCGTAACCTTGATCCACGCCTTACCGAAGGTCCGTGATCGTTTTCCCGATTTGATATTGAAAATTGCTGGACGCCCGGTCGACCAGAACTACGTCTGGCGTCTCGAGACCCTTATAGCCGCGCTTGACCTGAAGGATTGTATCGAGTTTCTAGGCCATGTGGAGGTCCCAACTCTCTCGGAACTCTACAAAACATGTTCGCTCTTTGTATTTCCATCCACCGTGGAAACCTTCGGCAATCCGTTGGTCGAAGCCTTGGCCTGCGGCGCGCCAATTGCCAGTTCCAACACAGCAGCAATGCCAGAAGTGCTAGGAGACGCGGCTCGTTTTTTTGACCCCCTTAACCCTGAGGACATGGCAACCGTCATGATAGACCTGCTTGA
>CAYXUT010000009.1:0-32312 GCA_964468005.1 uncultured Magnetovibrio sp. | reverse complement strand
GCAATTGCTTCGCCTCTATGACATGCGAGCGAAGAATTTTTTCGCCATTCACCGTAGCAACCATAGGATCGTCATCGGCGGCCATGGCCGGCCAAGTAAGAGCAGCTGCGGCCAACAGAGCGGCGATAAAAGCGACGAAATAATCGCGAAGTGCGGGCATGTGTGAGTTCCTCTCAGATTGGAATAACGCAGTATAGGCGCGCCTATACAACAATGAAATCACGATGGGACAGAAGGCCGTTATTTTTTCCTATCATCGTCACTATTCTCTGTAATTTAGGGAGAGATTAAGGTCGCCTGGAAAATTTTTCTGTCATGAGATTCGCAATAATCTTGATGGGATAGGTTCGCTATCTGGCCATTGCACTCGACGCCTAGGCAGCCCTATAAACGATTTCGAAAATGAAAGCGCCTAATCAGCGGGGCATCCAGGGGGTCAAATACTCATACTACTTCGAGGCATTCGTCAAACAGCATATCCGAGATCTCCGAGAGATTCCCGATCATCCGATCGTGCTTTATTATTCTTTTTTCATGCATACGATCAAAACACTAGCTCACAATTCCGATGCGAACAGTCAACTCCCCCCTGTTCTACATACCAAACAACAAAATTCCAAAAGCTGTCGCCAAAGACCTGGATAACGATGAAGCGCAGATGCACAAGATGGTCGAGATCTCGATCTCTTTTACCAAGTTTGGTGCCAAGGAAGTTGCGGTCAGACAGGAGATCTCACTGTTTCCATCCGAACATACTAAAGGTTTCTTGTGCTCCTGCATCGTTGAGAAATTGACACAGGTGCTAGGCCTTCCAAACGATTCCGCCCGGGCCTCACCCTTGATTTTCAATGACAAAGCCGCTTCTTCGAGTTCACCGAATACGACCGTTGGAACCTGAAAACACTCGACGAACGGCGGATCACATTTGACATTGCACCCGAGAACGCCTCACCACGGGCAGCACCATCTTCAAGGAAATCCGACCGAGTGGTAAAGCCTGTAGCTCAGTCCAGTCGCGCCAAACCGAGGTCATCCAAAATAGCGTAAGCAGCCGGCACCAGAAACAGCACCAATACCGTCGACGCCAATAAACCAAACACTAGACTGGTCACCAGCGGAATTAGCACCTGGGCCTGCAGGCTGGTTTCCGACAGGATCGGCAGCAATCCGGCAATGGTTGTCAGCGACGTTACCAAGATCGCACGAAAGCGTGCACGCACGGCTTGCGGCACCGCTTCAACGACCGACGTCGCATCACCGTGATAGTACTTGATAAAGTTGACCAGCAAAATGGAATCGTTTACCACGACGCCGGCCAGCGCAGCAAAGCCGAGAATGCTCGGCATGGTGAACTCGAGCCCCAACAACAGATGCCCAGCCACCGCGCCAATGAAGGCAAAGGGGATGATCATCATTACGATAATCGGTTCAACATAGCTCCGAAACTGGAAACTAAGCAGCAAAAATATGCCGATCAGACCGAGCGCGAAACCGGTCATCATGGAACGCCGCGTCTTATTTGCTTCGCGGTCCGAGCCTTCCAAAGAAATGCCGATAGTTGAATATTTTTTCAGCAGTTTAGGAAAAAACATCTTTCGCGTGTCGGCTAAGATTTCATTGCCATTCGCCGCGCCAACCTCGATATCGGCCTGAACCGTTACCGTGCGCCGGCCATCAACCCGGTTGATGCGTGAATAGCCTCGGTCCGCCACCCACTCAGCGACAGCACTCAGGGGAACCTGCTTCCCTTCACTCGTCGTGATGGTGAAATAATCAAGATCGGCAAGACTGTCGCGGTCGGCATCATCGAGCCGTACATCGATTTCGTAACTCTCGGGCCCCAGCTGGATTTCATTGATGGTGGTGCCAAAAAAGGCCGAGCGTAATTGATCGGCAATGGCCCGTCCGTCAATCCCAAGCGTTGCCGCCCCGTCCTTGAGCTTCAGACGAACCTCTGGCTTTCCGGAGCGGAGATCAGTCGCCATGTTGATGACGCCTTCATAGCGTGACAGCCAAACCTGAAGATCGCGCGATGCATCACTCAACTGCCGCAGATCGGTTCCATCAAGGCGAATTTCGATATCCAATCCGGCCGGACCGATCTGCGTTTCCGCGAACTTGATGAAAATGACATCGGGAATAATGCCCGTCTCGGTCCGCCATTGCCCGAGCACATCATCAATGCGCGAGTTGCGGCTATCCGAGCTCAACATGTCGGCAATGATGGTGGCGACATGAGGACCTGTTTCCTTGGCGTCAGTGTTGTGGTTGAACTTCAGTGTCACGTTGGTGATCAGGTTTTGGCCGCCGGGTTGATCGGGAGTAAGCTTTTGATTGACGCGCCGGAGTGCCGCTTCGACCTGGCCGACGACCTCCTCCGTCCTTGCCAGAGGTGTACCTTGCGGAAGCAGAATGCGCGCCTCCATGACATCGCCATCAAGATCGGGAAAGGCGGCAAATTTCAGGTATCCTCCAGCGATGGCGCTGATGGCCAATAGCAGGCAGCCAAATGCGATACCAGCCGTCAGATAGCGCCAATTAACGGCGCGCTTGGCCAAAGGCACAATCGAGTTATCGACGACGCGGGTGAGAAGTCCTGAAATAAAAGCCTGAACCCGGCCCTGTTTGTCGGCGCCGTGCGACAGTGCACGGGACAAGTGATTGGGCAGAATCACGAATGCTTCAACAAGCGACACCATCAACACCAACAGCATGACCACCGGCACAACCCGGAGAATGTTGCCGATGTGGCCTTCCAGGAAGGCCAGCGATCCAAAAATACAAGCCGTCGTGGTGAATGAGGCAAAGACGCTTGGCATTACCTGGCGAGCGCCGTCGACAGCGGCATCAAGCGGCGCCTTTCCGCGTGCGCGGTGGCTGGCGATGTTCTCCGATATGACGATGGCGTCGTCCATCAACAAACCGATGACGATCAGCAGCCCCACCATGGTCAGCATATTGATGGAATAGCCGATGGCGCTCATCGCCGCGATGGCGCCCAGAAACGAGACCGGCAGCCCCATGGCAACCCAAAACGAATAACGGAACCCGAAGAATAGCCACAGCGTCGCCAGTACCAGCAACAGACCTTGCCCACCATTTCTGAGCAATAGCTGCAAGCGGTCGCGAACGATGGAGGAAATGTCGCGTGTAACGTTGAGTTCGACACCTGGCGGGCCGGTTTGGCGCTCGTGCGCGAGAAACGCATTGACCGCGTCGATAACCTCCAGCGTGTCCTCGCTTTCAGTCTTGGTAATATTTAAAATGGCCGCAGGCTTGCCGTTAAACAGCACTTTCTCTTCATCAAGTTCAAACCGGTCGGAAATGGTCGCGATATCGCCGAGCCGCACCTGCCCGCCGCCGACGCTGGACACGACCACCAGGTCACGGAATTCACCTACGCGTTTGCGTTCATCGGCATAGCGGATTAACAGTTCACGGTCCGAAGTGCGGATTTTGCCCGACGGCAGATCAACGCTTTGACGCCGGATCGTGGCGGCAATGTCAGCGACGCTGATGGAGAATTGCTGGAGCGTCGCAGTAGATAATTCGATACGTACTTGGTGGTTGGAGAAGCCTTTCACGTCAACCTTGGGAATACCGCCCCAGCGCAGCATGCGGTCCTTAACCTCTTCGGCATAGGCCTTGAGGTTAGCTTTGCCGACCGGCCCAGTTATCGCCACGGACGCCACAAAATCGGTACGGCCCAACTGGTGCACCGTTGGCTTCTCCGCGATCTCCGGAAAATCTTTGATCGCCTCGATTTCGGACTTGATATCGCTCGTGAACCGATCAAAATCTGTGCCCTCAGCCATCTTGACGATGGCTTTCGCTATGCCCTCGTTAGACTCACACAAGATTTCATCAACGTTAGTAACGCCGTCCACCGCATCCTCGATACGCTGGCAAAGCGCCTCTTCCACATCTTCCGGCCGAGCTCCTGGATACGCGACCCGCACTTCAACCTTGTTTGGTTCTATGCGCGGAAAGGTTTCGCGTTGAAGCGACGGCCAAGCCACCAACCCGATGACAATGATGCCGATCATCAAGAGATTAGCCGCAGTCGGGTGACCGGCAAAATAGCGTATCAACGCGCTGCATCCCGCGACGATGCCTCGTCGGAAAGGGCATCAGCAAGACGTTGGTCAACCGTCGGCGCCAATAGCATGCCGGAAACCGCGGGGCTAAGGTCAGATACAACGACCTTTTCACCAAAGGCGAGACCCTTGGTGATGGTTACCACGTCACCCTGGAACAGCCCCGCTCTCACCTCTCTCACATCAAGGCGGTTCTCTTTTCCAACAACGTGAAGGCGGCCTTCGCGGAGCGTCGAGCGCGGCACCACCATTTGGTCCTGCACCGCGCGAGCGCTCAACAGCACCTTGACGAATAACCCCTTGGCCAGGGGTGGGCGTTTACCGGGAATAGCTTGGGCGTATGGTTCGTCGACAACAGCGATGACACCGACGGTGCGGGTCTTGGGATCGATGGTGTCACTGATACGCGCGAATCGAGCAGGCCATTCGGTGACGTGGTCACCGGTCTTCAGTTGCACGGCGACCTCAATCCCCATTCGCTCGACCAGGCTTTTCAGCGTGCCACTGGAAACACCGGCCGGCATGTCATCGCCAGCCACGGCCTCAGCCATGTTTTGGAACCGCGCGACGGGAACCTGCGCCTCGATCTCGGCGGTCTCGACGCCGTCGACGCTTGCCAGCGCCTCGCCTGCTTTTGCGTATTGCGCAACCTCCACATTGGCTTCTACAACCCGCGCGTCAAATGGTAAGGCGATCCGTGTACGTTCTAGATCGAGCTTGGCTGACTGTAGTTGCGCCTCGTAGACAGCCTTCTGCTCGATCTCGGCGTCGCGCTGGGTCGGGAGCAGTCGCAGATTATTTTCTAATTCTCGAACCATCTTGCGCTGGGTCAAGGTTTCGCGGGTCTTGGTATCAACAGAATTTTGTGACACATTGCCGCGCGTCAGCAGTTTTTTTTGGCGTTCCAGTTCAGTCTCGGCGATCTCTAATGCACGTTTTTCGATCTTCAACACTTCGCGGGTATTGGTTTCGGTAACCGAGAACTGTTTGACGCGTGCCTCGCTGGCGCGGATATTGGCTTCGACCTGCGCGATGGCCAGCTTAAAATCCAAAGGTGAGATACGAATGATCTCGATGCCGGCGGCCAGGATCGCGCCTTTCTTCAGGTTCGGATGCACATAGGCAACCTCTCCCCCGACCTGACTGATGGCGGCCCAAGTCTTGCCGGGTTTGACCGTGCCAAAACCCGATACCCGGGGCACGAAGTCGACCGGCCTCAACTCTATAACGCGGACATGACGCGCGGTTTCTCCGGGCGGTTTGGTCTCGGGTGCTTGTTTCTTGGAGACGACAAAAGCCAATACCGCAATACCGGTAAGTATTGGCGGTAGGAACAGGAGTTTTCGTCTCAAGTCGGCCATCGGTGCTTTCCAGCTTTATCAACCCTATAAATGAGCTTAAATCATCACTCATATGGGGGCACGCCCTTGTTAATCTCCGTCTAGGGTATTAATTAACATGAATATTCAGCGGGGTTCGTGATCCATTAAACGAGAGGCATGCCGGCATGCGTAGATACTTGCACATCAACCTGAACGATAAATCCGTTGATACCGAAACGTTGGGCGGCGATGCACTGGCTCGCGCTGGGCGCTATCACATCGTTAAGACCTTGCTGGACCGTGATTTGGCGAGGGTCGATCCTTTGTCGGCCGACAACCCGCTAATTTTTTCCGCTGGCCCGTTCGCCGGCACCAACTTCTCCAATGCCAACCGCATCAGTGTTGGATGCAAGAGCCCCCTAACTGGCGGCATTAAGGAATCAAACGCCGGCGGCGACTTCGCCTTCGCCCTTGGCCAAATGGAGATCTCCGGCTTAACACTAAACGGCGCATCGGATGACTGGCTAGTCATTCGCATCCCCAATGAAGGCGAGATCACCTTCGAGCCGGCGGACGAATATCTCGGCAAGGGTTTGTTCGAGACCGCCGAAATGCTCTACGAAAAGTACGGCAAAAAGATCAGCCTCGGCATCTGCTCGCCGGTCGGTGAGTACGGTGGACTGATTGCCGGTATAGCCTTCACTGATCCGGAAGGCCGTCCAGTGCGCATTTCGGCGCGCGGCGGCGTCGGGGCAGTGATGGGTTCGAAGAAGGTCAAGGCCATCGTTGCCGATCAGGTGAAAATGCCAACCTTCCACGACCGTAAGAGCCTGATGGGCAAGATCCGCAAATATACGGAGATGCTCAAAGAAGACCCAGCTGTGCAGAACATGAGTCGGCTCGGCACCGCCATGGTCGCGGATATCACGAACCTGACCGGCGGGCTCCCGGTTCGCAATTTCTCCGCCGGACGCTTGGTCGATACGGAGCAGGAAATCATGAAAATGGGTGGCGATTTCATCCGCGAACGTAATATTAGCCGCGGCGGTGACCCGACGCATGCCTGCATGCCCGGCTGCATGATCCAATGCTCTAATATCTACGTCAATGACAAGGGCGAGGAAATCGTCTCACCTCTGGAATATGAGACTATTGGCCTGATGGGCACCAACTGCGGCATCAAAGAGCCGGATGATCTAGCACATCTCAACGCCACCGCAAATGACCTCGGCATCGACACCATCGAGACCGGCGCTTTGCTGGCGGTGCTTATGGAAGTGGGCGAAGCCGAATGGGCCGACACCAAGTTCATGGCCGCTGCCCTGGACGATATCCGGGCCGGCAACAAACGCGGGCGTATTCTGGCTCAGGGTACGGCGCGGGTTGGCGAACACTACGGTGCCAAACGCATCCCGGTGATCAAGAAGCAAGCCATCAGCGCCTATGACCCTCGCGTCGTCGAAGTCACCGGCATTTCCATGATGACCACGGCGCAGGGTGCCGATCACACGACTGGTAACTTACCAGCGTACGAAGGGCGCGAGAACACTACGGACGAGCTGTTGGACATGAGCATGGACGCCCAAGTCAACTGTGCCGCCGGCGATTCGCTTGGGCTTTGCGTGTTTGGCCGCAGCGTCACCAACGTTAACCATCCTATGATTGTCGAAGCATTGAATGACGCGCTGGGCACCGACCTCAAAGACAATTTCCTGCGCGAACTCGGCCGCGATACTTTATTGCTTGAGAGCCAATTCAATGAAGCTGCCGGCTTTACAGTGGATGATGACGAACTGCCAACATTCTTCTTCGACGAGGCGCTGCCACCCACCGGCAATCAGGCCCGTCACCGTGCTACTGAGGTCAATAAGTTTCGTGACGAATGGTTGGCCAGGCCGGAGGTATAAACCGGCCGCTACGCATTGACACTGAGGCGCTCCGAACGTATTTCTTGCACGCGCCGAAAATTGCCGATCTGCTGGTAATCCGCAGCTGGCTGCAAATTCCTTAAAATCCCTGGCGCGCACGGATGAAATTACATGCTCCAAGCCATTGCCAAGTCCCTGTTCGGCAGCGCCAATGACCGCTACCTGAAGAACCTGCAGCTCTACGTCGACGCAATCAATACGCTTGAGCCAGAGATGGAGGCGCTCGACGAAGAGAAGCTAAAAGCTCGAACGCCCTGGCTCCGCGAAAGGCTGCAAAATGACGAGGACCTAGAAGACATCCTGGTTGATGCCTTCGCTACCGTACGCGAAGCAGCGAAGCGCACGCTCGGCCAACGCCATTTCGATGTCCAGTTGCTGGGTGGCGTCATCTTACACCGGGGCCAGATTTCAGAGATGAAAACCGGCGAAGGCAAGACCCTAGTCGCCACACTGCCGGTCTATCTGAACGCGCTCGCCGGTCATGGCGTGCACGTGGTGACGGTCAACGACTATCTGGCGCAACGCGATTCCGAATGGATGGGCCAAATATACGAGTTCTTGGGCCTGACGGTGGGTTGCATCATCCATGGCCTGGATGACGATCAGCGGCGCGAGCAATACGAACACGACGTCATTTACGCCACCAACAATGAACTCGGTTTCGATTACTTGCGCGACAATATGAAGTTCACGCTCGAAGAGATGGTACAGCGTGAATTTAATTACGCCATCGTTGACGAAGTCGATTCGATCCTCATCGACGAGGCACGCACGCCCTTAATTATCTCGGGCCCGACGGAAGATGTATCTGATCTCTATAAGGCCATTGATAAGCTGATCCCAAGATTGGCTGATGACGATTTTGAGAAGGATGAGAAATCCCGTGCAGTCACGTTCACCGAAAAAGGCAACGAAACCATAGAGGCGTTGCTGCGCGAATCCGGACTTTTGAGTGAAGGCACGCTCTACGACATACACAACGTCTCCTTGGTGCATCACGCCAACCAGGCCTTGCGCGCCCACACCCTGTTCGAGCGCGACACCGATTACATCGTCAAGGACAACCAGGTCATCATCATCGATGAGTTTACTGGGCGCATGATGGAAGGCCGACGCTATTCGGAAGGCCTGCACCAGGCTCTAGAAGCCAAGGAAAGCGTGGAGATCCAGAACGAAAACCAAACGCTTGCTTCAATCACCTTCCAGAATTATTTCCGCCTTTATCCCAAGCTCGCCGGCATGACCGGTACGGCGATGACGGAGGCCGGTGAATTCTCCGAAATCTATAAGCTTGAGGTGGTCGAGGTGCCGACCAACGTCGAATGCGTGCGCGATGATATGGATGACGAAGTCTACCGCACGGCTGGGGAAAAGTACGATGCCATCATCGAACAAATCGCCGATTGCAGCGAGCGCCAACAACCGATCCTAGTCGGTACCGTCAGTATCGAAAAATCTGAATTTCTAGCCGACCTCCTGAAAAGAAAAAAGATACCGCACAACGTCTTAAACGCGCGCCACCACGAGCAGGAAGCATATATCATCGCGCAGGCTGGTGAGCCGGGCGCTGTCACCATTGCCACCAACATGGCGGGCCGCGGAACGGATATTCAGCTCGGCGGTAACTATGAGATGCGACTCAAGCAGGAAATTAAGGCCGAGCTAGGTTCTGACGCCGTTGATAAGGCTGCTGCCAAAATCGCCGAAGAGATCGCCGAGCGTCGCAAAATCGTCATCGGTGCGGGCGGGCTCTACATGCTAGGCACCGAACGTCATGAAAGCCGCCGTGTCGACAACCAGCTCCGCGGCCGCGCAGGCCGCCAAGGCGACGCAGGCGCTTCGAAATTCTACCTCTCTCTAGAAGACGACCTTATGCGTATCTTCGGTTCAGAGCGCATCGATACCATGTTACAGAAACTCGGCCTCGAAGAGGGGGAAGCTATCGTCCATCCGTGGGTCAACAAAGCGCTCGAAAAAGCCCAAGAAAAGGTCGAGGCGCGCAACTTCGAAATCCGCAAGAACTTGCTCAAGTTCGACGACGTCATGAACGACCAGCGCAAGGTCATCTACGAACAGCGCAAGGAGTTGATGTCGGTTGAAGACGTCTCCGAAGAGGTCATCTCTATGCGTGAAGAGGTGATCGACGGCATGGTGTCGAAGTCAATCCCCGAGAAAGCCTACGCCGAACAATGGGACGTCGACGGTCTGCACGAGGAAGCGCTCCGTATTCTCGGCATGGATTTACCAGTTGCCGAATGGGCTAAGGAAGAAGGCATTGCCGACGCTGAAATTCACCATCGTCTTCTGGATACATTGAACCGGCACATGGCCGAAAAAGCTGCCAATTATGGGCCCGAAGTGATGCGCGGCGTAGAAAAAAGCCTGCTTTTGCAATTGCTCGACCAGCTCTGGAAAGAGCATCTCCTGACCCTCGACCACCTGCGTCAGGGTATTGGCCTACGCGCCTATGCGCAGCGCGATCCGTTGAACGAATACAAACACGAAGCCTTCGAACTGTTCGAGGAAATGCTCGATGCACTTCGCGAACGCGTCACTCAGGTGTTGGCTCAAGTCGAGTTGCAAATGTACGACCCAAATGATAGCGATGTATTTGGCCGCGGCGAACAGGAAATGTATGAAAGCCATGATGATCCAGCTTTCTCCGTGGTCGGTCCGGAGGAAGACCTAAGGGCTTTTGCCGCCGTACCATTGAACCGGCGCAAGGCCGCCGATGACTTGGACCCCAACGATCCCTCGACCTGGGGCCGGGTATCCCGTAATGCACCTTGCCCCTGTGGATCCGGCAACAAATACAAGCGCTGCCACGGGGCTGCGTAACACCCATTTCCCGTCGTTTCTCCAGATGAAAAATCGCCCGGCGCGGCTTGTCATTTGCCATGCGATTGGTCATTTTGACTTTATACAGAGGATGGGATAAACGCCGTGGATTTCACGCTCAGCGACGAACAACGTGCCATTGAAGATGGCATCAGCCAGATCATGTCAGATTTTGGCGACGACTACTGGTTGGAGAAGGATAAGACCGGCGGCTTCCCGGAGGATTTCTACCGCGCCATGGCGGACGCCGGTTGGCTCGGCGTAAGTTTCCCCGAAGACGTCGGTGGTGCAGATCTCGGAATTGCATCTGCTGCGGCGATGATGCGCGCCATCGCCGGCTCGTCAGGCGGCATGTCGGCAGCGAGTGCCGTTCATATGAATGTCTTTGGTCCTAAATCGATCGCCGTTTTCGGCACCGACGAACAAAAACAACGCTGGCTACCACCAATCATCAAAGGTAAGCAGAAAAGTGCTTTTGGAGTGACGGAACCCAATGCCGGTCTCGATACCGGCTCGATCATCACCCGCGCTGAAAGGGATCCTAACGGCGACTATGTGATCAATGGCCGCAAAGTGTGGACCTCGACGGCGCAGGTGGCCGACAAGATATTGTTACTAGCGCGGACCGCGCCGAAAGAAAAAGACGAACGCGGTATCGATGGCCTGTCGCTGTTTTACACGGATCTCGACCGCGATGCCTGCCACGTTCGCGAGATCGACAAGATGGGCAGGAAGTCCGTCGATTCCAACGAAGTCTTTATCGACAACCTGAAAGTTCCCGCCGGAGACCTGATCGGTAAGGAGGGTAAAGGTTTTCGCTACATTCTTTATTCCATGAACCCCGAGCGCATCCTGGTCGGGTCGGAGGCTGTCGGCATCGGCCAAGAAGCGTTGCGCCGAGCATCGGAATACGCCAAGGAACGCGTCGTCTTTGGCCGTCCTATCGGCCAGAATCAAGGCATCCAGCATCCGTTGGCGGAAAGTTGGGTGCAGTTGGAAGCGGCTTGGTTGCTATGCCTCAAGGCTGCCACTCTCTACGATGCCGGAAAGCCATGCGGGGCGGAAGCCAATGCGGCCAAGTACATGGGCTCGGAAGCCGGATTCACGGCTTGCGAACGCTCGGTATTGGCACACGGCGGCATGGGCTATGCCAAGGAGTTTCACGTCGAGCGCCTTATGCGCGAGGTGATGATTAATCGAATTGCGCCAATCAGCCAGCAATTGGTATTGAATTTCTTAGCTGAAAGAGTGCTTGGTCTGCCAAAATCGTACTGAGCGAATAATGCAGCTCATTTTTCAGGTTTTAACAATCAAACAAAGCCAAAAAGACCCGAAAAAGACCTGGGAGGTGTTTTGCCATCCCTGAGCCGTCGCAAACGTTACCGTCAATCAATGTCGCCCGGCGGATACTGGCAGAGACATTCGGCTACGATGAATTCCGGCCGGGCCAGGAACCGGTCATCTCGACGTTACTGCGCGGCGAGCATGCGCTCGCGGTGATGCCAACGGGATCAGGAAAGTCTTTGTGCTATCAAGTTCCAGCACTGGCACTGGACGGTTTAACTCTGGTTGTTTCTCCGCTAGTTGCGTTGATGACAGATCAGGTCGCCGCGCTCGGGCTGGCAGGTGTCCAAGCAGAGACCATCAACTCGTCGCGTTCCTATGACAACAACGCCGCGTCCTGGCACAAGGTTGCCGCGGGCACAACCCGGATACTCTATATCGCGCCGGAACGATTGATGACCGAACGCATGCTGACCGCCCTGAAACGCCTACCGGTCAAGCTAATTGCCATTGACGAGGCCCATTGTATCTCACGCTGGGGTCCAGCCTTTCGGCCCGACTACGAGGCGCTTTCCTGCCTTGGTCAACAATTTCCGGACGTACCCATTGCCGCCATGACCGCCACCGCCGATGCGGTTACCCGCGACGATATTATTTCGCGGCTGTTCGCTGGCCGAGGAAAAAGTGTTATTACCGGCTTTGATCGCCCAAATATCGCACTCAGTGTCGAGAGGCGCCAGAACGGTAAGCGCCAGTTACTAGACTTCATTAAAGACCACGGCGGGGAAAACGGTATCGTCTATTGCCTATCGCGCAAGAAAACCGAAGAGACCGCCGCCCTGCTTCGTGCCGAGTGCATTTCTGCTCTACCCTACCACGCCGGCATGGATAACCTCGACCGAAACAGTCACCAAGACGCCTTCATGACCGAGCCTGGCACGGTAATCGTCGCCACCGTCGCCTTCGGCATGGGTATCGACAAGGCGGACGTTCGCTTCGTCTTTCATATGGACCTGCCTGGCTCCATGGAAGCATATTATCAGGAAATTGGCCGTGCTGGGCGTGATGGCTTACCAGCGCAAGCTCATATGCTGTATGGCCTGGACGATATCCGCATGCGACGCATGTTCATCGATCAGGAAAACTCCGCCGACGATCATAAACATCGCGAACATAAACGCCTGGATGCACTGATTGCATATTCTGAAGCGCCGAGTTGTCGCCGCCAGATGTTACTCGATTACTTTGGAGAGGCGGCTGCGCCTTGTGGAAATTGCGATATCTGCACCAACCCACCGGAACTGATTGACGGTACCACGCTAGGAGAAATGATCCTGAGCGTGGTACGTGATACCGGACAGCGGTTCGGCCAAGCACACTTGATAGATATCCTGCGCGGCGCTGATACCGAGAAAGTCCGCTCTTTCGGCCATGATCGTCTTAGATGTCACGGCGCTGGCAAAGATAGGGATAAAAACGCCTGGCGCTCATTGATCCATCAGATGGTGGCGGCTGGGTTTTTGAAACTTGACATCAAGGGATACGGCGGTTTGAGCATCACTACCAAAGGGGTGGGACTGGCGAGAGGAGAAATCACCTTTCAATTCCGTACCGATGTAATCAATCGGTCAAATCCCATACCGGCCAAACGCAAACCACTTCCAGCCGCGTCCGACCTCTCAGACGACGACGCCGAATTGTTCAATGCGCTGAAGGTCCACCGGTTAGAGCTAGCCAAGGCGGGCGGCGTACCAGCCTATGCGGTTTTTCCGGACAAGACCTTAGCAGAAATAGCGCGCCTACGTCCCTCTACCCGCGATGCGTTCGCCGGGATCCATGGCGTCGGCAAGGCAAAGCTACAGAAGTTTTCAAAAAGCTTCTTGGCCGAAATCGAACGTTTCCTTGTTTCCGGCACGTCTGGCTAAGCTTATCTCCTAATCTCTTCCAACACCGGTAGGATGTGGGTTCGGAACAGCGCCGGGTTCTCCGACATGGGAAAATGGCCGATCCCCTCCATAATGTTGAGTTTAGAGCCTTTGATCCGCGCGTGTGTACCCTCGGATCGCTCTGGCGTGCAAGAGCTGTCGTATTCGCCAGACAGTAAGTAGACTGAGCATTTTGAGGTGTCGATCTGGTGCGATCGATCGTCGAAATGACCGTCGTGCCAATAGAAATAGAGATCGCCTTTAAATATCCCCGGGCCCGATTGCATGTAGGCCCAGAGCGTCTCCCAACGGAACTCGTTCGGGCTTTGCGGCGCCACCTGTCCCGATACGAACCCGGCGCAGACCTCTCCACCGTGGACGTCCGTCCGATGCAGCCAGGAAAGGTCGTAATAGGGAAAGAGGCGGTCGGCGCCTTCTAACGCGATGACAGCACGAAACTCATCGGCGTGGTCGAGCGCCAAGTGCAGTACCACGCGCCCGCCCATGGAACAGCCCATGACAACCGGGTCGTCGAGTTCCATGGCGCTGCAGAAAGCACGGATCATCCGCTTGTAGCCATCCGTCGTCAATTCGTAGGTCTCGTTCTCCCAGCCTACCGGCGGGTTGGATTTTCCATGCCAGGGCAGATCAAAAACAATGACACGATAATGATCGGTGATTGCCGGATCGATCATCAGGTGGCGATACTGCCGTCCATCAGAACCGGCTGTGTGCAGACAGACCAACGGAACCCCGGCTCCCGCTTCCTCGACGTAAATGCGGTGGTCGCGGCCATCGAACTGCATAGTGAAGTAGCGCCCAACGATCGGCTCATACCCCGGCCCGGCTGATAGCGTTTCGGCATGATCCAGCTCAGCGACTGCGCGCGGCGCTTCCAGCAGCGCCTTAAAATAGAGTAAATTCCGCATCAAAGGACGCAGGTCACCATCAACCCGTGCCAGGCCGGCTGAGATCATGGAGAAAAGATCGTGATAGCCACGTTTCGGCATGGGCAGCCAATGCTCGGCCCAGACACCGGCGGCAGCGCGGATGGCGAAGATGCCGCTCTCGAGTCGCACTTTTCTCGGTTGCACATTGGTTACGCGCCCCTTCTCGATGGAGATGATAAAGTCGTCGCCCCCGACACCGACCAAGATATCCATAGTGATGTGCCGGCCGCGTTTTCCGACGACGGCATTGGCGTTGGCGCTCTTGGCTAGATCTAGGATCATTTCCCCCTACTCCATTCATTTGAACAGGGGTTTATATTAGGCAGGGGTTGGATTTTAAGCGATGCCGTTCTTGCCCATGGTAAGAAACTTTTCGCGGCGCTTGGCTTTGAGCATGCTGCCATCAAGTTCCGTTAATTTATCAAGAGCATCAGCCACTGCCTCAGCGGTCTCCACGATCATCTTGTCGGGTTCGCGGTGCGCTCCGCCGATGGGCTCGGTGATAATATTATCAATGACACCAAGTTCCAGCAGGTCTTGTGCGGTCAACCGCAAAGCAGCGGCCGCCTCCTGCACCATGTCGCCGCTGCGCCACAGGATCGATGCACAGCCTTCCGGCGAGATAACCGAATAGATAGCGTGTTCAAGCATTTGCACGCTGTTACCGACGGCCAAGGCGATGGCGCCTCCGGATCCGCCCTCGCCAATGACAACACTGATCAAGGGCACTTTGAGCCCCAGACAGGTTTCAATGGAGCGCGCGATGGCTTCCGCCTGGCCGCGCGCCTCGGCATCAACACCTGGATAGGCGCCCGGGGTGTCGACTAGAGTAATTACCGGCAGACCGAACTGTTCGGCCAAGACCATCAAACGCACTGCCTTGCGGTAGCCTTCCGGTTTAGCCATGCCAAAGTTGTGACGTACGCGTGCTTCGGTATCGGCACCCTTCTCCGTGCCGATCACGACCACCGAACGGCCCCGGAACCGGCCAAGTCCACCAACGATCGCCTGATCATCAGCAAAGGCGCGGTCGCCGGCGAGAGGCGTAAAATCGGTAATCCAGCCACGCACATAATCGAGCGCATGTGGCCGGTCATGATGACGGGCAACCTGTGTCTTCTGCCATGGGTTCAGCTTGGCATAAGTCTGCACTAAAAGCCGATCGACCTTGGATTGTAACTTACCCACTTCATCGGCGATATTCACTTCGTCGGAACTACTAAGATGCCGCAGTTCCTCAATCTTGCCTTCCAGCTCGGCTATCGGCTTCTCGAAATCAAGATAGTTGTGCATAGGATCTTCTTACCACAGGCTCAGATGTCCGGCACGCTTCTAGTTCTTCTTTTGTTAGTCGGCGCGCGCTACTTCGCGTGCCTTCTTGACCATCACCTCGGCCTGACGAACCGAGGCAATGTCGATCAGACGACCATCCAGGGTCACAGCGCCCTTGCCTTCTTTTTGCGCCTCTTTCATCGCCTTCAGAATAGCACGCGCCTTGGACACCTCTTCCTTGCTGGGGCTATAAACCTCATTGGCGATATCGATCTGCGAGGGGTGGATTGCCCACTTGCCCTCACACCCGAGCACGGCAGCGCGCTTGGCTTGCGCTTCGTAGCCATCTGGATCGCGGATATCGCCGAAAGGCCCGTCGATGGGACGAAGCCCATTGGCCCGCGCACAGACAACCATCTTGTGGATTGGATAGTGCCAAACATCACCCCAATGAACGTTACGGTTGCCGTCTTCATCCACGTCCGTGAGCACGTGATAATCTGGGTTGGGTCCACCAATGCCCGTGGTCCGTGCCTTGGTCGAGGCGGCGTAATCGGCAACGCCGAAATGCAGCGATTCGTTGCGCGATGAAGCGGCGGAGATCTCCGCCATGTTCTGCAGACCAAGCGCGGTTTCGATGATCATCTCGAAACCAATCTTGTTAGTAAAACCCTTAGCCTCGCAAATCTGTGTCACTAGCATGTCGATGGCATAGACGTCAGCGGCCACACCAACTTTCGGGATCATGATCAGATCGAGCTTGTCACCGGCCTGTTCAACTACATCGACCACATCACGGTAGCAATAGTGGGTGTCGAGGCCGTTGATACGCACGGATACGGTTTTCGTGCCCAAATCGAGATCGTTGAGCGCCTCAATGATATTTTTTCGAGCTTGCAGTTTATCGTCGGGCGCCACGGCATCCTCGAGATCGAGAAAGATCACATCGGCGGTGCTGACGAGCGCCTTCTCGATAAAACGCGGGTTGGAACCCGGTACCGCCAACTCTGAACGGTTGAGGCGAGCCGGTGCCTGATCGACGACTTTAAAACTCATGGTGCTCTCCTGGACGGCTGATCACTACGTGGAAATGTTGCGCGCGCGGAGAATGCGCGAGAACTCGGTTTCTTTCAAGCAAGGCTTTCCCATATCCACCAGCCTCGTTTAAAGACACCACAAAATGAGTTTTACCTGATGAAAACCGGTGCCATAACTAACACGCTGTGCCAATTGATTCTCTACAAACTCTCCATGCCATCGAGGCTTATATTTGCAAAAACTTTAAGGTTTTGGACAGTCTCTAAGACCAATTTGAACTCTTGGCTAGGATGGATCCCGTCATGCCCTGCCACTCGGACCATATTCCTGCCGAAGAGGTAACCAGACTGCCGAAAAGCATCAAAATCATCGTCAAGCATTCAGTCGGCATGGATCACTGTGAATTGGCCACCTGTATTAGAACCGCAGCGCTGTCGTCATCAATATGTCGGTATTGATCTTGAAACTGTGGATTTCTAGCATCAAACAACCGTCGAAATAGATTCGCAAAAGAAAAATCTGCTTTCACCCGCCGTATGACACAAGGCGCGTCTGTTCTGCAGTATGTATAGCTATTATGCTTAAGAATGTATCCTGTTGTAGCGCCCATGAAATATCGGGCTCATCTGGAAAATAGAAGATCACTCAAACCCAGATAGGGGATGCGCGCGCTCCACTAGAGCACGCAGCCGTTCTTCCTGCACATGGGTATATATCTGGGTCGTTGAGATGTCCGCATGTCCCAGCATTTGCTGCAAGGAACGCAGATCAGCGCCATGCGCCAAAAGGTGGCTGGCGAAAGAATGACGCAGCACATGGGGCGAAACTCTCATCGAATCGAGCCCCGCTGCCACCGCCAATTCCTTCAGCATCTGGTTAAATCGAACCCGGGTCAGGTGTCCGTATTTACCGCGCGACGGAAAGACAAAAGGGCTATCACTGACGTCTCCTTTTCCTTTGCCCTTTGAACTCAGAAAGGCATCGCGTACTGCTAGATATTCCGAAACCGCCGCTGCCGCATGCTCGCCCAGCGGCACCATACGTTCCTTTCCACCCTTTCCCTTGACGACGATGACGTTGCCGTCGCGTGACAAGGCAGCCAGCGGTAGCGCCACCAATTCGCTAACCCTGAGCCCCGTGGCGTAGAGGATTTCCACCATGGCCGACATACGAAGCCCTTTGGCGCCCTCAACGTTCTCGGCAACGGCCAGTAATGAATTGACCTCGTCTTCGCTAAGATACTTTGGCAGGGCCTGGCGCAGGCGAGGTCTGTCAACCGTCGTCGCCGGGTCGTCATCACGCACGCGTTCATCATAAAGATACTTGAAAAACTGCCGAAGCGTCGTCAACCGCCGTGCCGCTGTGCTCGACGCCAGGCCCAGTTCCGACATGGCCTTGAGATAAGCACGAATATGGCTCACTTCGGCGTCCTCAACACCGCGTCGCCGGCATGAAAGAAAGCCAGTAAAATCCTCCAAATCACGGCGGTAGGACCTGAGCGTATTATCTGTCGCGCCGCGTTCCGCTGCCATCATATCGAGAAAGTTTTCAAGATGCCGTGAGCCGGTAGCTGCCCCCTTGCCCACACGATCGCCAGGAACCCTCAAAGACCGGCTCCGACCGCGGCTTCGATGGCAAGACGGCGGGCCTCGGCAGGCAACCCCAATGTCATAAGACCATGAATGACCTCGGCCAGAACGATGGGGTTTTGCGCGCCGGGCTCACCGCTGCCCATGGCCCACGTGAACAGTAGCACCCGTGCGGCTTTTCCGGCGATATCACTGCGCGTGCCTGCCGTCGGCGCGGTTAGTTGCTGGACAGACAGCGTGGTAACGCTGGATGGCGTGTCCATCGCGGCAATCGCAATGGACGCCGGTTTCGCCATTCTTGATACAACTTCTTCCTTCGCCGAGGCATTCAATGCCTTGAGCGCAAACCAAAGATGTGCTGGCGGCATGGGCTTGGCTACGGCGCTGGATACCTGGTCCAGCAAAGACATCCAACGCTTAGCCGCCATCCGTTGACCCAAACCGTCGCGTAAAGCATAAATCAAAACCGTACGCGAGACATCATCCGGCGATAAAACCGGCAAATCGCCCTTAATTTTTTCGTCGTCGCTTAAGATAGAGGCAAGCGTCAGCAAGGTCTCAAGCGCCGCATTCTTTTCACCCGACATGGCAGCAGAACGGCGCAGCATGGCGATCCATGCATTTCCGCGTTCCTGTTCATCACTGGCGACAGCAGCACGGAAAGCGTCGGCGGCAAACCACAGCATTTCAGTGCTAACCGGGATTTGCGCCAATTCAGCACGGAATAGCCGCGCCGTCCCGGCCACGTTGCCGTCTGACGCAGCCAGCTTGAACGCCTGGGAGGCGGCTTCCGCTTTTGCAACCGGTATACTTGAGCGCCTGGCCGATGCAAACAGGCGAGCACGCTCAATCGCCCGACCCTCAGGCTCACTCAGAGGCGCGCCCGCCGCTTCAGCAGCCAGCTGCGGTAGTTTTTCGATAGTCTTGACATACACCTTGCCAAGCGCCGTATCGCTGAACATGCCGAGCCTAGCCATCTGCTCAATCGCAAGCAATCTAAGCCCAATTGGCTGGTTTTCGGCAAGAGCCACGACGCGAAGCCCGCCCGGCGGCATGTCTACCAAGGTTGCGAGTTTGACGCTAAACTTCACCTTCGACAACATAGCCAATATGAGCGGTGCAGATTGGCTGAGGTCCGCATTCTGATAAGGCACATCAGCAACCATGGCACCGGCCAAGGCAAAAAATTCTGGATCATTGGAACCAACCTCGCGCAATAGGGTCAGCCCCAACTCGGCCTTTCCCAGATCGCCCGATAGAATCTGGCAAAATACCATAGCCTTCTGCCAAAAATCCGCCGGGCTGCGAAGCACCTCGGCACTGACCAAGCCGCAAGCAGCAATATGATCTCCACTTAGGAAACGAAGCTCGGCTTCGGCGCGAAGCAACCCCTCGCCCCTTCCCTGGCGCGGCATGACGCTCAGCAGGTCCAGCGCGGCGGGATAATCGGCCATGGCAGCCAAACGCTGCAGGCGTATAACCGCAAGCTGTTCGCCATCGGATTGACCCTTGGGTGGGTCGGCGGCAGTCAACATGATCCGCCGCACTAGCCCCGAAAGAGTAGACGAGCCGATCCGCACCGGCAGTTCCGTGAGAATTTTTATCGCCGTGGATAAGGGCGTACTGCGCCATATATCGACACCGAGACCGCCCGTTTCGGCCGTTAGGATACCGGCGGAATCCGGCGTCATCGCCTGCAACCGGTCGACCTCAATGCCGCTAGCGCCGATTGAGTTGATAGTCATCAACGATCGGCCGGCTGGTCCAGTCTTGTATCCAGGTTGTCGTTCCAATCGGCGTCCACCGGCATCAATTAGTCCAGTCGGCGCGGCGCTTGGAGCCTGGCGCTTGGGCGGTGCCAATTTGATCGGCTCGCTTTGCTGGGCCAGCACACTACCAGTCCATACAAGACCAATGGCGAAACCCAGGGCCCAGAAAGCCGGACATCGATTATTTGGGGAAGCGTGCATCCGGTATCCTCTTGGTGACGGGTTTGGAGGGCGCCGGTATATCCCAAGTTGCGAGAAGTGCTCCCCCACCGATAAAAATTGCCAGAACCAAGAGCAGGATAATTCGAGAGATATTTTTCATGAGCACCTTTTTATATCCGCGCGGCTAATCTCTATTCGTCTCTCTTGACGGAGGCTCCCCACGAGTATGTTATGGGTGCATTCTGTGTGAAGACTGTGTCATTTTTACGGCTACCGGCCTCGCGCCATATTATCGGCACGCCAAGTCCCTTTCAACGTCGCTTAAAGAACAAGAACCCTAATCACATGTCCGAGAACCCCGTATCATTCTCGACCAATAACAAGCCCATCGTTCTGATTGGTCTGATGGGTGCGGGCAAAACGACGCTTGGCCGCAGCCTGTCAGCAAAGCTCGAAATGCCGTTTGTAGATTCGGACGACGAGGTGATCAAGGCGTCGGGCTGCTCGATTGCCGACATATTCGAGATCTACGGCGAGCGAGTATTCCGTGATATCGAAGCGAAAGTGATTTTGCGGCTGCTGAACGACGGTCCAGCAATCATCGCGACCGGCGGCGGCGCTTTCATGAACACTGAAATACGGCTCCATATCAATAAGTTGAGCACCTCCGTGTGGTTGCGCGCGAGCCTTGATATCCTAGTTGCACGAACCGCCAGCCGCACCGACAGACCATTGTTGAACGATGGTAATTCCAGGCAGACACTTCGGGATCTGATCGGTTCGCGCCATCCGGTTTATGCTGAAGCTGATATAATCATCGATACTGGAGATGAACCGATGGCAATTACGCTACAATCGGTGTTGGATGCGTTGCAGAAGATAGAAAGTTGAACTGGCAATTGAGCGAGCGATGAGCCTATCTGGTTCCAATATCGTGCATGTCGAACTCGATGAACGGAGTTATGACATTGTCATCGGCGAAGGCCTGATCGCGCATACCGGTGCGCGAATCGGAGCTCTGCTATCGTCGTCGCGTGTGCTGACGGTGACGGATGAAAACGTTGCGGCGCATTGGCTCGAACCTTATCGCCAATCCCTCGTATCGAAAAGGATTTCCAGCGAAGAATTGATTTTGCCACCCGGCGAACAAACCAAGAGTTTCGCATACCTCGAACGCGTCACCGAATGGATGCTCAATACCGGAGTTGATCGAAAGACCGTATTGGTGGCCATGGGCGGCGGTGTCATCGGTGATCTTGCCGGTCTTGCCGCCGCAATCACGCTTCGCGGCATACCATTCGTGCAGATTCCGACCACGCTTCTGGCTCAGGTCGACAGCTCCGTCGGCGGAAAAACTGCCATCAACATGCCGCAGGGCAAAAACCTTGTTGGCGCCTTTCACCAACCTCGGTTGGTCCTGGCTGACACGGGCCTACTGGACAGCTTGCCCAAACGCGAGTTCTTGGCCGGTTATGCAGAAGTGGTAAAATACGGGCTGATCAATGATCCGACATTCTTTGAGTGGTGCGAAAGCAATGGCGAAGCGTTGGCGGTTAGCGACCCGACAGGCCGTGCCTACGCGGTAGAAAGTTCGTGCCGCGCCAAGGCAGCAATCGTAGGTGAAGACGAGCGCGAAACGGGAAAACGTGCGCTTTTGAACCTGGGGCACACCTTCGCACATGCTTATGAGGCGGAAGTTGGGTTTAGTGACAAACTGCTGCACGGCGAGGCCGTCGCCATTGGCATGATCTCGGCATTCGAACTTTCGCATCGCCTTGGGCTCTGTCCCGGGCAGGATGTCGAACGGATCCGAAAACACTTCACCCGCGCCGGGCTGCCCACGGATATCAGCACCATTCGCGATGGATCGTGGTCGGCAGAAAAGTTGATCAAACATATGGGCCGCGACAAAAAAACTGAGGCCGGCCGGTTGACATTCGTTCTGGCTCGCGGGATCGGCAAAGCCTTCATCTCGCGCGAGGTGGATACCGATATGATCAAAAACTATCTGAACGACTGTCTGACCCAGTGACCAACGGATCGATTTCGTACTAAACTTTAGACAACACTTTAAATCGGCAATATTGACGGAGATCTCCGATGCTAGAAATCATGGGTGCTATTGGCCTTTTGTTGGTTCTCTCAGCCCTTTTCTCGGGTTCCGAGACCGCGCTCACTGCGGCCTCTCGCCCCGCCATGCATCACATGGAACAAAACGGCAGCCATCGCGCCAACCTCGTCAACCGGCTGCGCGATGATAACGAACGGTTGATCGGCGCCATACTGCTCGGCAACAACTTGGTCAATATTCTGGCCTCCGCCTTGGCGACCAGCCTGTTGATCCAGTTGTTCGGTGATGCCGGGATCGCTTATGCAACGCTTGGCATGACGTTGTTGGTCTTGGTATTTGCCGAGGTAATGCCGAAAACCTACGCTATCAATACCGCCGACAAGTCGGCCCTCGCCGTTGCGCCGTTGATCAATGTCATAGTTACCATGCTTTCGCCCTTTACCCGGACGATCAATGCCGTGGTGGGCGGTACGCTTCGTCTGTTCGGCGTCAATGCCCACACACCAGAATCCGCGCAACCTGACGAAACCGAGTTGCGCGGTGCTATCGAATTACACGACGGCGAAGACGAGATCGTCCGCCATGAGCGCGCCATGCTGCACAGCGTACTAGATCTTGATGATGTGCAGGTAGCGGAAATCATGACCCACCGAAAAGACGTCACCACTATCAATGCAGACATACCGGCAGCCGAATTGGTCAAGCAGGTAGTCGAGAGCCCTTTTTCCCGCATACTACTATGGCGTAATGATTCCGACAACATGATCGGCGTACTGCATGCCAAGGCACTGCTGCGCAAAGTCTGGGCACATTGCGGCAAAGTTGAAACCCTAAATATAGCTAAACTGGCAAGCGACCCCTGGTTCATCCCCGAACAGACCTTGCTTCTGGACCAACTGGAAGCCTTTCGCGAGCGGCGTGAACATTTTGCCCTGGTGGTCGACGAGTACGGAAGTTTCCTGGGCATCGTGACGCTTGAAGATATCCTTGAAGAGATCGTTGGCAATATTGATGACGAACATGATGACCAAGTTAGCGGCGTTTCCATTCAGGCCGACGGCGCATTCCTAGTCGATGGCCGGGTCACCATCCGTGACCTCAACCGTGAGTTTGAATGGGGCCTGCCCGACGAGGAAGCGGCAACGATCGCCGGGCTAATATTGCATGAAGCGCGGCGCATTCCTGACGTCGACCAGCGTTTTATCTTTTTCGGCTTCCGGTTCGACATCGTCGAGCGCCAAAGGCACCAGATCACCCGCATTCGGATCGTGCCACCAAGAGCGGGAAATGACGATGACAAAGAAAGTTTAATGGAAATTGAAGAGGAAAATAGCCCAAAAACTCGGCTCTGACGTAATATCCCTTGCCTGCCCCCCCTATAATGGTCGTAAAATCGTATGTGGAGTTGTTTAAGACCTCTTAAACGGAAGGTCGAGGTCAATGCATAGAAAAATTATTCCCGATATCGTCGAAGCCACGAATGTCTTAACAATGACAGCGGAGGACAGTGCTCAAGAAGCCGCGAAACAGATGGCCAGCAAGAATGTCGCCGCAATGATCATATCCGACAGCGCCGGTCTCATCACCGGGATCGTTACCGAGCGCGATCTTTGTCAGAAAGTCATGGCCAAAGGCATGGACCCCGCGTCCACGTCGGTCGGCGAGATCATGACTACCAATCCGGACACCTTATCACCAGACGATTCCGCCAGCGACGCACTGGAATTGATGCAAACCCGTAAGTATCGTCATCTGCCCGTAGTGCAAGACGGCAAATGCCAAGCGGTGGTCTCAGTGCGTGATCTCTATTCGGCTGTGAAGGAAACTCTGGAAGAGGACATTCGCGAAACCGAAGCCTTTGTCTTTGGTGATCGTTACGGCACCTAATATGCAGTTTTGGTACTTTCCAGCAGATGATCCGAAAGTTCCTTACCAGTTACAAAAACCGTACCGGTAAAAGTTGTGACAATTTCGTTGTCACGCCTGACTTCAGCTTGGTAAACGGCGGTCTTGCGGGATCCGGAAATTCGCCACGCATGTGCACGCAACACATCACCGGCCCCAGCACCTTTGATAAACGTAATGTGCGCGTCGATGGCAACCAATAGATTACCAAGCGTATGCAAGCGAGACCAAACGCCGTATCGGCCAACGAGAAGACGAGGCCACCGTGGCAGCCGCCCATGATATTGAGATGATACGCTTTGACTTTATCTCAATTACAGCAAAATCCCCCATGTACGTCTGTGATGCCCAGATGCAATGCCAAACCATCAAGCGGCGGAAGTTCGCTAATCGAAATCGGAGAAAAGGTCATGCGGCCACTAGCGGGTGGCCATAGCCTAGTTCGTCGCGCAGCTTGGCACAGATTTCTCCATTGGTGGCGCCGGCTTCGACCGCCTCAACGATGCGGGCAAAGATATTATCTCTCTCATCTTCCGTGGCTCGCGCTAGGGCAGCGAGCGCCTTTTCCACCGCTTCGTCCGAACGTTCGGCCTTAAAGGTTTTCAGCCGATTCAATTGCTTTTGAATAACGTTGGCTGCCGGGCGCGGCAGCGGTTCGACATTGGACCCTTCTTCCGCGACATACTTGTTAACGCCAACGAGGGTCTGTTCACCGCTATCGATTCGGTCTTGGAATGCCGCGGCCGATTCACCGATCATTCTTTGCACTAAGCCCTTGCGCACCGCTTCGAACATGCCGCCGGCTTCATCGATCTTGCCCATAATATCAAGGATCTTCCCTTCCATTTCATTGGTCAGGGTCTCGACATAGAACGAGCCGGCAAGCGGATCAATAACATCAACCAGATGCGCTTCCTCGCGAAGGATATTTTGCGTGGCGACGGCGATCTTCGCCGCCTCTTCGGTGGGCGTACTCAAAACCTCATCGTAGCCGTTAGTATGCATGGACTGTAGGCCGCCAAAGATACCGGCCATGGCCTGTGCGGTGACACGAGAGATGTTGTTGAGCGGCTGCTGACGCGTCAGATCAACGCCTGATGTCTGAGCATGGAACTTAAAACGGTGCGAGCTTATGTCCTTAGCTCCTAGACGCTCCTTGGTGACCCTCGCCCAGATGCGCCGGCCAGCGCGGAACTTGGCAACTTCTTCGAAAAAACTGATGGAGATATCAAAGAAGAAGGTGAAGCGCGGCAAAAAGGTGTCCGGAGCCATGTCACGCGCCATGCAATCCTCGGCAAACTGGATAGCGGTTGAAAGCGTAAAGGCCATCGCTTCCGCCGGCGTCGCCCCGGCTTGCTGCATATGCTGTCCGACCACCGAAACCGGGTTCCAACGCGGCACCTGTTGGTTGGCGAAGGCAACATGATCGACGAATACGCGCCTGGCCCCATTAAGAGCCAACCGAAAAAACATGTGGTTGGCAACAAAATGCGAGATGAAATCGCTTTGGTTAGAGGTTCCCGTCACCTGATCCCAAGGGATGTTGCGCCGTTTAGCAACGACGAGTAAAAACGCCAGCATAGTGAACGGTGACGGGTCATTGAGCGCGATCGAGATCTTGTTGATCGGCACGTCATCAAGAGCGATATCCATATCATCAACCGTGTTAATGGTGGTGCCGCAGGTGCCCAGCAACACCGGATCGATCTCGTCGATATCAAATCCACGATAGACCGAGTTGCAGGGAATGACACTCAGCGCCGTCGCACCGGCATCGATAATCTTCCGCATGCGGGCGTTGTATTCCTCCGGCGTGGCGAGGCCGATTAACTGGCGCTGTGACCAAGTTCGGCCCCGATGCATGGTTGGGTAGATGCCCCTTGCCCAGGGCGCTTGGCCGGGAAAGCCAAGGTCGTCCATGTACTTGTCGCTGCTCCAGTCATCCGGGTCGTAGATCGGCTTCACCACGATCCCGGAACGGTTACAGCGAGTATCCTCGTTTGCCATACCCGCTTCATATTCAGCCGTCCATTGCTGTTTCCCGGCGTCAAGATTGTTGTTTTTTCCTTTAGGCATGATCCTTCCTTCTTCAAATGCCCCGGTGTTCGAGGATTAAATTCGATATCGTGGCAACGATGTCTTCACGCGAAGAACCGGGATGGAATACGGCACCGACGCCGGCATCCGTGAGCGTCGGCACCTCGCAATTCGGCACAATGCCGCCAACCACAACGACGACGTTATTGAGCCCAGCCTCGCGCATAGCGTCCATCAGTTTCGGCACCAACAAATGATCAGTGGCGAGTGAACTGATGCCGATGGCATCGACGTCTTCTTCGGTAGCCTGGTTGACGACTGTCTCGATTGCCTGCCAGGGCGCTGTATAGATCACCTCCATGCCGGCATCGCGCAGGAATCCAGCGACTAGGCGCGATCCCCGGTCGTGGCCGTCGAGACCAATTTTCGTCACTAGGACGCGTGGCGGGCGACCGAGATGCGCAAGCAACGCTGTGGCTTGCGTCTCGACATTAGCTACATTCTCATCAGCTGCAATCGTCATGTCCAACACCTATCTCACATAGCCGGAACAGGCTTTGTTCTCATATCGACCAGAGGTTTCAGCATGCCCAAAAAAGCGTCAGCAATCTCATCGGGACTATCGCCGCCTGGCCGGTACCAGGTTTGCGACCAGTTCAAAGCGCCCAAAACCAGCAACCGCAAGTGCCGGCGCGAAACACCATCAACTAGCGGCAAGTCGTCAAACAATGCGGTAAACTGCGCCTCGTATTCATCACGTAACGGTATCAGTTGCTCACGTACCGCCGTGTTATCTAGGGGCAACTCACGAATCACTACCTGGGCATAGTCACCGCCGTCAAGTAGGACCTTCAAATGCGCTGACATGGCGGCTTGAAGGCGCGTCCATGGATCGGCGGCCGCCATCGTGGCCGCTTTGACAGAATCCGATATACGCCGAATTCCTTCCTCATGAACGGCAATCAGCAGATCCGCCTTGGACGGGAAGTAATAATACATCGAGCCCGCCTTCATACCAGCACCCGTGGCGATATCGCGCATCGAAGCCGCCGCATAACCCTGAAGTCGAAAATTATGCGCCGCCGCATCAAGTAGTTGCGGACGCCGGTTATCGCGGCGCAACGACGATTTTTCGGAAAGTTCAGCAGTAACGACCATGCCTACATCCAGGATCCACTCAGATTATAACCTAACTAACATTTGTTATGTAAACTATAAAGAAAAATACCGTCGAGCCGTTTACTGGGGTTTGACAGCACCCAAACCGGTTCCATGGATACGCGCACGGTTCTTTCTGAACAAGGATTAAGACCGATAGTTCTTTCGATACTGGCACCATGTTGACATATCCATACCCGCAGCTTTTAGCGCGAAGACGGCCTTTGGAACGTTGAGGCGATGATTAACGACACCAAAACCTATTCCTCCGAAAACTGGATCGTGGCGGTATCCCCAGTGGTGAGCCGATCCATCACATGAATATCCGGATCACCACTAAAACAAGACATGAAGGTCTTGGAAGCGGAAGCCCAGACCATTCAGTCGCTCTACGGTATCTGCGGCCAAGGCGCACCGCCGGTGGCTGGATTAAAGGGCTTACATGTTGGTCCAAGCGGGCGCTGTGCAGTTGATAAGGTTCTTAACCGCGCCAAAAGGTGTACCCATGGTCGCAATTTAATCATAGAACTACTGACTCAAACCGCCTACCAGTTGACCACCCCTATGCGCAATCGTCAGAACTTCGGGAAACCGCCGTCAAAAAGGCCCGTCGTGCTAGGTACTTGTGTCGCCTACGATCCCGCCAGCCCGGCTGTTCATCGGGTGTATCCTCAATACCTTAAAAGGTCCGCCCCCTAACGGCATCGAGTAAACAAACCTCAGCCGTTAACGGCCGTATGCTCCCCAGCGGTAACGGGGGCACGGTAGCTTTCCGGGCGAAACCTTTTCCGAGTCCCAGGTGATCGAAACAACTGACAATATAAGCCCAAAAGGCGGACGTTCGGCTACCGCCGGCGCGCCGCGCATCAATCATTGAGTAAAACTGGTTTAAACCTACACCTTTCTAGCCACAAATGGCGCCTATGGCATTCCTTGCCACTCTTTCCAAACGGATGCTCGACCGTCCGCCACCAACAATATTAAGGCTGATCAATTGGCTATTCATTGACCGTTTACCCCTTCACTAACCAGTGAAAATCTATTTTCCTGCTGAGTTTTCATTTTTAGGTACGGGAAATCTCCTCGCACATAAGCCATTCGGTTACTTCATAACATGACTAACTTAGGGTCTAAGGCGCAACATAAAGAAAATATATATTTTATAATTTGGCTTGGTTGCTTGCCTAAGAACGATGTCCTTCCCATACTTAACGCATGGTTCAGAAGCCACAAATATCTGTTCTGGATCTCGCGCGGTACGGCTACAGCAGCGAACCGTACCAGAAGTTCTGCGAATGGCAGGATTGTAACAAGGAAGGGAAACACCGCGCGCCGCGTTCCCGTCATGACATGAACTCGTACCGATGGTTTTGCCGCGACCACGCGCGTGAATTCAACAAGTGCTGGAACTATTTTTCTGGCATGTCGAATGACGAGATAGAGGCTGATCGACGCGCTGATACGGTCTGGCGGCGCCCGTCGTGGCCGCTTGGCGATAGACTACCGACATCGGAACAAGCGCGCGCATTCTGGCAAGAGGGTTTCTCCGATCCGTTTTCGGTCTTCGGCGAACAATCGAAGGGTCACCAAACCAAAGGCGGGTCCAATGAAGTGGTATTGGATGGAGATCTCGAGCGCGCTCTGGATATTTTTGGTATGGAATCGCCGGTTGTGGTGGAAGACGTGAAAGCACGCTACAAGGCGCTGGTCAAACGCCACCATCCCGATGCGTCAAGTAGCACCGCCGATGAAGAACGCATCAAGGATGTCAACCATGCCTATCAGGTGATCCTGGGCTTCCTGACGCCGTAATCCCCCATACTGCCAGCCCAAACGTGATGCTGGTCTTGACGCGCCGGGCCTGACCCCCTAGGTCTCTTGGTTCGTCTCCTGACGGGAAGGCACAACCCTTTGCGTCAACCCAATTAAATGAAAGCCCCGCAATGAGCACGTCCGTTAACACCAACGAAGCCCTAGCCAAAAAAGAGCCGGATATCAGGATTTCCGTACGCCAGGTATTCGGAATTGAATCGGACATAGAGGTTCCGGCCTTCAGTAAAACGGACGATCACGTCCCAGAGGTGGATGATGCTTATCGTTTCGACCCGGACACCACGCTCGCGATTCTCGCAGGCTTCGCGCACAACCGACGGGTAATGATTCAGGGCTACCACGGCACTGGTAAATCAACCCATATCGAACAGGTCGCGGCGCGTCTCAATTGGCCGTGCATCCGCGTCAACCTAGATAGCCACATCAGCCGTATTGATCTGATCGGCAAGGACGCTATCGTACTTAGGGACGGCATGCAGGTAACGGAATTTCGTGAAGGAATTTTACCTTGGGCGCTGCAGAATCCGACGGCCATCGTTTTCGATGAATATGATGCCGGCCGTCCTGACGTGATGTTCGTCATTCAGAGAGTGCTCGAAGTTGAGGGTAAACTGACCCTGCTCGATCAGAACCGCGTCATGCGCCCTAACAAGTATTTCCGCTTGTTCTCGACAACCAACACTGTCGGCCTGGGCGCCACCACCGGCCTATACCACGGCACGCAGCAGATTAATCAGGGACAGATGGACCGCTGGAATATCGTCGCAACACTCAATTACCTGCCGCACGAGACGGAACTCGATATTGTATTGTCTAAGTCACCGGCATACGATTCGAACGAAGGCCGCGAAATGTTGAGCGCTATGGTTGATGTTGCCGATCTCAGTCGGTCGGGTTTTGTCAATGGCGACATCTCGACCGTGATGTCGCCGCGTACCGTGCTGACTTGGGCCGAAAACACGCAGATCTTCGGCGATGTTGGGTTCGCTTTCCGGCTCACGTTCCTTAATAAATGCGATGAAATCGAACGCCCCATTGTGGCTGAATACTATCAACGTTGCATGGGCACGGAATTGACTGAATCCGCGGCCAGAGCCGTTGTTCAATAGGAGCTTGCACCGGAACCCAGATGTTTCGTAAAGAAGAACCTAACGAGCTGGTAAAGCGGGTCACAGCGGCCGCGCTGAAGGCGCTTGCAGCTGAAAAGGATTTGAGTGTCAGTTACTCGCCGGGCCAGGCATCAGCAACACGCGAGTCGGCTGTTCTGCCGAGCCCCGTGGGCACGCTAGATTCAGACGGTCTGGCGAAATTGCGCGGTGTCTCTGATTCCCTGGCATTGCGCCTGCGCTATCACGATGCCGAGATCCATCGCGATCATATGCCGAAGGGCCCAGAAGCACGGGCGGTCTATGAAGCAATCGAGCAGGTTCGCTGTGAAAGCCTTGGTGCCAGGCGTTTTGCCGGCGTAGCCGATAACCTTGGTGTTCTTCTGGACGAACGCTGCAAGGCGCGAGGATTCGGTTCGGTTGCGGAGCAAAACGAGGCCAACTTGGTCGATGCGGTATCGATGGTGGTTCGCGAAAAGATCTCGGGCATTCCGGCGCCCCAGAGTGCTGGGAAATTGATGGATATCTGGCGCGCCGACCTGGAAAAGCGAATCGGCGGCCAATTGGCGGAATTGACATCCTGCCCGGCTAATCAGGCGCAGTTTTCCGATGTCGTCACCGATATCATTCGCGAACTCGACCTGATGGAAGATGACGCTTCGGATCTGGAGTCTGAAGATCAAGAGAGCGACGAGGATTCAAAAGACAACTCCGGCGATCCCAATGAAGGCATAGATCCCGAAGGAGGTGAGGATTCCATGGATGCCGGCCAGACCGGTGAAATGGAAATGGCCGAAGATGGAGATCCCGGCGAGTCCGAAGACGAGCAGTTCATGGGTAGCGACGGTGAAGAAAAGCCGGCCGGTCCGAGCCGCTGGAGCGAACCCTGGGAGCGCAATGCACCAAGCACCGAGGCCCGTTACCTAACGTTCACGGCGGAGTTCGATGAAATTATCGGCGCCGAGGATCTCTGCGACCCTGAAGAACTGGACCGGCTTCGCCATCAATTGGACCAGCAACTCTCCAATCTGCAAGGCGTCGTGTCACGTCTCGCCAACCGTTTGCAGCGCCGCCTCATGGCTAAGCAGTCGCGGTCATGGGAGTTTGATCTAGAAGAAGGGTTGCTTGATGCCGGGCGCCTGTCACGCGTTGTCACCAACCCAACCCAACCACTTTCCTATAAAATTGAGCGCGATACTGATTTTCGCGATACTGTGGTAACGCTGTTGATCGACAATTCTGGTTCCATGCGCGGTCGGCCGATCGCGGTCGCAGCCATGTGCGGAGACATCTTGGCCCGCACTCTCGAGCGCTGCGGCGTCAAAGTTGAGATCTTGGGTTTCACGACGCGTTCGTGGAAGGGTGGCCAGGCGCGAGAAAAATGGGTTGCTGACGGCAAGCAGAAGAATCCCGGCCGTCTCAACGACCTGCGCCACATCATTTACAAGGCCGCCGACCAGCCCTGGCGCCGTTCGCGCAAAAACCTGGGCCTGATGCTGCGCGAGGGGCTTTTGAAAGAAAACATCGATGGTGAGGCCTTGATGTGGGCCCACCAGCGCCTGTTGTCGCGGCCCGAACAACGCCGCATCCTGATGGTCATATCCGATGGCGCACCAGTCGATGATGCAACGCTTTCAGCCAATCCGGGCAACTATTTGGAGCGCCACCTGCGCGACGTTATCGAGTGGATCGAGAACCGCTCCGACGTCGAGATTACCGCCATCGGCATCGGCCACGACGTGACGCGTTATTACCGCCGCGCGGTAACCATAGTTGACGCAGAGGAGTTGGGCGGCACGATGATGAACCAACTAGCGGAGTTGTTTGATGAAGACCAAGTTGAGTGTATGACGCGCCGCGCCTAGTCTCCCAGCAATTATCTTACTTGTAATTTCGGCTCGGTAAAAACTTCGGCAGCACGGCGTGTAATGATGTCGACGGCCAAGGATTTTCCTGCGTCAGGCCTTTTGCCTGACAGATTCAATCTTTAGGCGTAGCCTGCGACAAAGCGCAATTCTTGCCGCTAAC
>CAYXUT010000008.1:0-32381 GCA_964468005.1 uncultured Magnetovibrio sp. | reverse complement strand
GTGATCGACACCGAGTTCTTCGTACTGGGGCACATCTTGAATCAACGTGTCCAAGTCGGGAGCGCCCAAAGGAAGCATGCAGATACGGAGAGTTTCAGGATTGCGTCCCTCCTGGTGCGCGAAATCGCGCAACAGATTAAGAGAATCCTTAATATCGTCCGGCTTTTCCCCCATAGCGATCCAACCGTCGCCCCTGCGCGCCGTTCGTCTTAATGCCCCCTTCGTCATTCCTCCAACTAATATCGGCGGGCGAGGCTTTTGCACGGGTTTGGGTATGAACTTAATATCCGAAAAACGAAAGTATTGACCGTCGTACTGCGGCTCCTCTTTGGTCCATACCTCGTGAAAAATATCCATTGCTTCGTTTGTTCGTGCGCCGCGCTCCCCAATCGACATACCCAGTGCGGTAAATTCCTCAGCGAGCCAACCGGCACCGACGCCCACCACAAGTCTTCCACCAGACAAAACGTCAATTGTCGCAAGCGCTTTTGCAGCGGCCAGCGGATGACGGTAAGGGAGAATCAGCACCGCTGTTCCCAATTTTACCTTTGTCGTTTTGTAGGCCAGAGCGGCCAAGACAGTCAGAGGGTCGAGAAACGGATCCTCGGGATTAAATGCGTATCCGCCCTCTATTTTTGAGGGAAACACAACATGATCCGCTGCCCAAAGGGTGCCGTATCCTAAATCTTCTGCTGCCGTTCCGGCTGTAAGTACCCGTGTTGCCGCATCTTCCTGCGCAAAAGCACTGAAGTGCGGCAGAATAACCCCGTAGTCCATTGCGGTACCCTCCCCAGTGATACATGAACATCCTACAAATTGACGTAGAATGTAACGGCCTCCCGGTCTATCAGTTAAAACTGGTACGTGTATAGCTCGAAGGCCAATTTACTCGTTCAGCGGGCTCAAGCAAGAGTGCAGGTGCCTCGTACTCGTCTAGTACTTTCAAAACGTTCCTATTCCGGTGGCGAGCTCTCACGGACTCGCTTATCACCTCCTCTACAAGAAGAGGAATAACGGGATTGAGAGGTTCTACCAAACTCTGGAGAATGCTGCTGGTCCGAAGGCTTACATATCCGGTTGGCGGGGGGAGAACCTGTTTTACTACCGGCAAACGATACCGTATAGTGGGTTCGTGTTAGGTTACTTGCGGAAAGCGGATTGTGAAAATAAAAATGCAACCCTCACCGCGAGCCGTAGGTGAATAATCGTACGTGAGCCTTTCCCTGTGCCGCAATCTTTAAATCTAAAACAGTTGATTGTGTTCCTCGTTATAGGAGTACTGTCACTTGCTCTTTGGCACACGCCCTTTCTTTACCCGATCAAGATTTTTGTCGTTTTCGTCCACGAGATAGGCCATGCGCTCGCTACGATCCTCACGGGAGGGCAGGTGGTTTCCATGGTCGTGACCCCGTGGCAATCAGGGTACGTAAAACACGTCGGGGGCAATCCGGTCTTGATCGCGGCAGCCGGTTATGTGGGGAGCGCGCTTTTCGGGGGAGTGTTGTTGCTATTATCTTCGCGGGACCGATGGGCGCCCGCTATCTTTCTCGGTCTTTCCTTCATCTTTGGCCTCGCTACCGTTTTCTTCGCGAGCGGTGTTTTTACTAAAGGGTTCGGGTTCGTATCAACCATTACTTTCTTGATTTTGTCGCGTACGCGTTTCCCTGGCGTGCATTATATCGTCGACATTCTGGCCGTCACCAGCTCACTCTATGCTGTTTATGACCTTACCGACTTTCTCTTCATCGGTGCGCGCACGGACGCCGTAATCCTGGCAGAAGTCACGCCCATACCAGCGTTTGTATGGGCGGGCCTATGGAGCCTCCTAGCAATTGCGATAGTATGGGGTGCTGGCAAAAGCGCATTAAAGCGCGCGCAACCAGCTGAGCCACCATGGACTGAAAAACGGATCATCTAAGACCGCTAGGCCTCCAAATACCAGGGATTAGGCACTACCCTTAGAAAACGTGGGGCGCCTATAGTATAAAGTACTCACAAAACCCACCGCACAATAGATCATGCCTCATTTTCCCTTTTTCAAATTCCCATAGCTCACCCCTAAACCCGCTCTGGCGTCCGATTGTATGCCGTATTGGGGGATAGGGTATGAAAGCCCATTTTTCGCCAGCCGAGCCAATCCCTCCAGGGCCCCGGGTAAGTAATGGGGAGGCAAAGCCATCAAGAGTTCGTCCTCCAGCACGCCTCCGTATCTCCTCTCAGCATAGCAAGGAATGGAAACACTAGGTTCTCCGGTGATCTTTGCGCGGCCCCAGGAATCGGCGCAGGCAGACTCACCCACACTGCCCCATTCCATTTTTCTGTACCCGGTCCACTGCAAACCATTGACTAACAGGATGATCTGCGCCGGCGTACCATAAATAAGACAAATGTCGGGAGGGTCTAACCGGCCTAGCGCAAGGGGAGACACCGCGATGGCTTTGTACTGCCCGTAGGCTACCACGTCCATCGCTTCCTGGTGCGCCGCGGCGTCCTTGTCCGTCGCAAACCAAACGCCTGACATTTGCTTGCCGCATCGCCATTCTTCATCCTGACGCCCCAACCCGAGCACCGCCGCGCACTGAGTCCCGACAAGATCATCTACTGTCAGCCCTACGGTCCAGTTCAGCCGCGCCGCTTGTCCCACGATCTGGTCGGCCGTGTGGATATCCTTCGGCCTTCGGATTTTTGGTACGGCCTCCATTTCGTCCACCGTATCGAACCACTTCATCCCGATCGGTGTAGCCCGAAGTTTGAGTCGGCGGTTTAATTCATCGACAATGCCCGGCCAGTCGAATAGCGCATGCCCCATCGACTTCTTTTCGCTCTGCTCTCCCATGTGCGTTCTCCCTCGTAAGTATGCAAAAGATTCGTGTAGTCAATAGCGCTTCAGCCCTCCCGTTTCTCATCTCAGGGCCAATCGTGCCAAGATAAAAGATTTACAAAGGTGTCGCCAAAAGGGAGGAGATGCGGCTCGTGTCCACTATTACGACCTTCTCCTTCAGCTTTGCTATCCCGTTTTCGATTACGACTTTGTCCCTATATTCGCCAGCGCTATATACCTCGGTGCTGCCATAATTAACCGGATCAAGATGAGTTTGCAAAACCACGTAATTAGCTTGCGCGGAGATCACTCCGTCCGTCTTCTCTGTAATTCGGACGCCGCTCACAACATGTCGGTACAGGTGAGGTGCATAGTAATTAGCTTTGCGGTACGCCGTCACTCTGTCTTCCAGCATGCCCCGGCTATCACAATAAATCAGCGAAATTGGTAGGTCCCGGGATACATTCTCATGTGGAATAATTTGGTACAGACAATCCTCGACGAAGAATTTTGGCCACTCCTCGAGCCGGTCGTGATCCAAGCTGTCAACATACGCGAGCAGCAGATCTTCAACGATAAAGCGGGTCTCAACCCTGCTCAATGCATTCATGGCCGGCGCGCCTCCCCAGTCCTTACCCGTCTATCGGAAACCCCATTGTCTCGCGGTAATACTGCCAAAATCCCCGAATTGCTGCCTCAGTAACCAGACTTTCGTGGTCGTGCACACCGACCCCTCCCATTTCTACGAATGAGGCCGCACTGTTATCACCGGATACAGATTGCTGAACGATCTCCGCAGCGTACCCATCTTCCATAGATATTAAGCCCGCGGGTCCAACTAAATTCGCCTGTTTCAACCGGATTTCTCGCATTTCTTCGTCGTCGTCAGCGTAGCCGAAGTAAGTAAAAATTAACTCGAAGCGATCCGCCGATTTTGGTAGTACCTGTCGGACAGCCAACGTGTTAGAAATCTGCTGGACGACCAGACAAGGAAATATTGTTTGTATAATTAACCCCGAGAATTCGGGTCTGCCGTGCAGGACGGAAGGATCGGTCAACGTATACCCTTTTTGATAGCTGTGGAGACCTGACTCGTACGCCTCCAAGTCTTCTTCGGGCCGCGCCTCGGCATATAATACATCGTGTCGGGACTTTTCGTCCATGACCACGCCGCCACGCTGTGATGACCTATACAAACCAAATGTTGCATGAAACGTATGGAGTAAACTAGCGTGGTAGGGATCTTTTACGTTTTCGAAGTATAACTTCCAGTTCGCGTTTACCCATTGTCGGGTGTTGCCAAGCACTTGGATTGGCCGGGTAAACAACCGGTCCAACCATTCCCGCATCGTTGGCCCCAGATACTCTTCCAGCGACTCTACCTCCGTACTAAATGACGCGAAGATCAGCCCGCGATATGCTGCCACTCGCAATTTTTGAAGTGAGTGATCTGTCCGGTCGAACTGCTCCTCGTAGCCGCCAACGCCACCAATCCCCTTTTTAAAAGGGACACCGGTAAGATTACCTTTTAGGTCGTAGCTCCATTGATGATAAATACAGGTGTGGTTAGGCCGATTCCCGCTAAGTTCTCGACAGACCATAGCGCCCCGATGGGCACATCGATTGACAAAAGCGTTCAGCCCGCCCTCTTTATCCCGTGTGACAACTACAGGCGTATCCCCGACAAAACTTGTCTTAAAGTCCCCGGGGTTTGCTATTTCAACTTCCAAACCAACATAATTCCAGGTTTGGCCTCGGAAGATTTTTTCCTGTTCAAAGGAGTAAATGTCGCTGTCGTGGAATACACGATAGGGGACACGACTTGCACCTTCGGTCGGCCATGCCATGTCAATGTCCAGCCGGGTTTTGGTATTTTCAGGTCTTTGCATTCGATTTACCCCCCAATTGCGCCGTCTTTCACGTTTGCCCCGGGGTCAATTTTAAAACGTTTCAAATTTCAAGTTCAATGACGCGGTTGTCACGCTTTTTCATGTCCACGTACTCCACATAAGACCGTACAGCGTGCGCTATCTCTATTTTACCCTCCATCTCGCCGGCCGGACTGTTGCCTTCGCCCTCATTCTTCCGGGTGACATTGATAAAGGAGCACTCTTTGGCCAGGGTCAGGGCGTTATGCCAGGTGCCTTTGAAAATGAACGCGGCTTGTCCCGGATCCACGTTAAAAGCTGCCACTTCACTATAATCAAGCCCATAGCGATCTGGACCGTCCTCCGGGTTGTGTGGCGGCGGTGCGACGACCAGGATGAGAGAACCCTGAACCGGTATGAAGGTCTGATTGTAAGAAAAATGTATCGCCATTTGGTCCAGGATCCGTGCATCAGGACGGTACTGGAACGATAACATTTCCATCGCGACCTTACCTTCCTCGGCGTCAGGATACACCAGCGTCTTTCTTTCCAAGACATTACCATATGGCATAAAGGCCTCCGACGTGAGCGGCCTGATTCTGACTTTTACCCGATCCTCCATAGGTATGACTCCTCCTCCGGAAAGGTCTTAAGAGACACAGTCTAACAATCCCACCAACTATGGCATAGAGGTGAAAAGAGTTTTCTCTCCGCAGCCCTATCGCCACCCTCACAAGACGGTCAGAAGAACCGAGATACCTCCTGACACGGTTTACCAATGACGCATCTATTCGTGTTCGCGACTCGCTATCGAGGAAGACAATAGCCCCCCGTCGACCAAGAGCGTCTGTCCGCGGATGAAGTCAGCGTCTGCAGAGCACAAAAAGGCCGCAACCGCCGCAATGTCCTCGGGAGTGCCGACCCTACCAGCGGGCGTCTGCGGAATTACATCATCTGCGTACCGTCTATATGCCTCGTCGTCGCCCGCATACATCCTGGCCGAATCTGTACCGATTAATCCCGGATTAATACCATTTACTGAAATACCCAAGGGGCCGAGTTCATGGGCCAAATACATCGTCAGGTTTTCTAGGGCCGCCTTGGCCGCACCCAGGAGCCCGTGCCCCGACAACATACGTAAGGAATCGATGCCGGAAACAGTCACGATTTTTCCATTCCGGCCCTTCATCAGAGGCACTCCTTCTTGCACGGCTACAAGGGTCCCTTTGACCGACAAATCAAAGGTGCGGGTGATATTGTGCTCTCCTTGGCGGAGCAGCGGCCGAAAGGCCGTCGCGGCAGCATTGACGACCAAAATATCAAGACCTCCAAAAGCAGACTCTGTATTACGAAACATCTCACGCACGGCCGTACTGTCGCTAAAGTCCGCCTGTAAAGGGACCGCCTCAGAGCCCAGCTCTTCTATCTTGCGGACGACCGCAAGGGCGCTCTCCTCATCACGACGAAAATTCACAATGACTTTCGCGCCTTCAGAAGCAAGCCGCAAAGCGATCGCCCGGCCTATCCCGCGCGAAGCACCAGAAATCAGCGCTACCCTATCTCTGAATCGCATAATACCGGCAAACCCTTTCCGTTGACGCGCACGTTCACTTCCGAAATTTTGAAAAATCTACCGGCCTCTGCTCGTTGAATGCGTTCACACCTTCCACGGCCTCATCGGTTTCGTAGTAAAGATCAAGTGCGCTCATCGCCATGTTAGAAATCCCTCCTATGTGGGCAGTATCAGCATTAAATGAGTATTTTAAGAACTTGAGCGCCGTGGGACTTTTCTGAAGGAGTTCCTCCCCCCACAAACGCGCTTCGGCCAGGAGGTGGTCATCCGGGACAATAGCGTTGACCAGCCCCATGTCCTTTGCTTCTTCAGCGCTGTACTGACGACAAAAATACCAAATCTCTCGGGCTTTCTTTTCACCTACGATACGGGCCAAATAGGCGCTGCCATAACCAGCATCGAAACTCCCCACGCGCGGTCCCGTCTGTCCAAATCGGGCACTCGCCGCAGCAAGAGTGATGTCGCAAAGCACGTGCAATACGTGACCACCTCCGATAGCAAACCCGTTGACGGCCGCGATGACGGGTTTCGGTATATTACGAATAATGTTGTGTAAGGCTTCCACGTTCATTTCGTGACCTGCTGACCCAGGGTCATAGCCCTCTGCTCCTCGTTCACCCTGATCGCCCCCAGCACAAAACGCCTTCTCTCCCGCGCCCGTGAGAATCACTACGCCAATCGAATGGTCCCACCAAGCATCTTGAAAAGCCGCAATCAATTCATCCACCGTCAGTGTTCTAAAGGCATTTCGGACTTCTGGTCTGTTGATCGTCACTGTCGCGATACCATTCTGTTTCTCAAAAAGTACGTCTTTAAAATCCATGCGTTCTTCTCCCATTTGTTGGTACACTACGTAATTCCATCGGCCCGGCTCCAGGAAGGGCTAGTTCTCATCCCGCCATGGTGAGACCACCGCTGACCGACAAGACTTGGCCAGTGACAAAATCGGCATCACTGGAGGCAAAAAACGCTACGGCATTGGCGATCTCCTCTGGCCTCCCCAGCCGCCGAAACGGCACCGCGCGCGTCATCGCATCAATAATCTTTCGGCCTTTTTCTCCAGAGGATACCTGCTGCAGCAATGCCGTGTCCGTGGGGCCCGGACAGATAACGTTCACGTTCACTTGGAAGCGTGCTAGTTCACGGGCCAGCGTTTTAGAAAATCCGATAATCCCTGCCTTGCACGCCGAATATACCGCTTCTCCTGTCGATCCCACTCGGCCTGCGTCCGAGCTAATGGATATGATCTTGCCCTGCCCACGCTTCGACATTTGGGCGCCTACCGTATGGCAGAAATTTATAGGTCCCATCAAATTTATTGCAATCACCTTCTCCCAGGTTTCCCGGTCGCTGTTGAGAAATGGTTCCATCTTGTCCCAACCGGCATTGTTCACCAATACATCAACAGGTCCCCACTCTTCAGTGACCTGGTCCACGCTCTGGCGGACTTCCTCCTGCTCCGTTATATCGGCACGAATCGCTATCGCAGTTTCGCCCGTCCGTGAGATGAGCGAGGCCGTCTCTCGGGCCTCGTCTTCAAGGATATCGACAATTGCCACTTTCGCCCCTTCGTCCGCAAGACGCAAACAGATCGCGCGACCAATGCCACGTCCGCCCCCCGTCACGATGGCCACTTTGTTTTTTATCCGCATTCCCTGATTCTCCTTTCCGGGATCATCAGTACGCTAGCCACCGCAAGAAAAACACCCCAAAAATCATAAGTTTGCTTCCTTAAATGTACGTTCGGTATTTCGGAGGGGAAATGCGGCTCTATACGACCAATGCTCGGCGGAATTCCGAAAGTGTTCTCGGATCTTGGCCGATTGTCTAAAGTTGGTATAATAGTCCGCCTTAGGACAGGATATGCCTCACGATACACTTCAACGCCCGCTAACTGATCTGCGCATTTCAGTCACTGACCGATGCAATTTCCGGTGCGGGTATTGCATGCCCCTGGACAATTATGACTGGCTCGACAAGAACGAGGTTCTCACCTTTGAAGAAATAATACGTATTGCCCGTATCTTCGTCCAACTCGGCGTAGAAAAGATTCGATTGACTGGTGGGGAGCCGCTAGCGCGAAGGGACCTTGACCAGTTGATAGCCGGCCTCACTCCGATAGACGGGCTCTTAGATATTTGCCTCACCACTAATGCCTCTACCCTCGCAGAGAAATCTCACACCCTCAAAGCGGCCGGTTTACGCCGGATCAATGTGAGCCTTGACAGTCTGAAGCCAGACAAATTTCGAAAGATCACCAAGCGAGGCGATCTGGGCAAGGTCTTGGAGGGGTTGCGAGCAGCAAAAAGTACGGGGTTCAATCCTATAAAGATCAACACAGTAATCGAGCGCGGAGTCAATGACGACGAGATCCTCGACCTCGTGTCTTTTTCGCTCGAGCACGGATTCGCCATACGTTTCATAGAATTCATGGATGTCGGGAACTCGAATGACTGGAAATCAACCAGGATAGTGCCTAAGGCAGAAATCCTCCGAATCATTAATTCCCAGTTTCCGCTAGAAGAAATCGGTCGGAAAAATGGTACGGCGCCTTCCGTAGACTATCGGTGCACCAACGGCACCGGCGACATCGGTGTCATTGCATCAGTAACCGAACCATTTTGCTCGTCCTGTACCCGCGGTCGCATTACCGCCGACGGGAAATTCGTGACGTGCCTTTTTGCGAATACGGGCTACAACCTCAAGGTGTTACTCCGTGGAGGTATTAGCGACGTCGGTTTGCTCGAGAAGCTTCGTAGTGTTTGGTCGAAGAGAAGCGACCGTTACTCGGAAGAACGATTGGTCGCCCTTCAGTCCCACAAGGGGTATGACCCACGAAACAGAAAAAAAATCGAGATGATTAGCCTCGGCGGATAGCGTCAACCGGCGTAGGATAGCTCCGGTATCACAGCCAATGTCTTCAGATCAACAATTTGCACCAAGATCCGGCTGGATTCCTCGAGCGTCAACAACCCTACGGTTCCGAGTTGTGCAGCGTAATTGTGCGGGTACGTTGGGCTACCAGGGTTGATAACTAAAACGGTCCCGTATCGTTGTACGCGTTCCACATGCGTGTGCCCACATACTATGATGTCGGTTCTACAGTGGAAATAATGCTGCATGGTCCGTTCTATGGGCCAATGAGAATGTTCCTCCGGGTCCAGTACATCGTGAACCAGACCGATAGTGTACCCGTCACAGACCGTTACCACCGTTTCATGCAAACGGGAGTCCTCAGGCACGATTTCGCGGCCTCCCGAACCCTCGTCACCGTTCCCACGGCACGCGACAACAGGCGCTAAATCTTCCAACCAATCAAGCACCTCTAGACAGTGCAGATCGCCCGCATGCAAAATCCGATCCACGTCACTGAAGACCGCCCGTATCTCGCTCGGCAGCTCCGGCATCGCCTCTGGAATATGGGAATCAGCAATTAGTCCAATCTTCATACCGTGCGAGCCCTTCTCCCCCAATTCTCTTTTCGGTGTACAGGCTGGACATTCATGAGGCAACATGACAACAATGATCCGGCTGGAACACGTGGGGGGGGAATCAAAGATGTCCATCGATAAGGCCACACATCTACCTCTGGCAACCTTAAGCGAGGAAGAAGAAATATTCCGAGAAATGGTGCGGGGATTTGCGGAAGAGCAAGTGAAGCCCCGGGTCATGGAAATGGACCGCGCCGCGCAAATTCCACAGGAACTAATTGACAAATTATTCGACCTAGGAGTGATGGGAATTGAAATCCCTGCGGATTATGGCGGGGCCGGTGCGAGCTTTTTCATGTCGATCCTAGCGATCGAGGAGTTTGCACGCGTCGACCCGTCCATTGCCACCTGCGTGGACGTACAGAATACCCTGGTCAATAACGCTCTTGTACGCTGGCTGACCCCAGACCAGAAGGCCGCAGTCTTCCCCCGGCTGGCAAAGGATACAGTCGGCGCTTACTCGCTGTCAGAATCGTCTTCCGGTAGTGACGCTTTCGCCCTACAAACTCAGGCACTAGCGGATGGCGACGATTTTATCTTGAACGGTCGAAAAATGTGGACGACCAACGGTGGCGAAGCGGGGATCTATTTGCTTTTCGCGAATGCAGATCCCGACCAGGGCTATAAGGGAATTACCGCGTTTCTTATCGAGCGGGAAATGTCCGGTTTTAGCGTAGGGAAGAAAGAGGATAAGCTGGGTATTCGAGCGAGTTCTACCTGTGAACTCCTTCTAGATGACGTCCATGTCCCACGCGGTCACGTCGTTGGAGAAATTGGGCAAGGTTACAAGGTAGCTATAGAAACATTGAACGAGGGCCGCATCGGTATAGGGTCTCAAATGACGGGTCTTGCGCAGGGCGCGTACGAATGTGCTCTTGCATACGCAAAAGAACGAATGCAATTCGGTCGCGCGATCGCCGATTTCCAGGCTATACAATTTGAGCTTGCGGAGCTTGCGACCGACATCGAAGCCGCGCGGCTGATGGTGTACAACGCGGCACGGCTGAAAGAGTCGGGACAGCCGTTCGCCCAGTCCGCTGCAATGGCAAAATTCTTTTGCTCGCAAGTGGGAGAGCGCGTTGCCTCGAGATCGTTAGAAATATTCGGGGGCGTCGGATTTACGAAAGATTATCCAGCAGAAAAATTTTACCGGGATTCGAAGATCGGGAAGATCTACGAAGGCACATCAAATATCCAACTTAAAACGATCGCTGCTAACCTTCTAAGGAATTAGACGCTATGGGACAGGCTCAACGAGTGGTTACCGATACAATGGCCGGGATCAAAATGCCAGACTATGACGTCTGGAGCGAACGGGTTGCTACCGTACTGGGCCAAAATCCAGGACCATTCACAGGTCCTGGCACTAACACCTACTTAGTAGGCAATGGAAAACAGCCCTTATTGCTTGATACGGGAATAGGTTTGGACGTGTATGACCCCTTGCTCGAACAAGCACTCAGTGAAACGAAACAAGCGAATGAACTGCAAGAAATTGTTCTCACGCACGTGCACCAGGACCACATAGGTGGGGTACCGAACGTCAAACGCCGTTTCGGGGATTTGCCAGTTTTAAAGCACCCTTGGCCCGAAAAGGACCAAGCATTCGACTTCGCCATGACTGACGTGCACGACGGCACGCTCATTGAGACAGATGGTGCCACCTTAGAAGCCGTTCACACGCCAGGGCATGCGAAGGATCACATATGTTATTACCTACGAGAGGAAAAGGCACTCTTTACAGGTGACTTAGTCCTGGGGGCAGGGACGACTGTGGTTCCGGAGGAAGGCGGCGGCCTGATTGACTACATGGCTTCGCTGAGAAAACTGCTGAAGTTCGAGTTGTCAGTCATTTATCCCGCGCACGGACCCGCGATTCACGATCCGTACAAAAAATTGAACGATTACATCTCTCATCGGGAACTGCGCGAGGCGCAAGTGCTTGATGCACTGAACGCCAACGTGACTAACGTTGCCGCTATTGTAAAACGCATTTACACCGACGTGCCCGAGTTCTTACATAAGGCCGCGGCCAATTCTGTGCTGTCTCACTTGAATAAACTGAAGACCGAAGGGCGGGCGAAACAAAAAAACAACGAGTGGGCGCCGATGTAGCGTCACCAAGGTGCCGGCAACAGGTAAGATAATGACGGCGGCCTGGCCTTAGCTAAATAACACCTTTGCCAATTCAGACCGGTACCGGTCCGCGAGGTCACTGCGGGAGCCAACCACCTCAAATATCTCTAGCATCGCTTTTCTCGCACCTTCATCTTTGAACTGTCGGTCTTTCTTAAGTACGAACAAATACTCGGCCAGTGCTTCCTCGTAACGACTAGATGCCGCGAGTATCTGTGCGAGTTGGAACCGTGCCTCAAGATCATCAGGGTCGGCCTCGAGCGCCTCGCGGTAGCCAGCCTCTTCGCCAGCATTCGCGCCCGTCTGTTTCACATGAATCTGCGCCGCGACTTTTTGGCCCTCGTCGTATTCCTTAGTATTCGCCGGAATCTTACCGATCAACGCTAAGGCATCGGCATACTCTTCCTTCTCCTGCAGAAGCCGAGCAAGTCCGAGCAACGCCTTGGGCTGTCTTTCATCTTTGGATAGGGAGGCCCTATATAGGCTTTCGGCTCCCTGGCCTTTCCCTTGTTCTTCTAGCCCAAGCCCACGTTGCGCGAGCGAATCGGCTTCCGACGGGATCAAGCCGTCTATAAATTCCCGGATGGCTGGTTCCGGTAACGCCCCCAAAAATTCGTTGGCGACCGCGCCTTCTTTGATTGCTTTAACTGCGGGAATGCTACTAATCTGGAAGGACTCGGCAAGGGCCGGGTTATCGTCTACGTTGACTTTTGCAAGAACAAATTTTCCCTCTTGCTCCGCTGCCAACTTGTCTAAAACCGGACCAATGGCTCGACAAGGACCACACCATGGCGCCCAGAAGTCTAGTACAACCGGCACCTTGTACGAACGCTCGAGCACCTCTTGCTCAAAGTCCTGCTCATTAACTTCGACCGTCCATTCGCCCATCTCGTTCTCCCAAAGTCTACGTCTTAGTGGGTACTCGATTGCCGCCCAATTTAGTGCAGGGGTCGGCCCGCCCTTTGCTCGTGCGCCCCTGCCGACATCTTAACACAGTGCGGTTGACCCTTCTATATTGCCGTCGGAGAAGCGCGGCCTCGGCTTGCCAGCGTCGAACAAATCTGAGAAGGGTAAAGCCTTCGGAGAATGCAAAAGCCACCATTCGGGTGGATATAGAAAGGGTGTACCATGCCTGGCAGGACAATGTTTGAAAAAATATGGGAAGCGCACGTGGTCCGTGCCGAGGAGGACGGTACGGCACTCTTATACGTCGACCGACACTTAACCCATGAAGTCACGTCGCCCCAAGCTTTTGAGGGCCTGCAGCTAGCAGGACGGCCCGTTCGCCGCACTGCCGCAACGATAGCCGTTCCGGATCATAACGTGCCTACTACCGACAGGAGTAAGCCGATCGAAGATGCTGTCGCGGCAAAACAGATCGAAGCGTTACAAGAGAACTGCCGAAACACCGGGGTGGAAATTTTTGACATAGGCGACATTCGGCAAGGTATCGTACATGTCATCGGGCCAGAGCAGGGGCTAACACTACCAGGCATGATCATTGTGTGCGGGGATTCCCACACCGCGACGCACGGCGCGTTTGGCGCATTAGCCTTCGGAATAGGTACGAGTGAGGTCGAGCACGTGTTAGCTTCCCAGTGCCTCCTGCAAACGAAGCCGAAAACGATGCAGGTGAGGGTCGATGGGAAACTACCAGACCAGTGCTCCGCAAAAGATATCGTCCTGGCGATAATTGGAGCGATCGGGACCGCGGGTGGAACAGGGCACGTCATCGAATACTGCGGCGAGGCAATCGAAGCGTTGTCCATGGAAGGTCGGATGACGCTTTGTAACATGTCTATTGAGGCCGGCGCGCGCGCCGGCATGGTCGCGCCAGACCAGAAGACGTTTGATTACGTCGAAGGAAGACCATTTGCTCCAACGGGGGTATTGTTTGAGCAGGCGGTAGCTGCCTGGAAGAACCTGCCTTCCGACCCGGACGCACAATTCGACAAAAACTTAACCCTTTCGGCAGCTTCAATAGCTCCTCAAGTCACCTGGGGAACAAACCCCGGAATGGTTACCGATGTCTCAGGGACGGTCCCTGATCCGGAAGACATGTCATCAGCCGAAGGACAAGACGCGAGCCGCCGAGCCCTCGCGTATATGGACCTCAAACCCGGCACCGCTATCACAGATATTTCCATTGACCGTGTTTTTATTGGGTCCTGCACGAACTCGAGAATCGAAGACCTACGGATTGCTGCTCGCTATGCCAAAGGAAAAAAGGTCGCCGCCAGTGTCAATGCGTTGGTGGTGCCCGGTTCAGGTTTAATCAAACAGCAAGCGGAAAAAGAGGGGCTAGATCTCGTTTTTAAGAATGCGGGATTTGAATGGCGGGAGGCCGGATGTTCTATGTGTCTAGCAATGAACGCGGACACCCTCGCGCCAGGCGAAAGATGCGCCTCAACCAGTAATCGTAATTTTGAGGGCCGGCAAGGCAAAGGCGGGCGGACGCATCTGGTGTCCCCGGCCATGGCCGCTGCGGCAGCCATTAGCGGTCATTTTGTTGATATAAGGAACTGGTCCTAAACGAAAAGAGGAGCCCCTATGGAAGCTTTTACAACGCTCACCGGTATTGTCGCGCCGCTGGACCGCGTCAATGTCGACACAGATCAAATCATACCAAAGCAATACCTCAAAACCATCAAGAGGACGGGATTACGAGAAGGCCTGTTTTCCGATTGGCGCTACGGCAGCAATGGCGACCCGCAAGAGGGCTTCATGTTAAATGAGCCACGTTATGCCGGAGCAAATATGCTACTTGCCCGTGACAACTTTGGTTGTGGCTCATCCCGCGAACATGCTCCCTGGGCCCTCCTGGATTACGGATTTAAGTGCGTGATCGCACCTAGCTTTGCCGATATATTTTTCAACAACTGTTTCAAAAATGGCATGCTCCCGGTCGTGCTTGCGAGCGCTGAGGTTGATCAGATTTTCGAAGAGGTCGTATCTACAATCGGGTATCAACTGAAAGTGGACCTGCCCTCGGAGTCAGTCACCACACCAACCGGGCATACCTTTCGTTTCAAAATAGACAAATTTAAGAAGGAGTGTCTGGTCGACGGATTGGATGAAATAGCGCTCACCCTCCAGAATGCGAAAGACATAACGACGTACGAACAACGCCGAAAGAACGAGGCCCCGTGGTTGTTTAGCGACCTGGACTAGCAGACAACGGCGGCACAAATGTCCTCATTCCAATTGAATCGCGACGAGCGCGACCTGCTGTGTCAGGCGGCGGACATGGCCGGCGACAGAATGGCCAAACTTGAGAATGACGCTGGTGTTGCTTCCATGGAAACCGTCGTACAAACAGCCACCCAGATCCCCACCCAACCCATCGAACTCAACCAGCTCCAGCGCGAAGTATTGGGTAAAATGCTTATGAACGTGGCTTTCGACCTGTTACGAGAAGACCAGGACGCCCGTGCGGCCCTGGCAGAAGCGCTCGCAGAACGCCTGTTTGATGGGCAAGAAGGAGAACACAGATGAAATTTGGTGTTGTCATTAGAAACATGGGCCCTGCAGCAACCCGAGAAACTCTGGGTGCGTGCGTCACCGCCGTTGAACAGGCAGGCTTCGACGCGGCTTTTGTCGTAGACCATTTGGCGATACCTCCCGACCAGACGGAAGGTTCTGGCGGACGCTACTTCGAACCCTTGACCACCCTCGCTTATTTCGCCGGGATGACAAAGACCATCAGACTAGGAGTTTCCGTCCTCGTATTTCCGTATAGGCCAGCGGTCTACATGGCGAAACAAGTGGCTACACTGCAAGAACTCTCCGGTGGACGTATCATTCTCGGGGCTGGAGTTGGTTGGATGCGCCCAGAATTCCACGCGCTTGGTGTAGACCCCCGCCATCGTGGAGCAATTACCAACGAAAGCTTGGCAGTAGTACACAAATTGTTTGCGAACGATGTTAATTCTTTCGACGGAAAACATATTCAATTCCCGGAATTCGTGTTTGCGCCCCGGCCACCTCGGCCACCAATTTGGGTCGGTGGTGCGGGAGAAAAGGCCATAGAACGGACCATAAAATGGGGAGACGGCTACTATCCCATAGGACTGAATTCCGGCGAGTTGGCGGAGATCGCGTCGCACCTGCGAGAACAGTCAGCGCTGCACCAAAGGTCTATGCCGGATTTGATCGTCGGCGGAATGATGCGTGAAGGAAGCCCCCAGCCCATGATCGATAAAATATCTGCCATGAAGGAGGCGGGTGCCGACTATTACGTGCTCGGCCTCGGACGGTACAGTGAGGCGGCTAAGTTTAAAGAAAACATACAAATTTTCCGGGAGAATGTCATGCCATTGATTCAGTAGCCGGTTAAGACCCACCAAACGCATCATGTCATCGATGCCACTTCCTCCGCTACATCGAGCAAGCGTCCTGGGAAATCTGACATGATACCGTCTACCCCCAGTTCGAATAACCGTTTCATTTCTGCGCGGTCGTTTACGGTCCACACGTGCATTTCCAGACCCACTTGGTGTGCCGCGGATAACGACTGCTCGGTAACGAGTTCAATATTTTGGTACCGCGGCGGTATCTGCAAGGCGGCCCCCGGGGGATCGTAGTCATCGAACCGACAAGACGAAACCATCTGCATGAACTGAACTGTTTCATTAAATCCTAAGTTTGTCGGCACATCGGGAGCCAGCGCCCGGGCACGGGCCAAGACATCGTCGGATTCGGACGCGATAATGACGTCACCGAGTCTGCCACATCTACGAACTACCTCTAAGACATCGCCTTCAATAGGAGGCTGCACCTGCTTTATTTCGATCGTGTATTTGAGCTCTGGAAACGTCGCGAGCACCTCTTCGAGCGATGGAATAATGACGTCCGAAGCGCGAAACGGGAGAGTGGACCCGCCATCACTCGAAAAGCGATACCCCGCATCCAACTGTTGTAAGGCCGCTAGCGAATATTCAGGGACTGGCCCAACACCATTCGTGGTGCGCTCAATCGTTTCGTCGTGCATCACTAGGATCTGTTCATCTTGGGACGCTCTGACGTCCAATTCAACATACTGGATCCCTAGGGCAACTGCCCGTTGAAAGGCGGCCATAGTGTTTTCAGGGGCTTCGCCGCTTGCACCTCGGTGCGCGAATAGCCTTGGCTTAGGTCCTTCGAAAAATTTCGTCATAGTGTAACTTGACCTCTATATAATCAAGGTCACTATGTGCCCGAAACGTGCACCAAGTTCAACCATTCTCAAACGTTCAGTTTCGGGATAGGCTAGAGGTATTACCGTGGCGCTGTGCCTAGCGCACCCGCGCAGCCAAGGAGTGAACTATGTGGCCTCAGGGGAAAAGATGTGCCGTTGGACTCAGCTTCGATTTCGACGCTGAGACACTCTGGTTTCGTACCATGCGCCAGCCGTTCCCGGGCCAGCTTTCTCGGGGCGAGTACGGGGCACGGGCCGGCGTACCCCGTATTCTAAAGCTGTTAAGCAAATACGATCTGAAGGCGACCTTTTTCGTCCCAGGGTGGTCGGCCGATCATCACCCTCAATTAGTAGAACAGATGGTGGCAGGCGGACACGAGATCGGGCACCACGGGTACGAGCATGAGTTTGTCGGGAACAAAGGGCGAGAGACCGAGCGTGATATACTGTTGAAAGGTATCGAGAGTCTAAAAAGAATCACCGGCGAAACGCCAAAGGGTTATAGGTCCCCCGCCGGAAATACTGGTCCTCACACGTTTGATCTCTTGTTAGACCACAACTTTATTTATGATAGCAGTCTCGTTGGCGACGACAGCCCCTACTGGGTCAGAACTCCTCAGTCAAACCGCTCTCTATTAGAGATACCATACAGTTGGGAAATGGACGATGCCCCCCACTTCTTGTTTAGCTTCTCCCCATATTTTACCGGCATGTCGAGTCAAAACAAAGTCTACGAAATTTGGGAGGCGGAGTTCGCCGGCGCTTACGAAGACGGGGGATTCCTCAGTTTGGTCATGCACCCGCAAATAATAGGTCGTCGTTCTCGCATGGCAATGTTAGAGCGCCTCATCGAGCAAATGCTCAAGCAAGAAGGTGTCTGGTTCGGGACACATTTGGAGATTGCCCTTGCCTGGAAGCAACTTTCTAAAGCGCCCAAATCCGATTGATAAATTCCCACGATTGATTGACCCCCTAATTTACTGGTGTTAGGGTCCAACCCCAGGAGTAGCGCTTATGAATGGTGTGCATGACATGGGAGGCATGACCTGTTTTGGTCCAGTTGAGCCTGAAAAAAATGAGCCGGTGTTCCACTCTGAGTGGGAGCGGCGCGTATTTGCCCTGACGATGCTTTGCATGAGCAAACTAGATACGCTCGACGCATTTCGGCACGCTGGCGAGCGCATGGACCCCGTTGAATATCTTGCATCAAGTTACTACGAACACTGGCTCACTTCACTCGAAACCCTGGCCGTGGAGAAAGGTATCCTGACTGATCAAGAACTGAGAAGCGGCAATGTCAAAGAAACAATTGGACAAGCAGAACCTCCGCTTCCCCCTGAGGCAGTGCCCGCGGTAGTCTCTACCGGGGCTCCATCGAACCGAGCGGAAGGCCGCCTCACTCCTCTCTACGAGAGGGGACAGGCCGTCCGGGGACGAAATCTGAACCCTATGGGCCACACGCGGCTTCCCCGTTATGTCCGTGGGAAAACTGGAGTCATTGACCAAGTCCACGGAACTTTTGTTTATCCGGATACGAACGCGCATCAGCAAGGTGAACAACCGCAACCGTTATATTCAGTACGGTTTAGCGCAAGCGAACTCTGGGGGCCAACGGTGCCCCGGGCCGATAGTCTCTATATTGACCTATGGGAAGATTATCTTGAGGCAGTGTAAGGGGAACTCTCATGAGCGAAAGCCAGCCGCATTCTCACAATGACCCACCGAACCCGTACCTGGAAAAGCGAACGTCTCCCGAAGATACCGCGGCACTGAGCCAGCGCGTTGAGAAGCTGGAATCACTCCTCGTAGAGAAAGGTCTCGTCGACCCGGCGACATTAGACAAACTCGTGCAAACATACGAGAAGGACCTTGGGCCCGCCAACGGCGCCAGAGTTGTCGCAAAAGCGTGGACCGACAGTGCCTACAAAGGACGCCTGCTCAAAGACGGCACGGCGGCGGTGAAAGAACTTGGATTCGGTGGGCTTCAAGGCGAGCACTTGGTAGTCGTGGAAAATACGTCATCCGTTCATAACTTGGTCGTCTGCACATTGTGCTCCTGCTATCCATGGCCCGTACTGGGACTCCCCCCAACTTGGTACAAAGACGCCGCCTACAGGTCACGTTCCGTCGTAGACCCTAGAGGCGTGTTGCTTGATTTTGGATTAAGCCTGGACGAGTCTGTAGCCGTGAAAGTTTGGGACAGCAGCGCCGAGATTCGGTACATGGTGTTGCCCGAACGTCCCACAGGCACCGACGGGTTGAATGAGGAAGAGCTTGCGAACCTTGTGAGTCGGGACGCTATGATCGGTGTGAAGAAGGCCGATCCACCGGGGCCATGAACCGCAAAACAAACCCTGACATTTCCAACATGGCCCCGGGCACCGCGCTCCCCCGAAAAAGCGGCGAGCTCGTGTTTCATGACAGGTGGGAACGTCGAGCATTCGCCCTGGCCGTTACATTGTGCGAACAAGGCCATTACGACTGGGACGAGTTCCGAGAACATCTCATTTCCGAAATTCAGAGCGATCCTGCAGACCCAAGCGTAGACCACAACAGCCCGGGCTATTATGAGCACTGGCTCAACTCTTTCGAGAGATTACTCACAGAAAAGGGCATCTGTGCCGCCGACACATTAACGAAAGGTACCCCGGTCAAATAAACCGTAAGCAACCTTCTTCAGGTGCCCGGCTGACACCCCTCACAGGAGTCTCTTGACCCTGTCGTCACAAACAAGCAATCGACTTAGCCAGAGGTCTGACACGCATAGGGTCGACACCCCCTACGAAATTTCCCTCCCAACTAGTTCTTCAACACGTCAAGACCGGCCTGGGAACAAGCAATATCCTCATCTACGGTTCCGCCGCCAACGCCGATTCCCCCTATGACTTCGTCGTCGTGTATAATTGGAAGCCCACCTCCCACCATCGTCGCGCCCGAAAAATGAGAAAGCCCAATGACGAGGGACTGGTCATTCTTTATGGCGTCGTAGAGGTCCTTCGTCCCAGCCCCAAATAACGCCGTAAACGCCTTTCTTTGACACCCCTCGACACCGAGCAAGGGGGCCCCGTCCATGCGGCCAAATGCCTTGAGATTACCTCCTTCGTCAACGACCGCCACGTTTTGTTTGCATCCTAACTTTTCCGCTTTCGCCACCGCTGCTTCAACCATCCTGACTGCCGATTCGTACGAGACAGTTCGCTTGTCAAACGTCTTTGCCATAGGAGTTCCTCCTCTGCCGGTAGGCGTACGAGGATCAGTCACAATAGTCAATAACAAAATCACGTCTTGAACCTAGAATAGAAGACGCGATATTAATAACAGGCCAGAGAAAGGAAGGTCTGCACCTATGTTTCTGATGCGGTTCACGGAGAGAGCCTATGTTGATTACACCGAGAAAGACGTACGCGACAGCTTCCGGAACTCCGTCCGGTTAACGTTTCCCAACTCCCACTTTAGCCCCGCCCGCGGTGCCGACTTGTACAATACCTATCTAGACGAGTACGAGTACGCGGAAGAAGTTGGGTTCGATGGACTAATGCTGAACGAACACCACAACACACCGACGTGCATGGGTGCAGCGATGAATCTTGAGGCAGCAATCCTTGCCCGAACAACGAAACGAGCCAAGATTGTATTGCTGGGTAATCCACTACCGATTTTTGACAACCCTTTACGCCTGGCCGAAGAACTGGCGGAGATCGATATGATCTCCCGTGGTCGTCTGGTATCCGGATTCGTGCGGGGCACAGGAATCGAAACGTGGGCAACCAATACTAATCCTGTCTATAACCGCGAGCGCTTCGAAGAGGCCCATGATCTAGTAATAAAAACATGGACAACGCCGGGACCGTGGCGCTGGGAGGGAAAACATTACCAATTCCGGGTGGTGAACCCGTTCGAACGACCCCTTCAGAACCCTCACCCGCCAGTCTGGATTCCTGGCATCGGAAGCCCGGAAACGCTCATTTGGTGTGCCGAACACCACTACCCGTACATTTACTTGGAAACTGACCCCCAAGTCACGTTGGACCTAACCGCAATATACAACGAAACCGCAGAAAGATTTGGTTACCAGCCAGGGCCGCAGAATTTCGGATACCTCGTCCGGGTGCATGTTCAAGACACGGACGAGAAGGCGTACGAGGTCGGTAAAGGCTTCTTAGTAGGGAATGCCGGTATTGGCAGAGTTCCACTACCAGGAGATTTCATGGCTCCACCAGGGTATAATTCTCGTGCCGGGGCAAAAAGGATCGTTGATCAGTACAAGCGCTATTCCTTACGCCCTGACCCCTTGTACGGCGGGGTGGATTCGGCTGGTTGGGACAAAGTTGTGGACAGCAATCGCGTAATCGTCGGCAACCCCGAAACGGTCTTACGTAAACTACGGGAAGTGCTTAGCGTTGTACGGCCAGGGATTTTGGGCATCTGGACGAACGACGGCACTATCAGTCACGCAGACACAATGCGTTGCCTAGAGTTGATGGAACATGACGTATTACCCGCTCTCCGTGCCATGGGCGAGGAGCTCGGCCTGCCTGGCCCATTCGAGGCAACACCCTAGACAAACGGAAGAACCTACGATGGCAGAACACACTGAACAATTTGTGCCGGTTGGCGGAGCGAAGATTCACTATCATAAGGGAGGGAGCGGCAGGCCACTCGTGCTACTCCACGGGATCCACGGCGACTTGGGCTGGTGCCAACACCACAAACTGCTGGCGGAAAATTTCACAGTGTATGCGCCTACTTTGCCCGGTTTTGGAGAATCTGAGCGGCCGGCTTGGTTGGAAACCGTATCAGACCTGGCTCGCTTTACCCTCTGGCTCATCGACGAATTAAACATTTCTAATGTCTCCTTAGCCGGCCACTCCATCGGCGGTTGGGTCGCGGCAGAGATGGCCACTATGTCGCCAAGTTCGTTCGAAGCCTTAATTTTGGTCGATGCTGCCGGAATTCAACCAGAAATCGGTGAGATCACCGACATTTTTCTGCACGGTCACGACAGCACCCGCTCGCTCTCCTTCTTTAAACCGGAACAAACACCTGAATTCGACCAATTATTCAAGGCAAAACCGTCCCGGAAAACGCGGAATCGACAAACGCAAAACCAGGAAGCGGCGGCACGTTACTTCTGGAAACCATACATGTTCGATCCATCGCTCCGTTGGGTTCTCGAGCGGGTACCGACTCCCACGCTGGTTATCTGGGGGCAAGAAGATCAGATAGTGCCCGTAGAATGCGGAATTTTGTACCGGAATGCCCTTCCACGCGCGCGCGCAGTAATCATTCCTGAGTGCGGCCACTACCCTCACATAGAAAAACCAGACGAATTCTCGCGAATCGTGCAGGAATTCTTGGATAAGCTGGACGGTCATAACTGAACCTTGTCGTTTCCGAGAATACGGTTAACACGGAAGGAAAAACACATGCCTCTCCATCCCCAGGTCGTAAAAGCATTAGAACAAATGAAGGCTGCCGGGCCTCCCCTGCACAAACTCCCCCCGAAAGAGGCCCGCGCGGCAATGGAAGCAGCACGCGGCCAGAACACAAAGCCGGAGCCGGTGGGAACTGTAGAAGATCGAAACATTCCAGGTATCGCAGGTAAACAAGCGATACGAATATACACGCCAAAAGGCGCTGGGCCCTTCCCCATTATGGTATATTTTCATGGCGGCGGTTGGGTCGTCGGGAGTATAAACACCGTAGACGCTTCATGTCGCGCCCTTGCCAATCTGGCAGAATGTATTGTAATTTCTAGCGATTACAGACTCGCGCCCGAGGACAAATTCCCGGCGGCAATCGACGACTGTTATGCGGCTACGCGGTGGGCCGCGCTGAACGCCGCGGCATTCAACGGCATCAGCTCCCGGATCGCGGTCGGGGGCGAAAGTGCAGGCGCGAACCTGGCCGCCGCCGTAACGCTCAAGTCGGCAGCGGCGGGCCTCCCGACGCTAGCTTTCCAACTCCTGATGTACCCGGTAACAGCGCACGGGTCCGACATGCCCTCGCACAAAGAAAATGCGGAGGGCTATTTCCTAACCACCGAGATGATGGAGTGGTTCTGGGCCCAGTACCTGCCAACAGCAACCGACGGGAAAAACCCACTTGCGTCACCCCTGCAGGCAACACTTGAACAGTGCCGGTCTGTCCCACCCGCATTTATAGCTACGGCCCAGTACGACCCGTTACGAGACGAAGGGGCAGCTTACGCGGAGAAACTGCGCGACGCCGGAGTCGCGGCAAAATACAAGTGTTACGATGGCCTGATACACGGATTTATGGGGATGGCGAAGGCCATCGAACCGGCCGGCCTAGCATTGGAAGAGGCTGCGCGCGAATTAAAAGCCGGTTTAAACGCATCCAATTAACGTCAATTATCCCCAATGGAGCACGTGACTCGACGGAACTATAGTCAGGAAACACCGATCTGTTGAGTGATGCCCCCGTCCACGGCGAACGCTTCCCCTGTTACAAACCGTGATTGGTCACTTGCAAGAAACAGTGCAACGCCGGCAACATCTTCCGGCTTCCCGTTCCGCCGCAACGGCGTGTTTTTTTCCAAGACGTCACTGATACGACTGTCCCGTATTAATGTGTTATGGATCATTTCCGTGTCTATGACGCCAGGACAAATAGTGTTCGCCCGCACTCCCTGAGGCCCATATGTCACAGCGATAGCTCTGGTAAGTGCAAGAATAGCACCTTTACTGGCCGTGTAGGCGTGCGCGTCCTGCGCTCCTCTCAACGCCGCGATCGATGCGGTGTTAATAACCGTTCCGCCCCCGCGTTTAATCAACGCGGGGATCCCGTACTTACAGAACAAAAAGACCCCGCCCACGTTAACATCCATTATCCGGCGCCAGTGGTTCTCCGCGCAGTTGACAACATCGCTCATTGCTATGCCAAACCGATCCGTCGCCGAGTAGCCAATCCCAGCGTTATTGTAGAGAATGTCAATACCACCGAAAGTCTCACCAGCTAATTGTAGTATGCGCTGGACGTCTTCCGTATTGGAAACATCACCGGTTAGACCTACTGCACTACCACCGGCACTAGTTATACTCTCAACTGCACTATCAACAGAATCCTGGTCCAAGTCATTAACTACAATTTTGGCCCCCTCTTTCGCAAAAAGCTTTGCCGCAACAAGGCCTTGACCTCGTCCGGAGCCCGTAATGATGGCGATCTTGTCTTTCAGTTGTCCCATGATTTTTCCCTCAGGTTAACGGTCGCCGGATCCGATGTTCTTCAGCAATTGCGCCTATAGCCCCTAGACCAACGATGTTCCGGGTATCCGGTAATTGTTCCTCAACGAGTTCCAGAGAGGCCCAACATCGGCCAAATACTTCGACACTTTCGCCCCAGTTCAAAAACGTTAATCATCAACGGTGTCTTCCTAATCTTTCGTCGGACAGCCTATATGACCGACGAGCGCCCACGCAAGGCAAATCTCGTCCTTTCCACGAAGTGATAGCCTTGTACGACAGAATATGAAAAACCATCAGAGATGGCGCTGCTCACCCTGGAAAATATTTCTATGAACTTTGGTACGCAGCCGTTGCTAGACGGTGTCAACCTGCAGGTCGAGTCGGGCGAACGTGTCGCCATAATAGGGCGGAATGGCTCAGGCAAATCCACGCTGATGCGGCTGATCCAGGGGGACGTTGAACCGGATCACGGCGTCGTGACGCGTACAAAAAATGTAACTACCGGTTTTTTGCCTCAGGAAGTACCAGATTCTATGACCGGGACCATCATGGAAAATGTCTGGGCGGGTCTAGGCCCTACAGGAACAGCCCTGGAACGATATGAGACCCTAAGCAGCCAGATGGGCGATACCCCGAGTGATGATTTGCTGGGACGCTTGAGCGCCCTTCAAAGTGAGCTCGACCAGGAAGGCGGTTGGCTGGCCCGCCAAAAAATCGAACGAACTTTAGAGGCCCTCAAAATCGACGGTCGGAACACATTCGGAACGCTCTCTGGTGGTATGAAACGCCAGGCATTACTTGCCGTTTCGTTGGTGCACAACCCTGATGTACTATTGTTAGATGAACCTACAAATCACCTCGATATAGAAACTATTATCTGGCTTGAAGATTTCCTGTTGCGTCAGAAGAAAACGCTCATTTTCACTTCTCACGACCGCACGTTCATTAAGACACTTGCTACCCGAATAGTGGAAATTGACCGCGGAAGCCTGTCCAACTGGTCGTGCAGCTATGAGAACTACCTTCGAAGGAAACAGGCCAAAGCTGAAGCAGAAGAGGAGCAGACAAAACTCCAAGACAAACGGCTCGCCGAAGAAGAAGCTTGGATCCGAAAAGGCATAAGGGCCCGCCGTACTAGAAATGAGGGTCGCGTTCGCAATCTAAAGAAGCTTCGTGAGGAACGTACTAGGCGCAGGCAACATCTGGGGACAATGAAGGCCCGCATACAAGAAGCCGAAAGGTCCGGAAGAATCGTCTGCCGGGCAACGGACGTCAGCTACGCTTACGACGAACACACCATAGTCAATCGCTTCTCCGCGACAGTAGTTCGCGGCGATAAGATCGGAATACTGGGCAGAAACGGGACAGGCAAGACAACCTTGCTCAAACTCCTGCTTGGACAAATTCCGGCAAAGGAGGGCCAAATCGAGATTGGAACAAGGCTCGCCGTCTCGTACTTTGACCAGCTTCGTTCTGCACTCGATCCAAATAAAACAGTGTTCGAAACTATAGGCGATGGCTCAGACTATGTGACCGTAGATAGCAAAAGTCGCCATGTTATTAGCTACATGAGAGATTTTCTTTTTACAGCCGATAGAGTGAACAGCCCCGTCAGTGTCTTGTCCGGCGGGGAGAGGAACCGGCTTTTGTTGGCCATACTGTTCACTAAAACCTCGAACGTACTCGTGATGGACGAGCCAACCAACGATCTTGACTCCGAGACCCTCGAGCTTCTCGAGGAATTACTACAGGACTACACTGGGACAATACTACTGGTCAGCCATGACCGTACTTTCCTTAATAATGTCGTGACCAGCACAATCGCGTTCGAGGAAGGAGGGGAGATCCGTGAATACATTGGTGGGTATGATGATTGGTTGCGTCAGCGCCCACCCCCCACAGCCGCGCCGGCTCAACCAGAGTCTCAAGCGATACGGCGCGCAAAGCAAAGACCACGCAAGCTCAGTTACAAAGAACAGACCGAGTTGAAGGATTTACCAGCGATCATCGAGGCACTCGAATTTCAGCAAGAAGATATACACAAACGCTTGGCAGACCCACGGATATATCAAAAACACGGCATCACTGTAGCGGACCTAAAAGAAGAGTTGGAAATCCTCGGTCAAAAACTCGAGGACGCATACGTCAGGTGGCAATACCTGGAAGACCTTGTCCATTAGCCGCAACAAATGAAGAGATTTTTTCCGTTTGAGATTGCACTCGATGAGCTTCTCAGCGCAACCTCAAACAGGCTCTCTCGTCTACGCGACAGCTCTTCAAACACCGGTGGCACCTCCCCACCATTTAGCAATCAATGTCCTCATATGCGGCATCGAGAGAGGGGTTATCCGCCGCGGCCGGTTCGTGACAGACCCAATCGAACTCTAAGCAAAAACATTCTTATTTCCCCCACTCGAAACACCCATCCAGCTATCAGATAGGCGATAGTGCCCGACAGAATGATGCCACCAAACACCAGCAGGCTCTGACCGTCCCATGGCGACCTCGATGCATCGAGAAACCTGTTGCATAATTCAAACAAAAATAGTCCGAGGAACGTCGCCAACGTCAAATGCGTGATCACTGTCTTCAGAAGGCTGCCTTCATCCAACGGCCCATAACGCGTGCGGAAAATAAAGTACAGAACGGCAGCATTGATATAGGAAACCGCCGAGATGACCAGTGCGATACCTACATGGCCCCAAACCTGCATTGCTAGCCAACACCCGACCAGGTTTATGCCTACGGAAGCTATGCCAACGAGTGCTGGCGTGCCCGTGTCTTTTGTGGCGGTAAAAAGCCGTACCATGACCTGACTTGTTCCATAGCCTACTATTCCCACCCCATAAGCCATGAGCGCCTCACTCGTCATTCTGACATCTTCGGCGCCAAAATGACCTCGCTCATAAAGCAGACGCGTGATCGGTATCGCAAGAGCGACAAGCAAAGCAGTGGCCGGGAGGCAGGTCGCAAGGAGCAATGACATCCCGGCATCAGCCTTTTTCTTAAATTCTGTCATCTTGCCTTCCGCATTCTTAGCCGAGAGTTCGGTCAGTAAAACTGTGTATATCGGAACGGCGAGGACGCCTATCGGGAGAACAAATATCCGAAACGCATACGCCAGCGCAGAAATACTGCCTTCTTCCAAATTGGACGCGAGAGCCCGCGCCACGAATGCGTTTACTGGTACCACCGCTGTGGCAACAAAGGCGGAAAGCGCAAGCCCGCCCATCTCATTGAGGGCTGGATGCGAGACACCAGCCCTCAATCGGTAGTGTATTCCGTACCTGTTCAGCGTAGGCAATTGAATTAATACCTGGACAAGACTTCCCGCAACAACACCTACAGCCATGCTTACTATACCGTAGGTGGGCGCCAGCATAAGGGCGCAGACAATTGTGACGACGTTAAAGAGAATGCCGGAATATTCGGGCGCCGCATAATGATCGAGACTGTTCAGTGTTCCTTTCATTACAGCGAGCAGACAATGGAACACCAGCACGGGCAACATGAAACGGAATAGAAAAACGGCTAACGAATGGTCGTTTCCAGACAGACCAGGAGCAGCAATGGTCATGAGGCCTGATGACAATGTGTATCCGACAACAGCCAAAATCGTCGCGAATCCAAAAGCTACATTTAGGGCCGAACTGAAGATAATGCTCAATTCTTCTTTGTTCGACCGGTAACGGGTGATGACCGGGACAAAAACATTGCTTAATACGCCGCTGAAAAATAATGTTTGGATCAATTCCGGAACATTGTAAGCAACCAAGAATGCATCCGTCAGCCGGGAGGCTCCAAAAAGCGCAGCTTGAACAGCCTCACGAACGAAACCCAACGGGCGGCTCACTAGAGTGGCGACGACAATAGGCCTCCCTTTTCTAACCAATTCAGAACGAGAACTGACGCGCTCATCCGCGCCGGACAGCATAGAATCTTCTTTGGATGATTTCGATTGCGTCACTCATCTATACTAGCAAGGAACCAGGCCAGCGTCATCGAAAAACGATCAAAAGGCTCGTATGCGGGCGGCTGCCGCGTTACTAGTCTATTCCGAGCTCTACACGCTTCAAGGTGCGCAAGGACTTCACCTTTACATGACCGGGTTCTGCAAAGTCCCGATGCCAGTAATCTCGATACGGACTGTATCTCCAACTTTGAGAAAACGGGGTGGGTCCCTATAAGCTCCGACGCCGGAAGGAGTGCCCGTCGTAATGACATCCCCCGGTTCCAAGGGGAAAATAGGGGAGAGATACTGAATCAAATAGGGGATAGTAAAGATCAAATGCTTTGTATTGGACCTCTGCATTTCCTCATCACTGACCCATGTCCGAATGTCTAACGCGTGAGGGTCGGGCACTTCATCCCTCGTTACAATAGCTGGCCCTAGTGGAGCGAACGTTTCAAACGATTTTCCGGCCGTGTGTCCGCTTCTTCGCTGGTAATCACGAGCGCTAACATCGTTACAGATTGTGTAACCTGCAACGCAGCTCAGCATATCTTCGTCTTTCATCTGCCGGCTGTTCTTACCTATGACCGCAGCGAGCTCTCCCTCAAAATCTACCATCTGCGTTACAGCGGGCAGTCGGATCGGGTCTCCATCCCCTGTAGTCTCCAGCACCGTTTTGGCAAATACCAGGGGATAGTCTGGTTTCTTTCTCCCGCCCTCAGCCGCGTGGTCGGCGTAATTCAAACCGATCCCTAGAATCTTCCCTGGCCGCCTGATTGGCGCTTGCAATCGCACGCTGGCCAGCGGGATCTCATCCCCAGCTGTAACAACTTCCCGTGCCAATTGAAGGATAGGGTCTCCCCCACACAACAAGGCTACCATTTCGCCAGGAATCCGACCGCCGGACGCACGGGGCAAGTCCACTACGCCGGTGTTGGTTAGTACTCCCGTACTAGACTCTCCTCCGTGCTGGTAAGTGACAAGACGCATTCACTCGTCCTTTCTTCCCTAAGATTCTTCAGACCACAATTTCTTAAGCCTGTCCCGTTGGATTTTGCCCATAGTATTGCGCGGGATTTCCTCTAAAAAACAGTACACACGCGGCCGTTTGTAGGAGGCCAATTCCGCTTCAAGTCGTTCACGAAGATGTTTTTCAAGCAGAACAGGGTCTTGACCTTCCTGTGGAACGATAAAGACACCTACTTTTTCCCCCAAATCTCTGTCCGGCAGTCCGACCACCGCGCATTCACGTACTCCAGCCTCGGGCTCTACAACCGACTCAACCTCGCCAGGCGTAACGTTGGTGCCACCGACTATAATGAGCTCTTTCATCCGCCCGTTAATGGTCAAATACCCGTCTTCGGACAGGTATCCAAGATCGCCGGTACGGAACCATCCCTTACAAAATGCTGGCTCCGTAGCTCCAGGATTCTTCCAGTACCCGGCAAAGACGTTCGGGCCTTTTACCCATATTTCTCCGGTCCTTCCTTTCTCTAGGCAGTCGAGTGTTTCGGGATCAAATATTTCCACCTGTGTCCCTCGTAGTGCGGGGCCAACCGTCCCGGGACGTCGCTCGCCGTTTAGCGGATTCGACGTATTAATAGCCGTCTCCGTTAATCCGTACCGTTCCACAATACGGAAGCCTGACTGATCCTCGAAGCGGCGAAACGTTTCTCGTGACAGAGGCGCGGATCCGCTCGTAAAAAGGCGCATGGTCGCGTAGGAAAACTCTCCGGGCACCTCGGTCATGCGATGGTACATGGTCGGTACACCCATGAACACGCTAATCCTGTGCGCTGACAGCGCAGCAAGTACCACTTTCGCGTCAAAGCGGTCCAAGAGCACTGCGTTCCCGGCCGTGTAAAGTGTTCCGTACAACCCTAACGCAAGCCCATGTAGGTGATGTGGTGGAAGTACGTGTAAAAGCCGATCGTTTTCTGTCATTTCCCAACTATCAACGAGTAGAGCCTCTAAATTCGATGCCACATTGCGATGAGTTAGCCCCACGCCTTTTGGCGTCCCGGTCGTCCCACTGGTAAACAACATCAATGCTACTTCGTCATCCACGCTGTCACACGGCTCTTGCCCACTCGTGTGACCCGCCAGGACCTCCGAGAGAGAAATTGGACCCGGCACCGCTTCGTCGTAACCGGACGCTACCCACCAAGCGCCCCTGACATGCTCTCCCAACTCGGGTCTCGCAACGGCGATGGCTCCATCTGTAATGGCCAGGCGCGGTTCTGCCTGATCAAGAACGGCCGCAGTCTCTGCCGTCGACAACGCAGGATTCAGGGGCACGACGACCGCCCCCACCCCAAGAGTGGCCACATGTGCAGCAGCGAGGCCGTCGGATTTTCCCACCGAAAGGGCGACGCGGTCTCCTCTTTCAATGCCTGCATGGCGCAAGGCCGCCATCAATATTGACGCCTCGGTCAACAAGGCGGTCCGAGTTTGTTTCCATTCTATCCGGCCGGATGCTCCCAATCGTTCGAATAAAATCCGATCGCCATTGGAGGACAACGTCTTCCAAAAAAATTGCGCTAAATTCATGGCCTCCTCGTGTCACGTGTGTTCAAAGTTTTAAATACCCCTAAACCGAGGCGGGGTCCATTCTACCGTAAGTCTCTTTTTCGGGGCGAAGAAACCCACAACTGATTATCAACCTCGGACGTCGACTTACGATTTATCGCCTTTGAGTGCGCCCAATAAAAAGATAAAATCGTATACGCGAATAATTGACAACACACACATAATGTCGCAGAGTACAGTGCGCAGCCAGGCGTAGGCCGGGCAGCGTTAGAAAACCCCGAGGAGGACGATAAAAAAACTGACATCGTCTTCGTAACGTTGGAACCGTAAGTACTACGAGGAAAAACATGCCATACGACTTGATTGTAAAGAATGGGACCATCATCGACGGAACCGGGCAGGTTGGCAGGCAGGCAAACATAGCCGTCGAAGGTAGCCGAATAACCGAGATAGGCAACGTTACCGGAGCAGCAAAGAGAACGATCGACGCCGAGGGGAAAATCGTGACTCCGGGTTTTGTTGACATTCACACGCACCTGGACGCTCAAATTTGGTGGGACCCCACCGTCTCATCATCATGCTGGCACGGTGTAACATCCGTAGTCATGGGAAATTGCGGAGTTACGTTCGCCCCGTGCCGGCCGGAAGACCGTGAATACCTCGCCCATCTAATGGAATCTGTAGAAGATATCCCCGCCGAGAGCATCAACGCAGGTATGCCTTGGAAATGGGAAACTTATGGGGAATACCTGCGGGCTTTGGATCAAATTCCGAAGGGTGTAAATGTGGGCGGAATGGTTGGTCACTGCGCAGTGCGCTACTGGGCAATGGGACCAAAAAGTCTGGACAATGAGCCAGCACAGCAAGAAGATATTAAACAGATGCACGACATCGTAGCTGAAGCGATGGCCGGTGGGGCGCTGGGATTTTCAACCTCACGCACCATTTTGCATCGAACTCCAGAGGGACAACCGGTACCGGGGACGTTTGCGGAGAGCGATGAATTGATGGGAATTGCGCGGGCACTCGGCAAGCTCGAACGCGGGGTTATTGAAGCAGCCCCTGGGATAGATAGTGGGAAGTCGGAGGATTTGCAACGGGAGATAGACTGGATGACCGCGGTGAGCCTTGATACGGCACGGCCCGTGACGTTTGGATTAGCGCAAAGCCGACCGCATCCAAAAGCCTATAAATGGATGCTGGAGGGCATTAGCGAGAGCGCCAAACAAGGGGCTCAAGTATTCGCCCAATCGACGACAAGAGGAATCGGCGTATTGTTCGGCTTCGACAATAGAACTCCTTTCGATCGGGCGCCCGCATGGCGAGCACTCCGGGACCTTAGTCTAGACCAAAAGCTCGCAAAATTACGTAACTCTGAATACCAAGAACAAATGGTACGGGAGGCCAATGAAGACCCGCCTCCCATAAATTTCGGCGACCTTTTCGTTCTCCCAAAAGGCGAGGTTCGTTATGATCTGGGCCAATCCAACAGCCTACGGGCCCACGCAGACCGGTTGGGCCAAACTCCGGCCGCGGCCTTCATCACTCTCGCTCTACAAGATGACGGGAAGACGCTATTCAACTACCCCTTCTTAAATCCGCAATTTGATGCAGTTCAGGAAATGCT